>PHCF01000058.1 GCA_002842145.1 Betaproteobacteria bacterium HGW-Betaproteobacteria-6 | reverse complement strand
ACGGTCGGGCGCCAGCTTCTTGAGCAGCTTCTTCATGCCCTCCGATTCAACCTGGAAGATCGCCGTCGTGTTGGCGTCCTTGAGGATCTGGTAGGCGGCCGGATCGGTGAAGCCGAGCGACATCAGGTCGAGCTTCTCGCCGGTCATCCGGCGGATGTACTCGACGGCCAGCTCGATAATGGTCAGATTTCGCAGGCCCAGGAAGTCGAACTTGACCAGGCCGACCTTCTCGACGTCGTCCTTGTCGAATTGCGACACCGTCGACGCATCGCTACCGGTGGCCTGATAGATCGGGCAGAAGTCGGTGATCTTGCCAGGCGCGATGAGCACACCGCCGGCGTGCATGCCGACGTTGCGGGTCAAGTCCTCAAGACGGCTGGCCAGGTCGAACAGTTCGCGAATGGTCTCGCCATCGCCGTCGCCCTCCATCATCTCGCGTAGCTGCGGCTCCTGCTCCAGCGCCTCGGCCAGCGACACCGGCTTGTTCTGGACGATGGGGATGAGCTTGGAAATCCGGTCGCACATCGAATACGGCAGACCGAACACCCGGCCGACGTCGCGGATCACCGCCTTCGAGGACATGGTGCCGAAGGTGGCGATCTGGCTCACCGCGTCCTCGCCGTAGTGCTGGCGAACGTACTCGATGACGCGCCAGCGGTTGTCCTGGCAGAAGTCGATGTCGAAGTCGGGCATCGACACCCGTTCCGGATTCAGGAAGCGCTCGAACAGCAGGGCATAAGCCAGCGGATCGAGGTCGGTAATGCGCAGGCTGTAGGCGACCAGCGAACCGGCGCCGGAACCCCGGCCCGGGCCGACCGGCACGCCGTTGTTCTTGGCCCAGTTGATGAAGTCGGCCACGATCAGGAAGTAGCCCGGGAAGCCCATCTGGACGATGGTGTTGCACTCGAAAACGAGGCGATCGTCGTACTCTTTCCGGCGCTGCAGGCGAACCTCGGGATCGGGATAAAGCTCGGCGAGGCGGACTTCCAGCCCCTTCCGGGCTTCATCGACGAGATATTCGTCGATGGTCATGCCCGGCGGGATCGGGAAATCGGGCAGAAAGTTCTTGCCCAGCGTCATCGTGATGTTGCAGCGCTTGGCGATTTCCAGCGAATTTTCCAGCGCTTCCGGCAGGTCGGCGAACAACTCGACCATCTCGGCCTGCGTCTTGAAATACTGCTCTTCCGTGTACAGCTTGGGGCGCCGCGTATCGCCCAGCACATAGCCTTCGGCGATACAGACGCGCGCTTCGTGGGCGCGGAAGTCGTCGCGATTCATGAACTGGATCGGATGCGTGGCGACCAGCGGAATGCCCGTCTCGCCCGCCAGATCGGCCATCTGCTGAACGATGGCCTCTTGCTGCGGCTGGCCGTAGCGCTGAACTTCCAGGTAGAACGCGCCGGGGAAGATCGCCTCCCAGGCCTTGGCCCGCTCGCCGGCCAGATCGAAATTGCCGTTCAACAGCGCTTCGCCGACATCGCCCAGATGCGCGCCGGACAAGGCGATCAGCCCGTCGCAGCCGACCTCGCCAAACCAGTCGCGATTGACTTCCGCCCGGTCGCGCCGGCCTTCGACCAGATATGCCTTGCTCAGCAACTGGCACAACTGCTTGTAGCCGGCGTTGTTGCGCGCCAGCAGGAGCAGCCGATAGGCATCGTCCGGCGACTCCGGATTGGCGATCCACACATCCGCCCCGGCAATCGGCTTGACCCCCTTGCCACGCGCCCCGCTGTAGAACTTGACCAGCCCGAACAGATTGCCCAGATCGGTCAACGCCATCGCCGGCATGCCGTCGCCCGCCGCGCGCTTGACGGCGTCGCCGATACGGACGATGCCATCGGTAACGGAGTATTCGGAATGGAGGCGGAGGTGGACGTAGCGCGGCGAATTCATGGGCGCCATTTTACCGCGCCCGACCGGCCACCGTTTACCCGATCAGCCCGGCCCCGGACATTAACCCTGGCTGACCACCCGCCGCAAACCGGCCACGTCGCGAATCAGCGACACCCTGCCAGCATCGTTTCCGACACCGCCTGGAACCATGCCGGGTCGAGCAGATCGTTGAACAGGCTGTTCAGCGCAAAAACGCAAGTCTCGCGGGCATCGATCAAATACAACGGCGCCTCGGAAACCGCATGCCGACTCACCATCCCCTAGCGCAAACGGTTCTTGCCAACTGCCGTCAGGCTGGAAAACGGACTGAAATCCTCAAGCTTGATCATCGCCTGTGCTTGCATGACCGACCACCTCCCTGCTCGCGGCCAGGCAACGCGAATCAGACACGCCACCGACCGGCAGTGCCAGCGAGTTTAATACCGCAGGAATTACGCCCACAAAAGCCCGGCGCTACGGCGAGACGCATTGCTACGGTCTACCGGAAAAAACAGCCAAAATCGAAATCATCGGATCGCGGTTCCGCACGCGCCAGAACACCGCCCAGCAAAATACCAATTGCAATTCCGGCCAAAAATTCATGCCACCCGGTTTGTCATCAGGAATCAGTCGACAATATGCAAGCAGACGCCCAACATCATTGCGACACATGGACCTTTGGCTGTCCTGTCCGCCAGCTTGTTGGACAGTTTTGTCGGTTACTACGAGTTGGGCATCTCAACCGTTCGGCTTAGATTGCGTTGCGCGACCTGTCTGCCATCGCCTCAAAGTGGAAACTAATCGACGAGGATAGGAGTCATCTTTAAATGGATGCGGTTATTAGTTGCACAAAATGTCCCCATAGCATCCATTTACCCTAGAGGAGAATCGATCATGCGAATAGCAAAGGAAGATGTCGACGTCAGGATGGAAATCCCGGGTGCGGTAATCCGTCAGCGAACGGATTTCGGCGATGCAACTGGATTTGGCAAGATCAGCGGCGAATATTTCACGCTATCGGCAGGCGTAGACACGACTCCGCTGTTCCAAGGACTGGAAGGCAATTTGTGCCAGTGCCCTCATTGGGGCTTCGTCCTGCGCGGCCAACTCACCACAACCAATGCGGATGGCACGCAAGAAACTGTTAAAGCGAATGATCTCTTCTACTGGCCTCCTGCGCACAACGTAAAGGTCGACGCAGACGCGGAAATTATCATGTTCAGCCCCCAACACGAGCACAGCCAAGTCATCGACCACATGATAAGGAAGGTCAAAGGTTAATGAGCCTGGCTGCCAACCCGACAATCAACCGGGCCTGGTGATTTTCAACGTTAGGCACAACACGACACATGGCTACTGTCAGCATCCACGCCACAACAGGTGATTTAGTGTTCTCTCCGCCCACTGAACGTCGCGCGCTGTTCGGTGTGGCGTCTGCGGTCCTTCCTGGTGCTCTTGTGCTAGCGAACGCTCATGAAACAAGACGCGAAGCTCTCGTATTGCTGCTAGGCCATATTGCTGAATGTTTTATTGAAGAGTATTGCTCTTAAGTCTGGGCGTAACAGCAGGGAGCTTAGAAAACCAAGTGTTCGTCACAACCTTGGGGAGCTTTGGGGACTTGCAGCAATCGAATGCTCGCAGCTTGAAATGGCGATTCCTCCTTGGGTCGAAGCGCTAAATGCATTCCACAATGCTCCTTATGTCTCGCGGTACATGCATGATGTTGCTTTCTATTCGCTTCCGGCTATTGAGCCTGCAGTTGAGGGACTCACTCTACTTCATGCTTGTGCGAAGGAGTTCATTTGAGTCAGACGCCGAACCTGACAGTCGAGAAGGACGCCGATCAAACGAGCGCGCATTAACCCCTCCACCTCACGCGGCGCCCCTTTTTTAAGCTAGCCTTCCCTACATGACCATCGAACCTGTTTCCTCGATCAAAGAAGTCGCTGCGCTTCTTGCCGAGAACGCGTTGCCTATCGCCGACATTTCGGACACATCTCCGCCTCAGTTCTTTGGCATCCGCGATGGCGGCGCTTTGGTTGCCGTCGTTGGCCTCGAACTCCATCAGCCGTTTGGCTTGCTGCGTTCGCTCGCTGTTCGCTCCTCTTGTCGCAAGCGCGGGCTTGGGCGCGAGCTGGTTTCGTTTGCGGAGTCATGGTCGGCGGCTCACGGCGTGGCTTCGTTGTTTCTGCTGACGACCACCGCCGAACAGTTCTTTCTTCGCCTCGGGTACTTGCGCGCTTCCCGCGACCACGCGCCTTCGGTGATTCAGGAAACTTCCCAGTTTTCCTGTCTTTGTCCCGCTTCGTCGGCATTCCTTGCCAAGCACCTCAGCGACCCAACGCCAGCCAAAGCGATGCCGTGAGCCGGCGCCATCTGGATACATTCGAGCCAATTTCAATTTTGGCCGTTTTTTCCAGTTGACCGTAGCAACGGCCGCTACGCCCTCGGCCTGACAGGACGTTTCATACTGGGCGAAGACGATCTCGAATTCATCCTGGCTTAGTTGCGCCGGGAAGGTGCCGCGACTGCGGTCGTGGGTGTCGAGAAAATCACGCATGGCTTGCATTTGGCTGTTCTCCTTGAATGATCACGGGATGCTGTGGGAGCTACCTTAATCACTGGCCACACCGGGGTCTGTACCAAAAGCCACACAAGCGACAGCCCGATTTCCGGGGGTAGAATCAGCGTTTATCGATAGACCGTCGGCCGCATGGCCGGCCCCATAACACCCACGATGGAGACACCATGACCACGACCGAACCCCTTGTCCTGCGTACCGACCGCGCCGACGGCCTGACCACGCTGACCCTCAACCGTCCCGGCCAGTTCAACTCGCTGTCGAAAGACATGCTGACCGCCCTGCAAGCCGAGCTCGACGCCATCGCCGGCTCCAGCGGCGTCCGGGTCGTGGTCATCGCCGGGGCGGGCAAGGCGTTTTGCGCCGGGCACGACCTCAAGGAAATGCGCGGCAACCACAGCAAGGAATTCATGCAGGCGCTGTTCAAGCAATGCGGCCAGCTCATGCTGAGCATCACCCTGATGCCGCAGCCGGTCATCGCCCGCGTGCACGGCATCGCCACGGCGGCCGGCTGCCAGCTGGTGTCGATGTGTGATCTGGCGGTGGCGGCCGATGTCGCCAAGTTTGCCGTGTCGGGCATCAATGTCGGGTTGTTCTGCTCGACACCGGCCGTCGGTCTGGCCCGCAACCTGGGGCGCAAGGCGGCGCTCGAAATGCTGCTCACCGGCGAATTCATCGACGCCATGGAAGCCAAAGCCAAGGGTCTGGTCAATCGCGTCGTGCCGCTCGATGCGCTGGACGCTGAAATCGAGCGGCTGGCCGGCAACATCCTCGGCAAGAGCGCCGTCGCCATCCGCATGGGCAAGGGCATGTTCTACAAGCAGCTCGAAATGGGCCTGACCGAGGCCTACGACTACGCCGGCGAGGTGATGGCCTGCAACATGATGAGCGAGGATGCCGGCGAAGGTATCGACGCTTTCATGCAGAAGCGCAAGCCGGAATACAAGGGCTGCTGATCACTCGGGCGGCTGCCAGTCGACCGGCAGCAGATCGCGGCCCGGCCGGCCGATGTGGTAACCCTGAGCGCACTGGACGTCAAGCCCGACGAGTTCGGCCAGCACCTCGGCCGACTCGACATATTCGGCGACCACGGTGATGCCCATGTCGCGCGCCAGCGAACGGATGCTGACGACGAAGGTGCGGTCCTTCTCGCTGTTGAGCATGTTGGCGATGAAATCGCCCTCAATCTTGAGGTAGTCGATCGGGAAGCGGCGCAGGTAGTGGAAGGACGAGAAGCCCGAACCGAAATCGTCGATGGCCAGCTTGAAGCCGTCGGCCTTAAGGTCGTTGAGGAAGCGTTCGAGCAGCGACAGGTTCTTGACCGTGTCGCGCTCGGTGATCTCGAAGACGATGTTGTGCGGCGAGATGCCGCTCTTCGCGACGATCCGCCGCAGGTCGCGGGCAAACTCGTTAAAGACCAGTGCCCGCGGCGAGAGATTGATGAAGACCTCCCCGGTATGGCCCTGGGCGGAAAGGATATCCAGGGCCTGTTCGATGACCAGCATGTCGAGACGGTGGATGACCCCGATTTTCTCGGCGATTTCGACGAATTCGTCGGCCCGGATGATCTCCCCGTCGAGTTCGATCCGCGACAGGACTTCGTAGGCGACGATCTTCCTTTCGGCGATGCCGAGAATGGGCTGGAAGTACGGCACGACGCGCTTCGCCTCGATGGCGTCGAGGACCATGACGCTCTTCTGGGTGATGTCGCGAAACACCGAGACGATGTCATCCTGAGTCGGTACCGCAACCTGCCCCTTGCCCGCCCCCTTGGCCCTGTACATCATGTTGTCGGCGAAGAGCAGCAGATCCTTGGCGTTGTCCGCGTGATCCGGGAAAACGGCCAGACCGATGGAGGCCGTGCCGCGAATGGTCACCTCGTGCGGCGTCACTACCTCCATCGCTTCGACAGCTTGGCGGATTCGCTCGGCCACCATAACCACAGCCTCAAGATCGGCCTCCGGCAACAGCGCGACGAATTCGTCACCGCCGTAGCGAGCCAGAATGTCGCCATCGCGCAGCGCGTTCTGCACCTGGCGGGCAAAGCGCTGGAGATAGGAGTCGCCGACGACATGACCATAGTTGTCATTGATCAGTTTGAAATTGTCGAGGTCGATGAGGAGCAGGCCGAAGCTGTAGCCGTGACGCTGGGCTCGGCCGACTTCATAGAAGCTCAGTTCCCAGAAAACACGCTGGTTGAACAGATCAGTCAGCGGATCGCGGGTGGCGTAATACTCAAGATCGCGGGTGTATTTGTAGATCGCCTTGACCGAGCCGACAACGTTGAGCAAGGTCGACAGGACACTCTCCATGACCAGATAACGCGTCTCGTCTTCAAGGACGCCGGCATGCACCCCGATGCCGACGATGCCGCCGATCTTCGGCTTGTCGACAAAAAAGGATTTGACGCGTAGCGACACATCCTCTTCCGACAAATCGATCGGCTCGCCCAGGTGGCTTGAAACGTGATGATGAATGTTGCAGGCGCCGATGTCGCCAAAGGTCGGCAAACCAGCCAGTTCCTTGCGAATATGCAACTCCATCATGGTGCGCGTGCGTTCGGTCACCGGCCCGCGCCAGAAAACCTCGAGGTCGAACAGTTCGTCGTCGATCTTGAAAATGGAGAACAGCGTGTGGGCCGGCAGGATGCCGTTGATATCGACGAGCAGCCGGCCAACGTAATCGCGCCAGTCACGCACGACATCAGAGGTGATGACAAACTTTTCGAGCAGGCCGATTTCGAAGGTCAGGATTTCCTTGTCAACGGCGATCGTCCTCAATTTGGCCAGCAAGCGGTCGAGCGCAGCGAATACCCCGTTCAGTTCAACGAAGCCGAGGTCGCGCTGGGCGATGGAAATATGGCGCAGATCGCCAACCGCATTGACTTGGTCAAAATCCGCCTGGAGGCCTTCTAGCGACCCTTCGATTCTGCGCCCGACCCACCATACGGCCCCACCGGCCAGCAAGGCGGCGAGCGGCACGAGCAGGGCAAACGCCAGATACAGTTCGCGCCGGGCATCGGCCAACAGGGTGGCGTAATCCTGACGCACCTCGACCGCGCCGAGCACATCGCCGACGCTGGCATTGCGGTGGCAGCGCTGGCACTTGGCCTCGGCCACCAGCGGATAAATGTGGCGGGCGTAATCGACCGTGTCGCGGCGCACGGGCTTGCCGCTGGCAAAAACGTATTTGAGATCGGCATCGAGCGGCGGCTGGGCAATTTCGTCGTAAAGATCGACCACCACCTGGCTGCGGTAGATCTGCACGGTCAGCCCGTTGTCCTTGCCAGCTTCGGCTATCGCGTGGAGAAACGCATCCGCCTGGCTGCGTCGCCAACCCTGGCTCATCAGCTGGTACATCGAGGCAAAGGTGATCTGCGTCGTCGCCTCGGAGGCACGCGCTGCATTGGCCCGCACGATGTTGTCGAAAATTCGATCGAGCGACCAATACGCCCCACCGAAAAACAAGGTTGCGACTATCGCCGACGCGCCGAGCACGAAATACTTGATCCGCATTTTTATACCCCTCCCAGGCACCAAGGATTATTACCGAATTCGAGGCCCGGCGGCCAGCTTCGTAGTTCGCCCGAGCGCTTGAATGCGCAAAATCACCCCCTCCACGGCAAGCCGGTTAAACTTCCGCCCCATGCCGCTTCCTGTCCGCCCCCTCCTGCTCATCCTGTTCGCCGCGGCTCTGGCCGGGGCTTTCTGGCGCGCCCCGACGCCGGCCGACGCCGGCTTTGCAGCGCCGCCGGCGGCAACGCCCTCAACCCTGCCGCCGCTTTTCGTCAATGAAATGCTCTGGCGCGATGCCAGCCTTGCGGCCGCCGCCCCCAACCTGACCGAACTGTCCGATGGCCGCATTGCCGCCGCCTGGCTGGCCGGCCCCGAGGATGGGATGACGATCCACTTCAGCATCCGGGAACGTGATGGCTGGCGCCCGCCGGGGCAGATCGCCAGCCACGAAAGCACAGCCGGCGGCACCTTCGCCCGGGTTGACCGGCTCGGCAGCCCGGTACTCCACGCCGAAGGCAGCTGGTTGCATCTGTGGTACGCCAGCAGCACGCTGGGCAGTTCGATCAACCACAGTCTGTCCACCGATGGCGGCAAGAGCTGGACCAAGCCGGCCCGCCTGCAAACGTCGCCGTTCGCCAATTTTGACAGCACCGTGCGGTCCGCCCCCGTGTCGCTGGCCGATGGGGGTCTGGGGCTGGCGATCAGCCACGATTTCATCGGCCGGCACGGCGAATGGCTGCGCCTGTCGGCCACCGGGCAAATTGTCGACAAGCTTCGCCTGCCCGCCACCTCCCGCACGCTGCAACCGGCCGTCGCTGTTTTCGACGAGCAGCGGGCCATGGCCGTGCTGCGCGATGCCGGCCCGGGGTCGGGTTCTGTACAGGTAGCGACGACCGACGATGGCGGCCGGCGCTGGCAGGCAGGAGAAGCCCTCGCCGTGGCCAATCCGAATGCCTCGGTCGCCCTGCTCCGCCTGAGAAGCGGCCGGCTGCTCCTCGCCGGCAACCCGGCCAGCGGGCGGCAGGCATTGCTGCTCTGGCTGTCAGCCGATCAGGGCAAGACCTGGCGGGAAATACGCACGGTCGAAGCCGCTCCCGATGGCGGCGCCGATTACGGCAACCCGTCTTTATTGCTTGGCCGCGACGGACGCATCCACCTCGCCTACGACTGGCGCCGGCAGGGCATCAAACATGCGGCATTCAGCGAAGCCTGGCTCGACGGAGGGCAACCATGAACCTGCTGGCCGCCTACGGTCTACTCGCCCACGCCGTTATTTTCGGGGCGCTCGCCGCCCTCGTTCCGCTCGGCGAGCTGCGCCCGCGCGTTGCCCTGGCCGCCAGCACACTAGCCCTGCTCGTCGGTATCGCACCGGGCATGCACGCTTATTTCGGGACGCCTTCGCTGACCCTGCTGGCGCTGGCCATCCTCCAGCTCGCCGACAAGACGCCGTCGCCCCTGAGCTACCGGCCAGCACTGGGCCTGCTGGTTTTTGCCGTGCCTTTCTACGCGGCCTCGCTCGGCTTCGGTGCCTTCGACCCGTATGCCCTCGGCTATCAGCCGCTGGCGTTGCTCGCCGGGCTGCTGCCGATCGGCCTGGCCTTGTGGTGGAAGCGGCTCGACATCTGGCTGGCGATCCTCGCGCTTGACCTCGCCGGCTACGCCAGCGGCGTTTTTGCCAATCTGTGGGATGTCCTGTTCGACCCGCTGCTCGTGCTCCTGGCGCTCATCGTTGTCGCCCGCCGCATCGCCATCCGCCGGCTGGCGACAAAAATCAACAACGCCGGCTGAATCAACGAAAACGGGGGCCTCAGCCCCCGTCCGTCTCGCTGAAAAATCAGCGCATCAGGCCACCGGCCGCCGGCGCCGGGCCACGACGCCGAGCAAACCGAGACCGGCCAGCAACATGGCATAGGTTTCCGGCTCGGGAACCGGGGCAGCCAGCACGATCAGCCGTGAGCGGGCCAGGCTGTCGAGCACGCTGCCATCCTGCTCCTGCTCGGCAACCAGATAGATGATGCCCTTTTCGTCGATGGTCACGCCTTCGATCGCGTTGTGCGGAACGATGCCGGCCAGGTCGAGGCTGCTCTTGATGACGCCGGAACGGGTCACTTCAACCAGCCTGTTCGAACCGAGGCTGAGAATGAGCAGGTTGTCGGCAGCCGTCGTGCCGACCAGGGAATTGACGCCGGAAAGCGTCTGCACATCGGACAGCGTCGCCAGCCCGAGCAGGTCGGGGTTGAACAACTGGGTCATGCTTGCGACGCCAGCCCCCGAGGAGAAACTCAGTGTACCGGCCAGGATGCCCTGCGGATTTTCCTGCTTGATGGTGACAAAGCTGCCGCCGTTACGCGCATCGTAGCTGATGCCTTCCATGCCGCTGTTGCCAACGGTGGCGTTGCTGATCGACACGCTGCTGCTTGCCAGCGCTGCGGTTCCGCCATTGACGTAGGTGAAGCGATAGGCGTCGAACAAGCGTTCTTCGCCGACCACGAGCTGGCCATCGCCGAGATAGGTCAGGCCTTCGGTATCGTTCTTGGTGCTGCCGGTGCCGGCCCAGTCGAAGTTCATGTAGCCGAGCGTCTGGCCGGTCTTGGAGATTTCGATGACGCCGGTGCCTTCGTCGCCGACGAAGAACAGCGTGCCACGATCCTGGGCGTAGGTGACGGCCGAGGCTTCCAGGCCGGAAATACCGCCGTTCGTGCCATTCAGGACATCGAGCGAATAGATGCCACTCACCGCGTAGCTGGCCAGGTTCAGGGAGTTGGCGGCCTGCGCGGAAAAGCTGCTGACGGCGGTCAGGGCGAGAATCAGATGTTTGAAGTTCATGGTCTATGCCCTCCCGAATCAGCGCTGACGCTTGCGCGCCAGAGCGCCGATAAAGCCAAGACCGGCGAGCAGCATGGCGTAGCTTTTCGGTTCCGGAACCGCGGCAATGCTGCCCGGCGAACCGATTTCGTTCACGCTGTTGGCCGCCACGAAGGCACCGTTCATGCCGACGACGCTGAGCTGGGAGATGGTCGTATTGGTGAGGCCGGCAGCGTTGTCGAAGGTCTGGTAGGGCACGGTTGCATCCGAAGCACCAAAACCGACGCTGGCCTGCACCACGCCCGCCGCGTTGAAGATGTTGACCGCATCGCCGTTCGTACTGAGGCCGATACCCGAGCCGCTGTAGTAGCCGACGGCCAGATCGGCCGGAATATTGGCGCCGAACCAGTTGGTCGTGAAACTGGCGGCTGTGCTGTCGGATCCTTCGATGAAAATCACCGACTGCCCGGCAGCGATACTGGAAATACCGTTGAGTGCCACTGCGGAGGCAAACGAATTTGAGCTGTCGTCCACCATCCAGCCGGAAATGTCGACCGCGCTGCTGCCCGTATTGGTCAACTCGAACCAGTCAGCCTTGACCAGCGAATTGCCGCTGGCCCAAGGCGCGACTTCGGTGATGGAAACTGCCGCGGAGGCAGCAAAAGAGGCGGCGGTCAGCGCAGCGGCGGCGATGTAGCGCAGAGATTTTTTCACAATTGCTCCTGTTGATCCGGAATAGGGGACATGACACCCTGCGGCGGAGCGCAACTTGAGCCGAAACCGACGACCGGGGAATGCCCCGAAGATTGGCGCATGCACATTGCATGCTTGTGACAATGGTCGCCAACGGCATAATCCGCATGGATTATCCGTGCGCGTCAGGCGCGCAGAGGCTAACCGGGAAACACATCGTTTCGCCGGCGCGCCGCTCCCTTAGCGGGTCAGTGCTTCACTGATCAGCCGGCGAATGCTGCCGGCTTCGAAAGGCTTGTCGCAGATGGCCGAAACGCCGGCCCGCTCGACGGCTTGCGTGCGGATGTATTCGGTCAGCTCGCGGCCATCCATTTCCGGCATGTTGTAGTCGGTGATGACGAGGTCGACCATGGCCTGTTCGAGCAGGGCCACCGCCTCCTTGCCGTTGACCGCCTCGGTAATGCGTTCGATGCCCAGTTCGCTGAGCAGGCGGCGCAAATGGCGGCGCGAGGCCAGGCTGTCATCGACGACCAGGACGCGCAGGTTTTCGATTTCGGCCACATCGAGGTCTTCCGGCGGATTCAGGTAGTCGGCGGCGGCATAAAGCGCGCGCGACAGTTGCTGTTCGTTGAAAGGCTTGGCGACGATGCTGCAGGCACCGGACTGGCGCACCGGTTCAAGTACCTGCGGCCGGGTTTCGCTGGACACGAGAATGAAGGGCACGGTTTCAAAGTCACGGTTTTCGCGCATGGCGGCGACCAATTCGGTTCCAGCCAGATCGGGCAGGTAAAGGCTGCTGATCACGATAACGTTGCCGCTTTCAGCCTTCAGTGCCGATAGCGCCGCGCTGGCGGTGTCGACCGTGATGATTTTCCTGACGCCTTGATGCTCGAGCATGCGGCTGACCAGATGCGCCTGCATTTGCGACGGCTCGACCAGAATGATGGCGAGGTCAGTCAGCGAGGTTGTCAGTGCCATGCGATCACTCCGAAACAAAGGGGAATGATCTCACTATAGCAGCGAGCGGGCTGCCTGGGGGCCGCCCGCTCCCGCCGTCAACCGCGCAGGCGGGCGGCGATTTCGGCGACGCGCTGGCCGTAGCGCTTGGCTGTATCGAGATCGCCGGCCGGGACTTCGTCGACGCTGGCGTCGGAGGGCGAACGGACCAGCAGGCCGGCCGAGCCACCGAGATGGTTCACATCGGCATGCGTTGCAGCCTTGGTGTTGGCCGGCAGGATGCCGAGGCTGACCCAGATGCCTCCATGCTGCGAGGCCAGCGTGTGCAGTTGAATCATCGTCGCCCCCTTGTCGCCGACCGGGCTGGCGCTGTTGGTAAAACCGCCGAATACCTTGTCCTGCCAGGTCCGCGAGTACCATGGCTTGGACGAGGCATCGGCAAATTTCTTGAACTGCCAGCTCGGGCCGCCCATGTAGGTCGGCGTGCCGAAGATGATGGCGTCGGCGGCAGCCAGCTCGTCCCAGCCGCCTTCGGGCAGGTTGCCTTCGGCATCGATGGCCAGCAACTCGGCAGCGGCGCCTTCGGCGACGACTTCGGCAACACGTTTGGTGTGGCCGTAGCCGGAGTGATAAACGACGATGGTTTTGCTCATGCTGTTTTCCTTTTAATGATTTTTGAAATAAGGGTCATGCGACAGGCGGCAGGTCAAAGAGCAGGATTTCCGCTTCTTCGCTCGCCGAAAATTTGAGATCGGTTTCGTCGGCAATCTTGGCGCCGTCACCGGCACTCAGGTTTTTGCCATTTATTTCCAGTTGACCGTAGATAACGTGCACATAGGCCAGCCGACCGGCTACCAGGCGGTAATCGATGCTTGCCCCCGGCTCGACGACGGAGGCCAACAGGCGCGCATCCTGGCCGATGGTCGTGCTGCCGTCGGCACCGTCCGGCGAGGCCACCAACCGCCACTTGCCGCGCAACTCGTCGAGCGGCAGGGCCTGTTGCTCGTAGCTGGCCGGTGTGCCGTGCTGCGCCGGCTCGATCCAGATCTGCAGCAGGTGCGTTTCTTCATCGGCAGACGGGTTGGATTCGCTATGCAAAATGCCCTTGCCGGCACTCATCCGCTGAACCTCGCCGCGCTTGATGAAGCCGCCGTGGCCGAGGCTGTCCTTGTGCTCGAGCGTGCCGGACAGGATGTAGGTAACGATTTCCATGTCGCGATGGCCGTGCCGGCCAAAACCGGTACCCGGCGCGACGCGGTCCTCGTTGATGACGCGCAGGGCGCCCCAGCCCATTTCTTCAGGGTCGTAATAATCGGCAAAGGAAAAGCTGTGTTTGGCACGCAGCCAGCCATGGTCGGCATAGCCACGTTCGGCAGAAGGGCGGAGCAGGATCATTTCAGTCTCCTTGTGAATGAATCGTACTGATTAGTCACCATAATATTCATGGCGTTCAACAAACAATAGCGAATAATTACGAGTCTATCGGTTAATATTTTTCACATGAAAATATCACTCGATTTGCTCCTCATCCTCGACGCCATCGAACGCCTCGGCAGCTTCACCGCGGCCGCGGCTTCGCTGCATCGCGTGCCATCGGCGCTGTCCCACGCCGTCGCCAAACTGGAATGCGATCTCGGGATTACGCTATTCCGGCGCGAAGGCCGACGCGCCACGCTCAACGAGGCCGGACGCACGCTGCTCGACGACGGCCGCCATCTGCTCCGCGCTGCCAGCGAACTGGAGCGCCGAGTCCAACGCATCGCCGACGGCTGGGAGGCCGAATTGCGCATTGCGCTCGATGCCGTCATTCCGATCGAGCGTATCTTCCCGCTGCTCAAGCGCTTTTACGCGGCCGGACACGGCACCCAGATCCGGCTTTCCGGCGAAGTCCTCGGCGGCACCTGGGATGCCCTGACGACCGGCCGGGCCGACCTGGCCATCGGCGCACCGGGCGACCCGCCGTCACGCAGCGGCATCGCGACCAGCCTGTTGTGCACGCATACCGATTTCATCTTCGCCGTCGCCCCGGAACATCCACTGGCTGCCTGGCCTGACATCATCCCGACCAGCGAACTACTCCACCACCGCGCCGTCGTCATCGCCGACACCTCGCAGGAGCTCGATGCCCGCACCATCGGCCTGCTTGAAGGACAGGACGTCCTGCGCGTTCCCGATATACGGGCCAAGGTGGCGGCGCAGGCGGCTGGACTGGGTATCGGCCACCTGCCGCGCTGGCTGGCCGAACCGGAAATCGCCGCCGGGCGACTGGTTAAAAAGGAACTGGCCACGGCACGCCCGGCCATCCCCTTGCATACCGCCTGGCGTACCCGACTGGATGGCAAGGCACTCCTCTGGTTCATCGAGGAGCTGGCCGACAAGGAGGTTGCGAGCGCCCTGAGCGAGGGGCTGCACTGAGCCAATCAATCGTCCCCCGCATCGCCGGAAGTGCTATCGTGAGAACAGTTCGACCCAAAGCGCAACAATGGAAAAACTTCGGCCGATACCGCTCGACAGCATGCAAAGAGGCCGCCACCTTCCGCAGTTTTTGCTGCACGAAGGTGGCGCCTGGATTGCGCTCGGCATCATTCTGGCCATTACGGCGGCGCTCTACGGCATCGTTCGACAAAGCACCGAGGATCAGATTTATCAGCGATTCCTGTACCGGGCCGAACAGGAACGGAGCGCCCTGGTTTTTCGCCTGCAGGCCCACGCCCAGGTCTTGCGCGGCGGCGCCTCCTTCGTCGAGGCAAGCGATAGTGTCAGGCGCGACGAATGGCGGAGTTATGTACTCAACCTGCAACTTGACAAAACACTACCCGGCATCCAGGCCACCGGCTTTGCGCTGATGATCCAGCCGCAAGACCGGGCGACGCATGAGCAAGCGGTCCGCCGCGAAGGCTTCCCGAACTACGCGATCAAGCCTGACGGTGCACGCGAGCTGTATAGCAGCATCGTTTTTCTCGAGCCTTTTTCCCAAATTAATCAGCGCGCATTCGGCTACGACATGTTCTCCGAGCCGGTTCGTCACCTTGCCATGACGCGGGCACGGGACAGCGGCGAACCGGCCCTGTCGGGGAAAATCACGCTGGTTCAGGAAAATGACGGGCAACCCCAGCCGGGCTTCCTGATCTACATGCCGGTCTTCCACAGCGGTCAGCCCCACGGCAACATCAAAGAACGCCGGGCGGCCCTGCGCGGGTTCAGTTACGCCGCTTTTCGCGCCCGGGATCTGCTCGGCACCATCTTCAACCCGAGCAACAAGGACGTCGAGATCGAGTTGTACGACATGGCCGTGGCGCCGGAAAACCTGCTTTTCGATTCACGCCGCGAGAATAAGGTGAGCACGCATGGGCACCAGCGCGTCACGCTGCCCATCGAGTTTGGCGGCCACCAGTGGATCGCCCGGCTATCCAGCAGCCCCGCCTTCGATCGCGCCAACTCCATGGCACTGCCGCTCAGCATCGCCATCGGCGGCATTCTGTGCGGCCTGATGGTATTTTTCTGGGTTCTGCGCAACAACAGCTACCGGCGGCACATCACCGCCTACGCCAGCCGCCTGCACAAAAACGAGAAGCGCCTGCGCACATTGATCGATACCCTGCCCGACATTGTCTGCCTGAAGGATGGCGCCGGTCGCTGGACAGAAGCAAACAGCCCCCTGCTCCACCTACTCGGCCTTAACGATACCGACTTCCGTGGCTCGACCAGCCAGGAACTGGCCTCCTCAGGCATATTCGACGCGGCGCCGCTGACCATGCTCGACGCCTCGGATGAACAGGCCTGGCGCGATGGCGGGCGCCTCGACGAGGAACTGATTTTCCGCAACCGCGATGGCAATGAGCAGGTTTTCGAGGTTGCCAAGGTGCCGCTATTCGCTGCCGACGGCAGCCGGCAGGCATTGGTCATGGTCGGCCACGACATCACCAAGCGGTCAGAGGTGGAAAGGGAGCTGCGCTCAGCCGAACGAAAATTCCGCGGCCTGGTCGAGCAGTCACTGGCCGGCGTTTATATCATCCAGGGACCTCGTTTCCGCTACGTCAATCCGTGGTTTGCCAAGGTCTTCGGCTACGAGTCGCCGGCGGAAATCATCGACCGGGTAGCGGTCAGCGACCTGGTCGCCCCGGAGGACCGGCAGACCGTTGCCGACAACGTCCGCCGCCGGGAAAGCGGTGAGATCGACGCGCTGCACTATGGCTTTACCGGCCTACGCCGCGATGGCAGCAAGCTGGATGTCGAGGTCTTCGGTACCGCCGTCGATTACGAAGGGCAGCCGGCGGTGATCGGCATCATCATCGACATTTCCAAGCGTAAGCAGGCCGAGGCCGAACTGCACCGCCACCGAATGCACCTCGAAGAACTGGTTGCCATGCGCACCGCCGACCTGCAACTGGCCAAGGAGGCGGCGGAAGCGGCCTATCGTGCCAAGAGCACCTTCCTGGCCAACATGAGCCATGAACTGCGCACGCCCATGAACGCCATCATCGGCCTCACGCACATCCTGAGCCGGCGAAGCACCGACCCTGAGCTAAGCGACAAACTGGGCAAGATTGACAAGGCTGCCGGCCACCTGCTCTGCCTGCTCAACGACATTCTCGACTTGTCGAAAATCGATGCCGAACGGCTGAAACTGGAGCGGACAGCGCTGCGGCTGGGCGGCATCATCGCCAATATCGAGAGCCTGGTCGGCGACAAGATGGCGGCCAAGGGACTGCAACTACAACGCAACATCGACCCGCAACTGGCCGAGGCCAGGCTGCTCGGCGATCCGCTGCGCCTGCAGCAGATTTTGCTCAACCTGGTAGACAACGCGGTCAAATTCACCGATCAGGGCTGCATCGCCATCCGCGCCACGAAGGTGGCCGAGACGGCGGCCACGCTGACGGCCCGCCTGACCATCGCCGACACGGGCATCGGGATAGCGCCGGAGGCGCAGGGGCGGATTTTCTCGCCCTTCGAGCAGGCCGACGGCTCGACCACCCGCAAGCACGGCGGCACCGGGCTGGGCTTGGCCATTGTCCGGAAACTGGTGCAGCTCATGAACGGTAGCCTCGAACTCGCCAGTACGCCAGGCGAGGGCAGCACCTTCACGCTGACCATGGTTTTCGACAAGGCGACTCCAGGGACGGCCGACTTGCCCACGGAGCAGGCCGGCGCAGCGAACAAGAACTTTGCCGGCAAGATTGTCCTGCTCGCCGAGGATGAGCCAATCAACCAGGAGGTCGCGCTGGAATTGCTGCAATGCCTGCCCGGACTGGTCATCGATGTCGCCAATGATGGTGCCGTGGCGCTCGAACGCGCCGCCAAAAAACACTACGACCTGATCCTCATGGACATGCAGATGCCGAACATGGACGGCCTGCAGGCCACCGAGCATATTCGCCGCCTGCCCGGCTACGCGACGACGCCGATCCTGGCCTTGACGGCCAATGCGTTTGCCGAGGACCGGGCACGCTGCCTGGCGGCTGGCATGTCGGATTTCATCGCCAAGCCGGTCAAGCCGGAGCTGCTTTACGCCAAGCTGGAGCAGTGGCTGGCGGTCGAGGCCGAATCAGCCTGATTGCGTTTTTGGGCTTTTTCCCGGGTTGACCTTAGGAATGGCTACTTGGCGTCGACCCAGTCGATGATCGCCTGCCATTGCTCGATATCGCGCTCGGCGCGCGAAGGCGGCAGGTCGAAGATGGTCATCCCGGCGGCAGTCGCCTGCACGTAGACCTGCGTGTCCCGCAGATAGGCCAGGACGGGTAGCTCGAAGGTGGCGAAAAAACGTTCCAGTTCGCCGGCGGCGCGGGTCCGCGCATCGACCCGCATGCCGATCACGGCGACATCGGCCTTGCCCTTGCGCACCGCCTTTTCGGAGAGCAGTTCGGTCAGGAAATGGCGCGTCGCCAGCATGTCGAACATCGACGGCTGGACCGGCACGATGACGCGCGTCGACAGCTTGAGGACGCGCTCGAGCATCTTGCCGTGCAGGCCGGCCGGGGTATCGAGGACAACGTGCGTGGTGCCCTTGGGCGGCCGGGAAATCTTGTCTTCGCCAACCGCCCAGGTGTCAATGGTCGGCAGCGCAAAGGGGCGGATGCCCAGCCACTCGCGCGACGATTGCTGGCGATCGATGTCGCCGAGCATCACCTCGGCCCCCCGGCTGGCGAAATAGCCGGCCAGGTTGGTGGCCAGCGTGCTTTTGCCGGAACCGCCCTTGGGATTGGCGACGAGGAAGGCTTTCATGCCGAGGCTTCTTTCTTGTCAAGGATGTGGCGAACCAGATTGACGTGTTCGCGCAGGGTATAGACCAGGTCGGTGAAGCCGAGCGGAATGTGCAGGGCGCTGGCTTCGTCTTCAAGCGCGTCGAGCCGGCTGCGGTAGTCGGCCTGTTTGGCCGGATCGAAATGATTTTTCAGATCGTCTTCGAGGAATTTCAGCTCACCGTAGATGCGGAAAACCTTGGAGCGCACGCGCCAGGTGTAGATCGCCGGCGCCACCCGGAGCAGCGGGATGAGCAACGCGAAAATGGGCACCAGCAGGACGATCAGCCGGTCGACAAGAACGGCCAGCCAGAACGGCAGGTAACGCTGCAGGAAGGGCGGCCCGGACTTGAAATAGCGCGCCGCATCGGGTGACAGCGGCAGCATCTGGTCCATGTAGGCCGGGAATTCGCCGGCATCCTGAAAAAACCCGGACTTGCCATGAACCTCGCTGGCCGTGCGCAGGAGCAAGGCCTGCAGGGCCGGATGGAGGTCGTCGCGGATGATCAGGTTGGCCGTCGGGGCCAGCACCTTGATGTCGTCGGGCGGAAAGTCGCGGACCAGATCGGCGACGCCGCGCGGAAAGGTGAGCTTGGTCAGGAAGGGAAAGCGACGCTGGTAGGCGCGGTCCTGGGCGAAGCTCATGAGCTTGACGCCGGGCGAACGGATCAGCACCTGGACGACCGGCGCGCTTTCGGCCGCGATGATGAAGGCGGCGTCGATACGCCCCTGCTGCAGCTCTTCGGCCGCCAGGAGGCCAGCCAGCGGAACGAGATTGTCGCCGGCCGGAATGTCGTTGGCGTCAAGCAGTTGCTGCGCCAACTGGCGCACCCCCGACCCCTCCTGGCCGATGGCGATGCGCTTGCCCTGCAGTTCGGTGAGGCGCGTCAGATCCTTGTCGCCGCGATAGAAAACCCAGACCGGTTCGTAAAAGACGCTGCCCAGCGAGAGCAGGCCGGAATCGTCCTCGGCATCCGGATCTTCCTTGGGCGGGACGACCCCGCCCTGGACAAAGCCGACCTGCACCTCGTCGTTTTTCAGGCGCGCCAGGTTTTCCAGCGAGCCGGCCGACGGGCGCACTTCGAGCGTGATGCCGTTTTTGGCGAGGATGGTCGCGTAGCGCTGGGCGAACTGGTAGTAAGCACCGCTTTCGCTACCCGTGCTGATCACAATCTTCTTCGGCGGCGCCGGCTCGACGAACTGGTAAGCGATGACGAAGCCGATGCCGGCCAGCAGGACGATCCACCAGGCGGTGGCGAGCAGGTCGCGCAGCGAGAGCAGTCCGGCTTTCAGCTTGGCCATCATGGGAGGAAGATGGTGGAACCCGTTGTTTTGCGCGCTTCGAGGTCACGGTGCGCCTGCGCCGCATCCTTCAGGGCATAGGTCTGATTGACCTCGATTTTCACCTGGCCGGAGACGACGACATCGAACAGCTCGCTGCCCAGGGCGACGAGTTCCTCGCGCTTCGTGGTGTAGTGCAACAGGGTTGGCCGGGTCACGAACAGCGAGCCCTTTTGCGAGAGCGCGATGAGGTCGAGCGGCGGTACCGGGCCGGAAGCATTGCCAAAGGAAACCATCATGCCCCGGGTCCGCAAGCTGTCGAGCGAGCCGGCAAAGGTATCCTTGCCAACGCCGTCATAGACCACGGCAACGCCTTCGCCGTTGGTGATTTCGCGCACGCGCTGGGCGAAATTCTCGGTGCTGTAGTTGATCACGTGATGGCAGCCGTGCGCCTTGGCCAGTTCGGCCTTGGCCGGTGAGCCGACGGTGCCGATCACCGTTGCGCCAAGCGCCCGCGCCCACTGGCAGGCAATCAACCCGACACCGCCGGCCGCAGCCTGGATCAGCACGGCATCGCCCGGCTGGACACGGTAAGTCTTGCGCAGCAGGTAGGCCGCCGTCAGGCCTTGCAGCATCATCGCGGCGCCGGTTTCGAACGAGATCGCGTCGGGTAGCTTGAGCAGGCGATGGGCCGGAATATTGCGCACCTCGGCATAGGCGCCGAGCGGCCCGCCGGCATAGGCGACGCGGTCGCCGATCTTGAGATCGGCAACACCCTCGCCGACCGCCTCGACAATACCGGCGCCTTCCATGCCGATGCCGGAGGGCAGCGCGACCGGGTAGAGGCCGGTGCGGTGATAGACGTCGATGAAATTGAGGCCGACGGCAAAGTGGCGAACCGTCGCTTCCCCGGGAGCTGGCGCCGGCAGATCGACGGCTTCCCAGGACAGGACTTCCGGGCCGCCGTTTTGATGAAGTCGAATGGCGTGGGGCATGGTGATCTCCGTCTGCTTGTTTTTGTGAAACGACGAGGTTATCACCGCGCCGGCCGGCGATCTACCGTCCGGCGATTTGAATTTGGGCCATTTTTCCCGGTTGACCGTAGCAATCGTCCGGAATACTCAAACCGGCGTCAGCTTGGCGTATTCGAGCGCCAGCCACTTCATGCCGCTGCCGCCAAAGTTGATCTGGACGCGCGCATCGGCACCGCGCCCTTCGGTCGACACGATGACGCCGATGCCGAACTTGGCGTGCTCGACGGTCTGCCCGATGCGCAGGCCACCGGCCGCCACCGGCTCGGCATAGCCGCCGCCGAACGAGCCGAAAGCCGGGAAGGCCGCCGCTGGCGCCGCCTTCTTGTTGAGCTTGAGCAACAGTTGCTCGGGAATTTCGTCGAGGAAGCTGGACGGCACGCAATAGCGTGTCTGGCCGTGCAACATGCGGGTCTGCGCGCAGGACACGTAAAGGCGCCGACGGGCGCGCGTGACCGCAACGTACATCAGCCGGCGCTCCTCCTCCAGACCGTCCTTGCCGGCGTTGATTGAGTTTTCGTGCGGGAACAGCCCCTGCTCCAGCCCGGTGATGAAAACCACGTCGAACTCCAGCCCCTTGGCGGCATGCACCGACATCAGCTGCACTGCCTCCTGGCCCTCGCCGGCCTGATGCTCGCCGGCTTCGAGCGAAGCCAGGGTGAGGAAGGACACCAGCGCGCCGCCTTCGCCGATGGCGCCCTCGTCATCGATGAAAGTCGCGGCGGCATTGATCAGTTCGTCGAGATTCTCCAGCCGGTCCTGGCCTTCCTTGTCGGTCCGGTAATGCTGGGCCAGACCGGATTTTTCGATGACGTGCTCGACCATTTCGGGCAGCGGCAGGCCTTCCGTTTCAACCCGCAGTTGCTCGATCAGCCTGATAAAGGCACCGACCGTCTGCCCGGCCTTCCCGCTCAGCGAGGCCGCCGCGTTGTACAGGCTGGAATTGGTCTGATGCGCCGTTGCCTGCAGGTTTTCGAGCGAACGGGCACCGATGCCGCGGGTCGGGAAATTGACGACGCGCAGGAAAGCCGTATCGTCGTCCGGATTGCCAAGCAGGCGCAGGTAAGCGAGCGCGTGCTTGATTTCCTGCCGCTCGAAGAAGCGCAGGCCGCCATAGACCTTGTACGGCACGTTTTTCGTGAACAGCTCGTTTTCGAGCACGCGCGACTGGGCGTTGGAGCGGTAAAGCAGGGCGATCTGCGTCGGCGAAATGCCGTCGCGGACCAGTTCGCGGATCTCCTCGACGACGAAACGCGCCTCGTCGAGATCGGAATAAGCCTCGAAGGCGCGGATCAGCTCGCCGTCACCGGCATCCGTCCACAAATTCTTGCCCAAGCGCTCGCGGTTGTTCTTGATGATGGCGTTGGCGGCCGTCAGGATATTGCCGTGCGAGCGGTAGTTCTGTTCGAGCCGGATCACATTGTCACCGGCGTAATCGCGCTCGAATTCGCGCATGTTGCCGACTTCGGCGCCGCGGAAGGCGTAGATGCTCTGGTCGTCGTCGCCGACGGCAAAGACCACGGCGCCGCCACCGGCCAGCAATTTCAGCCAGGCGTACTGCAGCTTGTTGGTGTCCTGCACCTCATCGACGAGGATGTAACGGAAGCGATCCTGGTAGTGTTTGCGCAAAGGTTCGTTGCGCTGCAGCAATTCGTAGCAGCGCAACAGCAGTTCGGCGAAGTCGACGACGCCCTCCCGGTTGCACTGGTTCTCGTATTCGGCGTACAGATCGACGCGCTTCTGCGTGTAATTGTCGTAAACCTCGGCCTGCGCCGCCCGCACGCCCTGCTCCTTGTGGGCATTGATGAAGTGGCACAACTCGCGCGGCGGGTATTTCTCGTCGTCGACGTTGAGGTTCTTGAGCAGCCGCTTGACCATCGCCAGCTGGTCGGCCGAATCGAGGATCTGGAAGGTCTGCGGCAGCCCGGCCTCGCGGTAATGTGCCCGCAGCAGGCGGTTGCACAGGCCATGGAAAGTGCCGATCCACATGCCGCGCGTATTGATCGGCACCAGCGAAGACAGCCGCGCCGTCATCTCCTTGGCCGCCTTGTTGGTGAAGGTCACCGCCAGCACGCCGTGCGGCCCAACTTGACCGGTCGACATGAGCCAGGCAATGCGGGTCGTCAGCACCCGGGTCTTACCACTCCCGGCCCCAGCCAGAATCAAGGCATGGACTGGAGGCAAGGTAACCGCTTGAAGTTGCGGCGAATTTAGATTTGCAAGGAGATCGGACATGAAGTCTCTGGAATAGTCCGGGCACGGCCCGGTTAATTGGTCTTACCAATTAGTTGCGTTTGTACAACGAAAACCACAATCGCGTGCATTTTTTCACAGACGGGAATCGAGTGCACACGTATACTTGCCTAAAATATATTGCAGTGCACCAAAACTATTAGCCCACAAGGCAGTCTTAACAGCAGTAGCTACCGCTACACGTAGTAAAGGAGAAGCAGCATGAATAACATGAATGCCCCAAAGATCCTTCCCTGGATCGCCCGCAAGGCCGGCATCAGCGACGAGCTGGCGCTCAAGCTGTGGCGCCGCGCCGTCAGCGAAGCCGAGTATCTCACAGGCAAAACCGAAGGTTCCGCCTATTGGGGTCTGGCCATCGACCGTTTCCTGGCCATCGTCGAGGACGAAGCCGGCAGCGTGCAGTCCTACAACCTCGCCCCCGCCCCCCAGCTTTCCTGGATGTGGCGCCATCAGTCCCGGATGTCCCTGCTCTCCCTGGCAGCAACCCAGAATGCATACCGCTACTGGCAAAACACCTGGGAAGGCATGTGCCAGCAAAAAAAAGCGGCGTGACCGGGCGACGTTAAGTTGATCCCCGCTGATGCGGAGCGTGCAGGCTCCGCATCAGCCCGCCCCGGTCACTTTTTATCGCTTGGGGAGCGTTTTCACCCCTCGGAAGTCAACAAAAAAGAACCCTGACAAGCACGGGCGTCAGACCTGTCTTGCCCTCATCACCGATGAGTCGGGATCACCCGGTATAATTCGCGGTTACTCTCCGATTTCCAGCGAATGAACCCCGCCATGCCCATGCAGGACAAATACACCCCGGCCGACATCGAGCGCGCCGCCCAGGAACACTGGGACAAGACCGGCGCCGCCCGCGCCGTCGAAGACACCACCAAGCCCAAGTACTACTGCCTGTCGATGTTCCCGTATCCGTCCGGGAAACTGCACATGGGCCACGTCCGCAACTACACGATCGGCGATGTCCTGTCGCGCTTCCACAAGATGCAGGGCTACAACGTGCTGCAGCCGATGGGCTGGGACGCCTTCGGCATGCCGGCCGAGAACGCCGCGCTGCAAAACAACGTGCCGCCGGCCGGGTGGACCTACTCGAACATCGATTACATGCGCACCCAGCTCAAGTCGCTCGGCTTCGCCATCGACTGGAAACGCGAATTCGCTACCTGCACGCCCGAGTATTACCGCTGGGAACAGTGGCTGTTCACCCGCCTCTACGAAAAGGGCCTGGTTTACAAGAAGCTCGGCACCGTGAACTGGGACCCGGTCGACCACACCGTGCTCGCCAACGAGCAGGTCATCGACGGCCGCGGCTGGCGTTCCGGCGCGCTGATCGAGAAGCGCGAGATCCCCATGTACTACATGAAGATCACCGCCTACGCCGAAGAATTGCTGGCTGAACTCGACAACCTGCCCGGCTGGCCCGAGCAGGTGCGCCTGATGCAGAAGAACTGGATCGGCAAGAGCACCGGCGTGCGCTTCGCCTTCCCGCTGGCGGACGATCCTGAAGAGAAGCTGTGGGTGTTCACCACCCGCGCCGACACCATCATGGGCGTCACCTTCGTTGCCGTCGCCGCCGAGCACCCGCTGGCCACCAGGGCTGCCGCCAACAATCCCGAACTGGCCGCCTTCATCGAAGAATGCAAGAAGGGCGGCGTCGCCGAAGCCGACATCGCGACGATGGAAAAGAAGGGCCTGCCGACCGGCATCTACGTCAGCCACCCGCTGACCGGCGAACAGGTCGAAGTCTGGGTCGGCAACTACGTGCTCATGAGCTATGGAGACGGCGCCGTGATGGCCGTGCCGGCGCACGACGAACGCGATTTCGCGTTTGCCCTGAAATACAAGCTGCCGATCAAGCAGGTCGTCGCCGTTGATGGCGAAACTTTCAGCGACCAGGCCTGGGCCGAGTCCTACGCCGACAAGGTCAAGGGCAAGCTGGTCAATTCCGGCAAGTACGACGGCCTCGGTTACGAAGCCGCCGTCGATGCCATTGCCGCCGACCTCGCCGCCAAGGACCTTGGCGACAAGAAGGTGCAGTTCCGCCTGCGCGACTGGGGCATCTCCCGTCAACGTTACTGGGGCTGCCCGATCCCGATCATTCACTGCCCGACCTGCGGCGACGTGCCGGTCCCCGATGACCAGTTGCCCGTCGTGCTGCCCGAGAACGTCGAGATCACCGGCGCCGGTTCGCCGCTCGCCCGCATGCCCGAGTTCTACGAAACCACCTGTCCGAAGTGCGGTGGTCACGCCAAGCGCGAAACCGACACCATGGACACCTTCTTCGAATCGTCCTGGTACTTCCTGCGCTACGCCTGCCCGGACAACACCACGGCCATGGTCGACGAGCGCGTCGCCTATTGGTGCAAGGGCGGCATCGACCAGTACATCGGCGGCATTGAGCACGCCATCCTGCACCTGCTCTACTCGCGCTTCTTCACCAAGCTGATGCGCGATGTCGGCCTGATCGGCGATCTCGGCGAACCCTTCGCCAACCTCCTGACCCAGGGCATGGTCGTCGCCCCGACCTTCTACCGCGACCTTGATGGCGGCAAGAAGCAATGGATCAACCCCGCTGACGTCGACGTCGTCACCGACGAGCGCGGCCGGCCGACCGGCGCCACGCTGAAGGCCGATGGCCAGCCGGTGGTGATCGGCGGCACCGAGAAGATGTCGAAGTCGAAGAACAACGGCGTCGACCCGCAGGCCCTGATCGACCAGTACGGCGCCGACACCGCCCGCCTGTTCATCATGTTCGCCTCACCGCCCGACCAGTCGCTGGAATGGTCCGACGCCGGTGTCGAAGGGGCTTACCGCTTCCTGCGCCGCCTGTGGAAGACGACCTACGACCACGTACAGGCCGGCCTGGTCGAGGCGAAAATCGACCAGAATGCGCTGTCGACCGCACAGGCCGACCTGCGCCGCAAGCTGCACCAGACCATGGGCAAGGTGGCCGACGACTACGGTCGACGCAAGCAGTTCAACACGGCCATCGCCGCCGTCATGGAATTGCTCAATGCCTTCGACAAAACCGATCTGAGCGATGCAACGGGCCGCGCGCTGGCCCAGGAAACCCTGGAAAGCGTCGCCCTGCTGCTCTTCCCCATCGTCCCGCACATCGGCCAGGCGCTCTACGCCGAGCTGAAGCCGGGCCTGGATGCCGGTGCCGCCGTCTTCCCGAAGGCCGATCCGGCCGCCCTCAAGCAGGATGAGATCGAGCTGATGGTTCAGGTCAACGGCAAGCTGCGCGGGGCTATCCGCGTCGCCGCCGAGGCCGACAAGGCGAGCATCGAAGCGGCTGCGCTGGCATCGGAAGGTGCCGTCAAGTTCATGGAAGGCAAGCCGGCGAAGAAGGTTGTCGTCGTGCCGGGCCGCCTGGTCAATATCGTCGTCTGAGGAAAGCCACATGCGCACGCCGCTCCGCCTGCTGTTCGCTCTGGTCCTCGCCGCCGCCCTTGCCGGCTGCGGCTTCCATCTGCGTGGCGTCGGCAGCGGCAACCTGCCTTACAAGACGATGTACATAGCCCTGCCGGACACGGCTGACGTCAACATCTGGCTGCAGCGCTACATCACCGCCAGCGGCAGCACCGAGATCGTCGAGGACGCCAAGGCGGCCGATGCCATTTTCCAGCAACTGAGCGACAACCGGCTGAAGACCATCCTCAGCGTCAACGCCCAGGGCCGCGTACGTGAATACCGGCTGCAACTGACCTACCGCTTCCGCGTCGTCAATCAGAAGGGGCAGGTGCTGGTTCCGCCCAACGAGGTGGCGCTGACCCGCGACATTTCCTTCGACGACTCAAACATTCTCGCCAAGGACCTCGAAGAAGGACTGCTCTGGCGCGACATGAACAATGACCTGGTCAACCAGATCATGCGCCGGCTGAGCATCATCAAGCCGAAAAACCCCGACGCGGCAGAAGACAGCGAGTAATGCTGCTCAAGGGCGAACAACTGGCGGGCCACCTCGAACGCGAGTTGCGTCCGCTTTATGTGCTGTATGGCGACGACCCGCTACTGGTAATCGAAGCCGCCGACGCCATCCGCGCAAAAGCGCGCCAGCAGGGCTACAGCGAACGCGAAGTGCTCACTGTGCTGCCGCAATTCGACTGGGGAACATTGCTCGCCGCCGGCGGCAACATGTCGCTGTTCGGCGATAAAAAGCTGATCGACCTGCGCGTACCGACCGGCAAGGTCGGCAAGGAAGGCAGCGCGGCGCTGCAGCAGTGGTGCCAGACCCTGTCGATGGACAACCTGCTGCTCATCACCCTGCCCGAACTCGACTGGCGCGAAGAAAAGGCTGCCTGGTTCACTGCGCTAGTCAATGCCGGCGTCGCCATCAAGCTCATGGCCCCGCCGCTGGCCGAACTGCCGGGCTGGATCGCCGGTCGCCTGCGCCGTCAGCAGCAGAGCGCCGACCTCGAAAGCCTGAAGTTCATCGCCGAGCGGGTCGAAGGCAATCTGCTCGCCGCCCATCAGGAAATCCAGAAACTCGGCCTGCTCTACCCGGCCGGCCAGCTCTCGCTGGCACAAATCCGCGATGCCGTGCTCAACGTTGCCCGCTACGACATCGACGGCCTGCGCGAAGCCCTGCTCTCTGGCGACATCGCCCGTCTGGCGCGGACGCTGGACGGCCTGATGCAGGAAGACCATCATTCGGGCCGGCATGGATGCCGGCAAGCCGGTGGACATGCTGCTCAAGGATGCGAAAGTCTGGGGGCCGCGCGCCAACCCGGTGAAAAAGGCACTTCAGCGGTTGTCGACCGCAACGCTTGAAGCAGCGTTGCAACATGCCGGAAAAATCGACCGACTGGCCAAGGGCATCGGTCACGGCAACATCTGGGAAGAATTCCTGCGGCTCGGCCTGCGCCTCACCGCAATCAAATAATCAAGCCGCCTTGTTGTCGGCGGCCCTGTCCTCGGGCGGCGTATCCGGTTCCAGATCTTCCCAGATACAGGAATGCTCCTGACGCACGTCGTGCAGGCCGGGCTTGCTCTTCTCCTGCACCAGGCATTCGCCGGCACATTCCTCACTGACGACCACCAGCTTCATCTCGGCATCAACCTGCCGTTCGCCATCCCAATAACTACACGTAGCGCAGACCTTAACTTCGGTCGGCAAAATCAATTTTTCAGCCATCTTGTCCTCGACGGAAAGCCCTATTGTCACTGCGGATAAGAGTTTACCCGCTTCTGGAAGTTCCCGTTTATTTGTCTCGCTATAATGTCTCTTTGCCCTGCCCGAAGAACATCATGGATATCAAGCATTACATGCAGACAGTCGGCCGTCAGGCGCGTGCAGCCTCGCGTCGCGTCGCCTCGGCCTCGACCGCCGAAAAGAACGCCGCCCTGCTCGCCATCGCTGCTGCCATCCGCCGCGAAAAAACCGCGCTCATCGCCGCCAATCAGGAAGACCTGGCTGCCGCCCGCGCCGCCGGACTCGAAACCGCCATGCTCGACCGCCTGACCCTGAGCGAAAAGGGCGTCGACAACATGGCGGCCGGCGTCGAGCAGGTCGCCACGCTGCCCGATCCGATCGGTGAGATGGGTGAGTTCAAGTACCAGCCGTCCGGCATCCAGGTGGGCAAGATGCGCGTGCCGCTCGGCGTCATCGGCATCATCTACGAAGCACGTCCGAACGTCACGGCCGATGCCGCGGCACTGTGCCTGAAATCCGGCAACGCAGCCATCCTGCGCGGCGGCTCGGAAGCCATTCGCTCCAACCGCGCCATCGCGGCGCTGGTCCATGAAGGCCTGCAAGCCGCCGGACTGCCGGCCGATGCCGTGCAGGTCATCGACACCACCGACCGCGCCGCCGTCGGCGAACTGATCACCATGCGCGAATTCGTCGACGTCATCGTGCCGCGCGGCGGCAAGGGGCTGATCTCGCGCCTGCTGGCCGAGTGCCGCGTGCCGATGATCCAGCACCTCGACGGCAACTGCCACGTTTACCTCGAAGAAGAAGCCGACCCGAACAAGGCACTGAAAATCGTCGAAAACGCCAAGACCCAGCGCTACGGCACCTGCAACACAGCCGAGTCGCTGCTCATCGACCGCTCCGTGGCGCCCATGCTGTTGCCGCCGATTGCCCACATGCTGACCGAAAAGGGTGTCGAGATTCGCGGTTGCGCCGAAACCTGTGCCATCGTGCCGAACGCCGTGGCGGCAACGGAAGACGATTACTACACCGAATTCCTCGCGCCGATCATCTCAGTCAAGGTCGTGGCCGGCATCGATGAAGCCATCGCCCATATCAACAAGTATTCGTCGCACCACAGCGAAGCGATCGTCACCGACAACCATCCGAAGGCCATGCGCTTCCTGCGCGAGGTCGATTCGGCCTCGGTCATGATCAACGCCTCGACGCGCTTCGCCGATGGTTTCGAATACGGCCTGGGCGCCGAAATCGGCATTTCCACCGACAAGATCCACGCTCGCGGCCCGGTCGGCCTCGAAGGGCTGACCAGCCAGAAATGGATCGTGCTGGGCGACGGACACGTACGCGGCTGATTCCCCAACCGCTCCCGCAAACCCCGGCCTGGTCCGGGGTTTTTATTGGCCGCGGGCCAGCCAACCAGCACGACGCTGGCATATGTTTTCATATTTGTCATAAAATCGACGCCATTTTTGCCCCCCGAAAAAGGCCTCGTCATGCCCATCACCTGGAAAGCCGATCTTGACACCGGCATCAATGTCATCGACCAGCAACACCGGCAAATCGTCGAATTCATCAACAAGCTAGAAGCCGCCAATGCCGTTGGTGACCAACGCAAGACCCGGGAAATCGTCGATGCCTGCGTGGCCTACACCCTGTCGCATTTCGCCTTCGAAGAGAGCCTGCAGGAAGACGCCGGCTACCAGTACGTCAAGGCGCACAAGCGCGTCCATGAGTTGTTCACCCGCAAGGTCGGCGAATACCAGGAGCGCATCGATCTGGGCGAGGAAATCGGCGTCGAACTGCACAACATGCTTGCCCGCTGGCTGGTCAGCCACATCAAACATGACGATGCGGACTATGTCGCGGCGGTGAAGACGAATATGATCTCGCTTATTAAAGAAAAGGAGACCAAGAAAGAAACGAAAGGCTGGTTCGCTCGTTTCTTCAAATAAACCCATGCCGAAAACGACCTTCCACTGGGCAGACCCTTTCCTCCTCGACAGCCAACTGGCCGCCGATGAACGGCAAGTCCGCAACGCCGCCCGCGATTTCGCCGAGAAGGCGCTCAAACCGCGCATCCTCGACGCTTTTCGCAACGAGACGACGGACCCGGCGATCTATCGCGAAATGGGCGAGATGGGCCTGCTTGGCGCCACCTTGCCGCCACAGTTCGGCGGCGCCGGGCTGAATTACGTGTCCTACGGGCTGATCGCACGCGAGGTCGAGTATGTCGACTCGGCCTACCGGACGCTGCTCAGCGTGCAGTCCTCGCTGGTCATGTTGCCGATTTTTGAATTCGGCTCCGACGAGCAAAAAGAGAAATACCTCAAGAAACTCGGCAAGGGCGAGTTGATCGGCTGCTTCGGGCTGACCGAGCCGGATTCCGGCTCCGATCCGGCCAGCGCGACCAGCGTCGCCCGCAGCGTGCCGGGCGGCTGGAAGCTGTCCGGTCGCAAGACCTGGATTACCAACTCGCCGATTGCCGACATTTTCATCGTCTGGGCCAAGGATGACGCTGGCGCCTTGCGCGGCTTCATTCTTGAAAAGGGCTTGGCCGGCCTGTCGGCGCCGGTCATTTCCGGCAAGGTCAGCCTGCGCGCTTCGATCACCGGCGACATCGTCATGGACGATGTATTCGTGCCGACCGAAAACCAGTTGCCCAAGGCCAGCGGTCTGAAAGGTCCGTTTACCTGCCTCAACTCGGCGCGCTACGGCATTTCGTGGGGCGCCCTCGGTGCGGCAGAGGCCTGCTGGCACACGGCGCGGCAATACACGCTGGACCGCCAGCAGTTCGGCCGGCCGCTCGCCGCCACACAGTTGATCCAGAAAAAGCTCGTCGACATGCAGGGCGAGATCGCACTGGGCATCCAAGGGGCGCTGCGCCTCGGCCGCATGATGGACGACGGCAGCGCGACGCCGGAGCTGGTCTCTCTGATGAAGCGCAACAGCACCGGCAAGGCCCTGGAAATCGCCCGCAACGCCCGTGACATGTTGGGCGGCAACGGCATTTCCGATGAATTCGGGGTGATTCGCCACATGGTCAATCTGGAATCGGTGACGACCTACGAGGGCACGCACGATGTCCATGCGCTGATTCTCGGTCGGGCGCAAACCGGGCTGTCGGCTTTTTGAATTTTGGCCATTTTTTCCGGTCGACCGTAGCAACGACCACGGAGGCGTCATGAAAGCCCGAGCCAACCAGACTTACCAGGCCGTTGTCGCCGCCCCCGGCTTCTGTCTCGGGGTGCAGTGCGACAACGATGAAATCACCGGCATCGATTTCCTCGAACCCCGTCCGGAAATCCCCGCCGGCACCCCGCTCGCCGCCGAAGCCGTGCGCCAGCTCAAGGCCTATCTGGCCGACCCGGATTTCGCCTTCGGCCTGCCCCTGCGCCCGGCCGGCACCGCTTTCCAGCGCCGGGTGTGGGAACAGATTTCGGCCATTCCGAGCGGCCGGACCGACACCTACGGTCAACTGGCAAAAAACCTCAAAAACGCGCCGCGCGCCGTCGGCCAGGCCTGCGGCTCCAATCCCTACCCGCTCGTCGTGCCGTGTCATCGCGTCGTCGCCACCGGTGGCGGACTAGGCGGTTTTGCCCGCGAACGCGGCGGTTTCCTGCTTGACGTGAAACGCTGGCTGCTGAAGCATGAATCCGGCAAACCTGCCAGCAAACACGGCTGACCTCGCCGAGGTCGACAATTTCTGCGACGCCCTGTGGCTGGAAGACGGCCTGGCCAGGGCGACGCTCGACAGCTATCGCTCCGACCTCGGCCGCCTCGCCGGCTGGCTGGCCAACAATGCCGACGAGCCGCTGCTCGACCTGCGCGAAACGACGCTGACCCGCTTCATCGCCGACCTCTCAAGGCAGACCCGCGCCAGTTCGCAAGCCCGCTACCTGTCGACCTTGCGCCGCTTCTACCGCTGGCAGCTCGGCCGCGGCCGCATTGTCGCCGACCCGACGCTCAAGCTGGCCAACCCGAACCGTCCGTCACGCCTGCCCAAGGTCATGTCGGAAAAACAGGTCGAAGCCCTGCTTGCCGCGCCCGATCTCGACAGCTTACTCGGGCTGCGCGACCGCGCCATGCTCGAAACGATCTACGCCACGGGACTTCGCGTCTCCGAGTTGGTCGGCCTCCGCCTGCACGAAGTCAGCCTCGCCGACGGCGTCTTGCGTGCGCTCGGCAAGGGCAGCAAGGAAAGGCTGGTGCCGCTCGGCCAGTTGGCCATCGAGTGGATTCAGCGCTACCTCGACGAGGCCCGGCCGAACATCCTCAACGGCCAGCAAAGCGACGACCTGTTCGTCACCGCACGCGGCGGCGCCATGACCCGCCAGGCCTTCTGGCAACTCATCAAGCGCTACGCCCTGATTGCCGGGATTGCCCCGGAAAAACTCTCTCCGCACGTCCTGCGCCACGCCTTCGCCACCCACCTGCTCAACCACGGCGCCGACCTGCGCGTCGTGCAACTGCTGCTCGGCCACGCCGACATTTCGACGACGCAGATTTACACCCATGTCGCCCGCGAACGGCTGAAGACGCTACATGCAGTGCATCATCCACGCGGTTAAAATTTCAGCCATGAGCAAAACCGAACACGCCCCCGAAACCCAGGCCACCAAGTTCCTCAAGGCGAACAAGGTGGCTTTTTCAACCCATCTCTACGACTACGAGGAACACGGCGGCACCAAGGTGTCGGCGCGCGAACTCAACGTCGATGAACACGCCGTCGTCAAAACCCTGGTTTTCGAGGACGAGAACGCCAAGCCACTCATCGTGCTCATGCACGGCGACTGCAAGGTGTCGACCAAGGATCTGGCGCGCCAGATCAATTGCAAGAAGGTCGAGCCGTGCAAGCCGGAGGTGGCCAACCGCCACACCGGCTTCCTGGTCGGCGGCACCAGCCCGTTCGGCACCAAGAAGGCAATGCCCGTGCATATCGAAAAAACCATCCTCGACCTGCCGCTCATCTACATCAACGGCGGCCGGCGCGGCTTTCTGGTCGGCATCCATCCGCACGACATCCTGCGCGCCCTGCACCCGAAAGTGGTCGAGGCTGCACTCAAGGGATGATTGCCAACAACAATCGACAGCATTTAAGCAATCGATTGGCACTATAGGACTGCAGTCCGTAAAGTGACGCTCAAGACAACGGAGCGCCACCATGACCCAACTCGTTATCCAGCACTACGCCCGGCCGACCGCCCGCCGCCACCTCTGGATCGGCATCGCGATGGCCGTTGTCGCCGTCGTCTTCGGCATCGAGCAGGCGATCCACTGGCTGGCTGCCCACCCGATGGCCGCCCAAGGTCTCCAAGCCAGTCTGCTAGCGGGTGCGGCGACCGGTCTTGGCGCCATTCCCGTACTCCTGCTCCGCCGTCCGTCGGAGCGCCTGATGGCCCCGATGCTCGGCCTGGCCGGCGGCATGATGCTCGCCGCCAGCCTCTTCTCGCTTCTCGTCCCGGCCGTGCAGACGGTAATGGCCAGCAGCGCCGCGTGGTCGCTCGGCCTCGTCACCGCAGCAGCCTTGCTGGCCGGCGTCGCCGCCATGCAGATGCTCGATCGCCGCTTTCCGCACGAGCATGTCGAAGAAGTCGAAAGCAGCGGCATGCGGCCCAACGTCGCCCTCGTCGTCGCCGCCATCGCCATCCACAACGTGCCGGAAGGCTTGGCGGTGGGCGTCGCCGCGGCGGCGGGCGCCGACCACGGCATGAGTCTCGGCATCGCCTTGCAGAACATCCCGGAGGGCTGGATCGTCGCCAGCGCCATGGTGGCGCTCGGGGCCTCGCCGTGGCGGGCCGCCTTGATCGCGCTGGGCACCGGGCTGGTCGAACCGGTGGGCGGCTTGTTCGGCGTAATCGCCAGCACACTGGCCGGCGCCGCCTTGCCGATGGCACTCGCCGTAGCGGCCGGGGCGATGCTCTGGGTGGTCAGCCACGAAATGATTCCGGCCTCGCACAGGCCGGGCCGGGTGGGTGCCGGAACGGCAGGTCTGGCTACGGGCTTTGCCGTGATGACGGTGCTCGCGGCAGCTTTTTGAGCCGGATTTAGTCGGGGACGGCGGCTCCCACGGTCAACCGGGAAAAACGGCCAAAATTGAAACGCCCCTCGCCCTCGGGTGAGGGGCGAAGCGAGGCCAACCAGGCGCTTAGAGCGAGCGTTCGATAATAACGCCGACGCGCTTGACGCCCGGCATCATGCCGAGCTTGGCGACGGAGACACGCACCCAGTGCACGGCAAAGGTCTCCAGCACGTAGCTCGCCACGTGCTCGGCCAACGCCTCGATCAGGTTGAAATGCACGGCAGCCAGGTCGGCACGCAACCGGTCAACGACCACAGCGTAATCCACCGTATCGCGCAGTTCGTCGAGGAAAATAATGTCCATTTGGCGGTCGGGTGTAAAATCCGCCGCGATTGTACCCCAGCGACCGACTCCAACCATGCAAAACGCCCTTGCTCCGCTTCTGGCCCTGCTCGCCGCCTACCTGCTCGGCTCAGTTCCCTTCGCGATGATTTCGTCGAAGCTGTTCGGACTGGCCGACCCGCGCAGCTACGGTTCGGGCAATCCGGGCGCCACCAACGTCCTGCGCAGCGGCAACAAAAAGGCCGCGTTATTGACGCTGATCGGCGATGCGCTCAAGGGCTGGGCCGCCGTCTTCATCGCGCAGCAGATGGGCTTTTCCAGCACCGTCATCGGCCTCGTCGGGCTCGCCGTTTTCCTCGGCCATCTCTACCCTATTTTCCTCAAGTTCAAGGGAGGCAAGGGCGTCGCCACCGCCGCCGGCGTTCTCATTGCCCTCGACCCGCTACTCGGCCTGGCCGTCGCCGGCACCTGGCTGCTCATCGCCTACGCCGTCCGTTATTCCTCACTCGCTGCCGTCGTCGCCGCCGGCCTGGCCCCGGTCTTTTCCGGGCTGATGCACGGCGGCAACGGCCAGACCATCGTCGTCGGCATCATCGCCATGGCCCTGATTGGCAAGCATTGGCAAAACATCCAGCGCCTGCTGGCCGGCCAGGAATCGAAGATCGGCAGCAAGAAAAAGGCTTGAGGCAAGCCGCGCCACGATAACGCCGGTTCGCCGGCGTTTTTCTTGTCGGCGCGATAGGCAATTCCAATCCACCACATTCAATCAATCGATTGGATCAATAAGCCAGCGCTGCCTACACTGAGGCCATCAGGTCATCACGACCCGGACCACTTCAGGAGGCCGCCATGATTTCGAATTTCATTGATCGCTGGTTCGACGAACTCTCAGCCTGGAAAGCGTGCGTCGACATCCTGGCAACCCTGCCCGACAACTTCTGAGCAATGAACCAAAACGGAGCGCCCCCGTCGAATGGGGCCTCCCAACTCAACTTCAAGGAAAACCATGACCCAGAGCGTCACCCTCGGCGGCAACGCCATCACCATCGCCGGCCAATTCCCGCAGAAGGACGATACCGCCCCGGCCTTCTCGCTGGTCGCCAAGGATCTCTCCGACGTCACCCTCGCCAGCTTCGCCGGCAAACGCAAGATCCTCAACATTTTCCCGAGCATCGACACGCCGACCTGCGCGATGTCCGTCCGCCAGTTCAACGCCAAGGCCAACGCACTGCCCAACACCATCGTGCTCTGCATCTCGGCCGACCTGCCCTTTGCCCAGGCCCGCTTTTGCGGCGCTGAAGGTCTAGACAATGTCGTCACGCTGTCCACCCTGCGCGGCCGCGAATTCGTAGAAGCCTACGGCGTCGCCATCACCAGCGGCCCGCTTGCCGGGCTGACCGCCCGCGCCGTTGTCGTCCTTGATGAAAACGACAAGGTCATCCACAGCGAACTGGTCAGCGAAATCAAGAACGAACCCGATTACGCCGCAGCGCTGGCTGCCCTCTGAGTTGAAACATGGCCTCGGGCACCTTCGCTGAATTCCAGGCCCAAGCCCTCGCCGAAGGATTCGACGAGGTGCTTGAACGTAGCTGGCCGGCCGACGCCGTGCTCGATGCGCACACTCACCCGTTCGCCGTAAAGGCCCGGGTCGTGCGCGGCGAAATGTGGCTGACCGTCGGTGACGACACACGGCATCTCAAGGTCGGCGACAGTTTTGAGCTGGCCCGCGACGTCGCACATGCCGAACGCTACGGCAACATTGGCGCCACCTATTGGGTGGCACGACGGAACTGAGCGGAGGCCGCCATGGGCAAAAAATGCTGCAAGCACCAGCCACCGTGCAAGGACTGCCCGAAGCTGAAAAAACACAAGAAAAAGGGCGTTGCTACGGTCGACTGGAAAATTTGGCCAATTTTCGAATCACCGCCTGACGGCAATCCCGATATTGCGCCGTAACGGCCGCTCAGCGCATCAATTCGCTCAACGGCCAGCGCGGCTGAATGGCAAAACTCCCCGCCACCTTGGCCGGCGTCCCGGCCTGCAGACGCAGACAGCCTGCCAGCGCGATCATCGCCCCGTTGTCGGTACAAAACTCCAGTTCCGGGTAAAAAACGCCAAACCGCTTGCGCCGCGCCTCGTCATCGAGCGTTGCCCGCAACTGCTTGTTGGCGCCAACGCCGCCAGCCACCACCAAGTGCTTGAGGCCGGTCAGTTTCATCGCCTTCAGCGACTTCTTGACCAGCACCTCGACGATGGCCTCCTGAAAAGCCCGCGCCGCATCGGCCTTGAACGTATCGTTCATATCGTCGGCGTGCTCGCGCACCAGCGTCAACACAGCCGTCTTCAACCCCGAAAAGCTGAAATCCAGATCGCCTGAATGCAGCATCGGTCGCGGCAATTGATAAACCCCCGGCGTTCCGGACTCAGCCAGTTTCGACAACAAGGCCCCGCCCGGATAAGGCAGGCCGAGCAACTTGGCACTCTTGTCGAAAGCCTCGCCCGCCGCATCATCCAGCGTTTCGCCCAGCAGTTCGTACTCGCCGACGCCGGTCACCCGCATCAATTGCGTATGACCGCCGGAGACCAGCAAGGCCACGAACGGAAAGGTCGGCGGCGTAGACGACAACAGCGGCGACAGCAAATGCCCTTCGAGGTGATGCACCGGAATGATCGGCTTGTCGATGGCCAGCGCCAGCGCTTCGGCGAAGGCACAACCCACGAGCAGCGCCCCGGCCAGCCCCGGCCCGCGCGTGTAGGCCACGGCATCGACGTCGTCGAGCGAACGATTGCCCTGCGCCAGCGTATCGCGCAAAAGCGGCACGACACGCCGGATGTGATCGCGCGAGGCCAGTTCGGGAACGACACCACCGTACTCGGCGTGCATCGCCACCTGCGAGTGAAGGGCATGCGACAAGAGGCCGGCTTCGCTGTCGTAGAGCGCGATACCGGTTTCGTCGCAGGAGGATTCAATACCAAGGACTAGCATGGCGCGAATTTTAACACTTGGAACAACATGGTTTTCTCGCATATACTGCTGGGCTACCCGCAAAATCTGCGGAACAAAATTTGCGCGCACTGCCTTTTACTTGACCCGGCAGGCGCCTAACGGAAGGGGGTGATTTATATGCCGAACATTCGTGTCAAGGAAAATGAGCCGTTCGAAGTTGCTATCCGCCGCTTCAAGCGCACGGTTGAAAAGACTGGTTTGCTGACCGAGCTGCGTGCCCGTGAGTTTTACGAAAAGCCCACCGCCGAACGCAAGCGTAAGGCTGCCGCTGCTGTCAAACGTCAG
>PHCF01000057.1 GCA_002842145.1 Betaproteobacteria bacterium HGW-Betaproteobacteria-6 | reverse complement strand
CGCCATGGGCCTGACCAACGGCCCGCTCATGCTCTGGGCGCTGCCGGCCATCGTCCTCACCGGGCTGGCCTTCGCCGCCCTCGGCCTGATCTGGAACGCGCTGGCGCCGTCCTACGACTTTTTCATGTACTACTTCACGCTGTTCATCACGCCGATGACGCTGATTTCCGGCGTTTTCTTCCCGACCGACCAGCTCCCCGGCTGGCTGGCCCTGATCGGCGGCTGGCTACCGCTGGCCCAGGGCGTTGCGCTGGTCCGCCCACTGCTCGCCGGGCAGGTTCCGGCCGACGCCCTGATCCACATCATGGCGCTGCTTGCCACCGCCGCCGTAGCCTTCATCATCGCCCTCCACCTGACCCGCCGCCGCCTGCTCAAGTAGCGCGGACAAAGTAGAATCCGCTGATGGAAACCCTGCTCGTCATCACCAACTGCCCGGACGAAGAAAGCGCCAACACCATCGCGCTCGCCGCCGTTGAAGAAAAGCTGGCCGCCTGCGTGAACATCCTGCCGCGCATCCAGTCGATCTATCGCTGGCAGGGCAAGGTCGAATCAGCCTCCGAAATTCCGCTTTTTTTCAAGTCGACCGTAGCAAACTACCCGGCGCTTGAAGCCCGAATCCGCGAACTCCATCCCTACGAGCTGCCCGAAATCATCGCCCTGCCGCTCAGCCACGGCTTGCCCGCCTATCTGAACTGGGTGGCGGCAGAAACGATCCAATGACCATGCGCCTCCTGTTTCTCGTCTTTGCCTTTTTCCTCTCGTTCGCCCACGCCGAGGAATTCCTCGACCCGGCCGTTGCCTTCAAGCCATCGGTCAAGGCACTCGACGGGCAAACCCTTGAAGTCAGCTACGAAATTGCCAAGGGCTACTACCTCTACCGCGACAAATTCCGTTTCCGCGTCGAGGATGAGACGGTCACCCTCGGCCCGCCAAGCTTGCCCAAGGGCGAAGAGCATGACGACGAGAATTTCGGCAAGGTCGAGGTCTATTACAACTCGGTCGCCATTCGCGTTCCGGTCGAACGCATGTCCTCCGGACCCTTGCCGCTCAAACTCAACGTCACCTCGCAAGGTTGCGCCGATGCCGGCGTCTGCTACCCGCCACAAACCCAAGCGCTGAGCGTCGAACTGCCTGACCCGGCCAGCACGCCGCCGGCCCCGGCAGCACCAGCCGACGGCGACGAAAGCGGGCAGATCGCCGCAACGCTCAAGAATGCCGGCTTCTGGACCAGCCTCGCCTTCTTCTTCATCGCCGGCCTCGGCCTGTCGCTGACCCCCTGCGTCTTCCCGATGATCCCCATTCTGTCCGGCATCATCGCCGGGCAGGGCCACAAGAATTCGCACGCCCGCGGCTTCGCACTATCCATGGCCTACGTCCTTGGCATGGCGGTCACCTACGCCGCGGCCGGTATTGCAGCCGGGCTGAGCGGCACGCTGATTTCGGCCGCGCTGCAGAACCCGTGGGTCCTCGGCAGCTTTGCGCTGGTTTTCGTCGTCCTTTCGTTCTCGATGTTCGGCTTCTACGAACTGCAACTGCCAACCGCGCTGCAAAGCAAACTGTCGGAAGAGTCCGGCCACCTGCAGGGCGGGCGCGGCATCGGCGTTTTCCTGATGGGCGCGCTGTCGGCGCTGATCGTCGGGCCCTGCGTTGCCGCGCCGCTGGCCGGTGCGCTGCTCTACATCGGGCAGACCGGCGACGCCGTTTTCGGTGGCGCCGCGCTGTTCGTCATGGCCCTCGGCATGGGCGCACCGCTCATCGCTGTCGGCGTGGCCGGCGGGTCGCTGCTGCCCAAGACCGGGCCGTGGATGGAAGGCGTCAAGAAGGCATTCGGCGTGCTGCTACTGGCTACCGCCGTCTGGCTCGTTTCGCCGGTTGTCCCGGCAGTCGCGTCGATGCTGGCCTGGGCGGCACTGCTCATCATCCCGGCCATCTACCTCCACGCCCTCGACCCGTTGCCGCCGCACGCCAAGGGCTGGCACCGTTTCTGGAAGGGTATCGGCATCGTCATGCTGCTGACTGGTGCCGCGCTGCTCATCGGCGCCCTGGCCGGTGGCCGCGATCCGCTGCAACCCTTGGCCGGACTGCGCGGGCAGGCCGTCGCCGCCGAAGAGAAAAAGCTGCCGTTCGAGCGCGTTGCATCGGTGGCCGAACTGGATGCCAGAGTGAAGACCGCCGGTCGCCCGGTCATGCTCGATTTCTATGCCGACTGGTGTGTTTCGTGCAAGGAAATGGAGCGTTTTACCTTCTCCGACCCCGCTGTCCGGGCCAAACTGGCCGGATTCGTGTTGTTGCAGGCCGATGTCACGGCGAATACCGAGGACGACAAGGCTTTATTGGCCAAATTCAATCTGTTTGGTCCGCCCGGCATCATCTTCTACGATGCCAAGGGGCGGGAAAACAAGGCCGTGCGCGTTGTCGGCTTTCAGGATGCGGCACAGTTCCTGAAATCCCTGCAGCGGGTTAGCAGCGCCGTTTAAAGATCGCCTGCCGGCGCGCTACGCAGCGCCTGGCGCAAACTGAGTACACCAAACACGGCACCGGTCAGCGCCCCGGCCAGCACGTCGAGAGCAACATGCTGGCGAGTTGCCACGGTGGACCACAGGATGGCCAGACAGTGCAGCCAGATCAGCCCTGACACCCAGCGGTAGCCCCCCATGGCCCGGGCAATCCGCGCCAGCCAGATGGCGGCAAAAACCGCCGAGGCAACGTGCAGCGAAGGACACGCGTTACCGCTGGCATCGACATCCTTGATCATCGCCATTTCCGGGTAGAGACGCCAGTCGATCCCGGCAGGCGGAACACCAGTCGGGAATAGCCAGAAAATCCCCAGGCAAAACAGACACAGGGCCGCCATCCAAATGCCGAACCGGATGAGCGGCTGGATTTCCCTGAGCAGCGCTGCAGGCAGCGAAGCATAGACCCACAGCGAGGCGTAAACGGGAAAGGCCAGCCCGCTGACCGGAATCCACGCGTCGATAAAAATCAGGGGCATTTCCGTCACAGGAAACAACGGATTGCGCAGCACCCCGAAATAGGCCCAGAAAAAGATCAGCATGAAGGCTGTCGTACCAACGGCCTTGAGTGGCATCTGGTAGGCCATTCGTGCGGCGATCTGCCTTATCCAGTGCGATTTGGCGGGCGAGGGCATGGTTGGCGCGATGGAGTGGTTTGGCATGAGTTGAGACGCATGGTACGGCAAGCCTTTGGAAAACATGGCCTTTCGGCTAAAATCGCCGGCTATGGATTCCATTGGCCTGATTCGCGAATTTCTCCAGGACCGCCTTGGCGTCGAGCCGGAAAACGTCATTCCGGAAGCGTCATTGGCCGAGCTTGGCGTTGACTCCCTGATGATGCTCGAACTCATGTTCGAGTTCGAGGATCGCTTCGGCGTCAAGCTGTCCAGCGACCTGAAAACCCCCCAGACCGTCGGTGAAATGGTGTCGCTGATGGACGGGCTGATCGCCAGCCAGAAGCACTGAGCCATGAGCCAGCGGCGGGTGGCGATTACTGGCCTCGGGCTGGTCAGCCCTTATGGCGGCGACCTCGCTGACTTTTTCGCGCGCCTGTGCGCCGGCAAATCGGCCGTACGCTACCTGCTCACCGACGATCTGCCGCGCCCGCTGTCCATTCCCTTTGTCAGTTGCCCGGGCTTCGACCCCGATGTCGCGCTCGGCAAGCCGCTGGCCTCGATGATGGATCGTTTCGCCCAGCTCGCCATGGCTGCGGCCTTTTCCGCCTGGAACGACAGCGGCCTGCCGCGCCAGGCGGAAGGCGACCAGCGCGACGACTGGGGTGTCGCCTGGGGAACTGCGCTGGGTGGCACACTGGCCTACGAAAAGGGGTACCGCGAACTGTGGCAGAAGGGCCGCGAACGCCTGTCGCCGCTTTCCGTCGTGCTCGGCATGAACAACGCGGCCAACGCCCACATTTCGATCCAGCTCGGGCTGGGTGGCGTCAGCATGAGCCATACGGTGGCCTGCGCTTCGTCGGCCATCGCCATCGGCGAAGCTTTCCGCCGCGTCCGCAGTGGCGAGGCAACGGTGATGTTGACCGGCGGCTCCGACGTGCCGCAGGCCTACGGCGTTGCCCGCGCCTGGGAAGCCTTGCGCGTCATGGCGCCGGGCGATGCCGAAACCTCGGCCGCCGCCTGCAAGCCGTTTTCGGCTGAGCGCCGCGGTCTGGTGCTGGGCGAGGGTGGGGCGGCCCTGGTTCTCGAGGACTGGGATCATGCCGTCGCCCGCGGCGCCCGCATCCACGGCGAGATGGTCGGCTACGGCACAACCTGCGACCACAGCCATCTCGTGCGCCCGGAAGCAGCCGGCCAGATCCGGGCCATCGGCCTGACCCTGGCCGATGCCAACCTGAACCCCGGCGACGTCGATTACGTCAATGCCCACGGCACGGCGACGGCCGAGGGCGACCCGGTCGAAATCACTGCCTTGAAGGCTGTTTTTGGCGACCGAGCAGCCGCCCTGCCAGTCAGCGCCACCAAGTCGATGCACGGCCACCTGCTCGGTGCAGCGGCGGCGATCGAGGCCATCGTGACCATTCTTGCCCTGCGCGAGGGGACGATTCCGCCCACCGCGCATCTCGCGGCGCTCGACCCTGATTGCGCCGGCGTCGATCACGTGACGACGGCGCGTCATGGCCAGCCGCTCCGCGCCGCCCTGTCCAATTCCTTCGCTTTCGGCGGCAGCAACGCGGTCCTCGCGTTTCGTGCCGTCGACGTGTAACTCATCGGAAGCACCGCCATGTCTGAAGCCAATTCGCCCGAAAACATCGAAGCCCTGTTGCCGGAAGTCGCCGAGCTGATCGTCACGGCGCTCAATCTCGACATGCCGCCGGCCGACATCGAGCCGGATGCGCCGCTGTTCGGCGAAGGACTCGGCCTCGACTCGATCGACGTGCTCGAAATCGCCCTGGTCATTTCGAAGAAATACGGCTTCCAGCTCAAATCGGACAACGAGGACAACCTGCGCATCTTCTCGTCGCTGCGCGCCTTGGCCACCCATATCGCTTCCCAGCGAACCAAATGAGCCTGTCCCCAGGCCAGCTGCTGCGCGGCCTGGCCATCGTCGTCTTTATCGCCGCCTGGGCCTTCCTGGCCCACACCGGCAGTGCCGGCGAAGGCTCCGGCGATCTCTCGGTACTGCTCGGCGTTGCCCCGGTCGTTACCGCCCTCGGCCTGCTGCTCTGGCGGAGCAGCCATCCGGCGCTGACCGGCGCCGGCATTCTCGCCATGCTCGGCGGCCTGGCCTGGTATTGGCCGACCTTGCGCGAAAATATCGCGCTGCTGTTTTTCATCCAGCATCTCGGCACCAACCTGGCCCTCGGTACCCTGTTCGGACGCAGCCTGCTCGGCAGCGGCGAAGCGCTGATTACCCAGCTCGCCCGCGCCGTGCATCAAGGGGAATTGTCTGAGCGCAAGCGCCGCTACACGCGCCGCGCCACACTGGCATGGACGCTGTTTTTCCTCAGCAACGCGCTGATTTCGACCGTTCTCTGGCTATTCGCCCCGCATGACGTGTGGTCGGTCTTCGCCAATCTGCTGTCGGCCCCGCTGCTCGCCGCCATGTTCATCGGTGAACACATCTGGCGGGCCAATGTCCTGCCGCCGGAAGAGCGGCCGAGCATCGCCCAGGTCGCCCGCGCCTACCGCATGCGCAACCAGCAGAAAGCACCGGCAACCGATCTCGATACACCGCAGCCGCCCGCCAATCCGTCATGAATACCGTACCGCTGCTCGCCCAGAGCGACCTCGACGCCGTTTTCGCCTGGACGCCGGAAGGCCCGGTCAGCGTCGGCGACTATCTCGCCGACATCCACTGGCTGGCCTGCCAATTGCCGGCCGCCGGCCATCTGCTTAACCTCTGCCACGACCGCTACCGCTTTGCCGTCGGCTTCGCGGCCGGCCTGCTGCGTGGCATGACCAGCCTGCAACCGTCGTCGCAATCGCCGGAAACCTTCCGCCGCCTGCAGGCCGAGTATGCCGGACTGGTTTGCCTGTGCGACGGCGCCGCCGATACGCTCGACCTGCCACGCTTCGATTTCCCGAGCGACTTTTCACCCATTCTCACGGTCAACCGGGAAAAAGGGCCAAAAACGAAACTGGCCATTCCGCAGATTCCGGCCGATCATCTTGCCGCCATCCTGTTCACCTCGGGTTCGACCGGCCTGCCTCAAGCCCAGCGCAAAACCTGGGCCAAACTGGTCGCCAACGGGCAAGCCGAGGCCGTCGCGCTCGGCCTCGACCGCCAGCCGCACGCCATTGTCGGCACCATTCCGGTCCAGCACAGCTACGGTTTCGAATCGACCTTCCTGCTCGCCCTGCATGGCGGCTGCGCTTTCTGGGCCGGCAAGCCGTTCTATCCGCAGGACATCGCCGGGGCACTGGCCGCCGTACCGCGGCCGCGCCTGCTCGTCACCACGCCTTTCCACCTCTCGGCGCTGCTCTCGGCAGAAATCGAGCTGCCGCCCATCGACCTGCTGCTCTCCGCCACGGCGCCGCTGTCCGCGACACTGGCCACTGAAGCCGAAGCACGCACCGGCGCCCCGCTGCATGAAATCTACGGCTCGACCGAATCCGGCCAGCTGGCCACCCGGCGTACCACGGCCGGCGCCGCGTGGACGCTGCTACCCAACGTCCGCCTCGAGCAGGACGGCGACGACACGATTGCCTGCGCCGGCCACGTCGAAGGCCGCGTCGCGCTGTCCGACCTCATTGAACTGCTGCCCGACCTGCGCTTCCTGCTCCATGGTCGCCACGCCGACCTCATCAACATCGCCGGCAAGCGCACCTCGCTGGCCTATCTCAATCACCAGCTCGGCGCCGTGCCCGGCATCGTCGACGGTGCCTTCTTCCTGCCCGACGAGGAGGGCCCGGACGGCATCACCCGCCTGACCGCCTTCGTCGTCGCGCCCGGCCTGACCGCCCGGCAAATCACTGTTGAACTGCGCCAGCGCATCGACGCCATCTTCCTGCCCCGGCCGCTCATCCTCGTCGACGAGCTGCCGCGCAACAGCACCGGCAAGCTGCCACGGGCCGAACTGCAGGCGTTGTACGCCGAGAAAGTCAGCCATGGCGGACGCTGAATATCGCTGGCTGGTTCCGGCCGACCACCCCGCCTTTGCCGGCCACTTTCCCGGTCGCCCCATCGTACCGGGCGTCGTGCTGCTCGATCGCGCCATCCTGTTCGCCGAAGAAATGCTCGACCAGGCCGGCCAAAGCGGCCTCAACTGGCAGGTCGGCAATGCCAAGTTTTTCAGCCCGGTCGGCCCGGAGGAAGCACTTACTTTCTCGCTGACCACCAAGCCAAGCGGGGCCATTGCCTTCACCGTGCGCGCAGCCGAGCGTGACGTGGCTTCCGGCAGCCTGACGCCCGCCATGCCATGAACCGGAAAGAACCGACCGACGCCGACTGGATGCGCCAGCAGGAACGCAGCAATCTCGCCATCCTCAAACTCATGGTGTGGATTTCGCTAACCTTCGGCCGACGGATCGGTCGCCTGGTCCTCTATGGCATTGCCGCCTATTTTGTCCTGTTCGCCCCGCGCGCCCGGCGCTTCAGCCGCGACTACCTGCATCTGGCCCTCAATCGCTGGGCCGAGTGGTCGGACGGCTTTCGTCATGTCTTCAGCTTCGCGAGCACGATCCATGACCGGATCTATCTGCTCAACGACCGTTTCGACCTCTTCGACATTGAAATCATCGGCAACGAAGCCGTCCAGAAAGTCGCCGCCGAGCACCCCGGCGCCCTGCTCATCGGCGCCCACCTCGGCAGTTTCGAAGTCCTGCGCGCCGTCGGGCGAGGGCAGCAGGGGCTCAAGGTGGCGATGATGATGTACGAGGAAAACGCCCGCAAAATCAATTCAACCCTCGAAGCGATCAACCCCAAGGCGAGCCAGGACATCATCCCGCTCGGCCGCATGGACTCGATGCTGCAGGCCCGCGACCGTCTCGACGAAGGCTATCTCGTCGGCCTGCTGGCCGACCGCGGACTGGGCGACGATGCCACGGTCGACTGCGAATTTCTCGGTAAACCGGCGCCGTTCCCGCTCGGCCCCTTCCGCATGGCCGCCATGCTGCGCCGCCCGGTTTTCTTCATGACCGGCCTTTATTTGGGCGGCAACCGCTACCAGCTGCATTTCGAGCCACTGGCCGACTTTTCCAATACCACTCGTGAAGAACGCGACACAGCGATCCAGGCAGCCATGCAACACTACGCCGACCGCCTGACGTATTTTTGCCGTCTGGCGCCGTACAACTGGTTCAATTTCTTCGATTTCTGGCAGAAAAAATGATCAAACGTTTCCTCGGCTGTCTTTTTCTGCTGGCATTGGCCATGCCGGCCAGCGCCGCCTTCGATGTCGGCCAGCTCATGAACGACCTCGCCAAAAACAAGGGCGGCAAGGCCAGATTCACCGAGAAAAAATACATCTCGCTGCTCGACAAACCGGTCGTCTCGTCGGGCGAAATGAGCTACACGGCGCCCGACCAGCTGGAAAAGCGGACACTGGTGCCCAAGGTCGAAACGCTGCGACTCGACAAGGACATCCTGTCCATCGAGCGCGAAAAGCAGAAACTCAGCATCAACCTGGCCAACCAACCCGAAGCGCTGGCCTTCGTGGACAGCATCCGCGGAACGCTGTCCGGCAACCGGGCGGCGCTCGAGAAAAACTATGCCCTTCATTTATCGGGTAATTCCGATAAGTGGGTACTCACATTGCTCCCCAGCGACGAGAAAATTGCCGCCCTCGTTCTGCGCATTACGGTCAGCGGCAACAAGAGCCTGATCCGCAGCATCGAGTACCTGCAGGCCGATGGTGACCGTTCGGTGCTCAACATGGAGCCGATCGTCAGCAAATGAGCGCGGCCGGCCGTGCCTTCCTGATCTGGCTGCTGGCCATGCTGGCCGGGGTCGTCGTCGTCTGGAACAGCCATTTTTCGGCCGACATGTCCTTCTTCCTGCCGGGCAAGCCGAGCCCGGCGCAGCAGGTGCTGGTCGATCAGTTGAAGGAGGGCGTTGTTTCCCGTCTGCTCATGGTCGCCATCGAAGGCGGCGATGCGGCGCAGCGGGCGGCCATTTCGCGCCAGTTGCACGGTCGACTGGAAAAATTGCCCGAATTCGTCGCGGTCGAGAACGGCCAGGCCGGCAGCCTCGACGCCGACCGCGACTTCCTGTTCCGCCACCGCTATCTGCTCAGCCCGGCCGTCAAGCCAGAACGCTTCTCCGTGGACGGCCTGCGCGAGAGCATCGCGAACAGCGTCGATCTGCTCGCCTCACCGGCCGGCATGCTGATCAAACCCTTGCTGCCACGCGACCCGACCGGCGAAATGATCGAACTGCTCTCCGGCCTCAACGCCGGCGCCCAGCCCAATGTGCGCGAGGGCGTCTGGGCCTCGCGCGACGGCGAACGGGCCATGCTGCTGATCCAGAGCGCCGCCCTCGGCTCCGACACCGATGCCCAGGAACAGGCGATCGCCACCATCCGTAGCCAGTTTGCCGAGAGCGCCCGCGAGGCGGGCTTCAGCGCCGCCCGCATCCAGATTTCCGGCCCCGGCGTCTTCGCCGTCAAATCGCGTGAAACGATCAAGAGCGAGGTCAGCAAGCTGTCGGCGATCAGCATGCTGGCCATCGTCGCCGTGCTGTTTTTCGTCTATCGTTCGGCCCGTCTGCTCAGCCTTGGCCTGCTGCCGGTGGTCAGTGGCGCGCTGGCCGGCATCGTCGCCGTCAGCCTCGTTTATGGCACCGTATTCGGTATTACCGTCGGCTTTGGCGCGGCGCTGATCGGCGAAGCGGTCGATTACTCGATCTATTATTTCGTCCAGTCCGGCCGGATCGGTGCGGCCGAGTGGCGGGCGCGCTTCTGGCCAACCATCCAGCTCGGTGTGCTGACCTCCGTTTGCGGCTTTGCCGCGCTGCTCTTTTCCGGCTTTCCCGGCCTTGCCCAACTCGGCCTCTATTCGCTGAGCGGCGTGCTGACCGCGGCGCTGGTCACCCGTTTCATCCTCCCCGCACTGGCTGGCAACGACCATCCGATCCGCGACATCGCCCACCTCGCGCCGCCGCTCAAACGCGCCATCGCCGCGCTGCAGGGCCTGCGCTGGCCGATCATCCTGCTCACCGTCGTCGCCGGCACCGTCCTGATCGTCAATCGCCAGCAGTTGTGGCACCCGAACCTGTCGGCGCTGAGCACGGTCAGCGCCGAGGACTCGGCTGCCGACCTCGCGCTGCGTGCCGACATCGGCGCCCCGGATTCACGCTACATGGCCGTGATCACCGCCCCTGACCGCGAAGCCGCGCTGCAGGCCGCCGAACGGGCCGGGGTGAAGCTCGATGCGCTGGTCGCCCAAGGCGTCATCGGCGGCTATGACAGCCCGGCCCGCTTCCTGCCCAGCCTGGCCATGCAGGCCGCCCGCCGGGCCAGCCTGCCGGCCAGCGACGATCTGGCGGCGCGCCTGCAATTGGCGCAGGCCGATTCGCCGCTCGCCGCCAACAAGCTCGGCGCCTTCCTCGACGAAGTCGCCATGGCGAAAGAGCAGGGCAGTATCAGCCGCCAAACGCTCAACGGCACCAGTCTGGCACTGGTGGTCGATTCGCTGCTGCTGCAGCGCCCGGACGGCTGGAGCGTACTGTTGCCGCTGCGCCCGCCCGGAGGCGTCAAGGGCGTGGACATCGACATCGCGCCGGTACGCGCCACGCTGGCCGGCAGCGGGGCACTGCTCATCGACATGAAGGTCGAGTTCGACCGGCTTTACAACGATTATCTCGACGAGGCGACACTGCTCTCGCTGGCCGGCTTCGTCGCCATCGTCGCGCTGCTCGCCGTCACCCTGCGTTCTGCCAGTCGCCTCGGCGCCGTCCTCTTGCCACTGCTCCTCGCCGTCATCCTGATCATCGCCGGTGTCCATCTGGCGGGCGAGAAACTGCACCTCATGCACCTCATCGGGATGTTGCTCATCGTCGCCGTCGGCTCCAATTACGCCTTGTTCTTCAACCGGGCCGACAAGGAGCAACGACTCGATGCGCCGACCCTGGCCTCGATGGCCATCGCCAACCTGACCACCGCCATCGGCTTCGGCACGCTCGCCCTGTCCAGCGTACCGGTACTGCACGCCATCGGCATCACGGTCGGTCCGGGCGCCGTGCTGGCGCTGCTGCTCTCGGCCTGTTTTTCGGGGCGCCAAAGTGACTAAGCCAATTTCCACGGTCAACCGGAAAAAACGGCCAAAATCAAAATCTCACGTTTCACGTGGAACCGCCGCATGAGCAGCGCACTACGTACCCTGCGCCATGACGTCGGCGGCGACAGCCTGCTCGTCCTGCTGCCCGGCGCCTACATGACACCCGAGCATTTCGTCGCCAACGGCTTTTTCGCCGATGCCGGCGTGCGCCACCTCAAGCTCGACATCGTTGCCGTGGACCTCGGCCTCGACGCCGTATCGAGCGGCGACGCGATGCCGGCCCTCATCGAACAGATCCTCGCCCCGGCCCGCACCCAATACCGGCAGGTCTGGCTCGGCGGCATTTCGCTCGGCGGTCTGCTCGCCCTGTGCCTCAATGCCGATCACCCCGGCCTCGTCGACGGTCTGTGCCTGATCGCCCCCTATCCCGGCAACCGGCTGACCACCAACGCCATCAAGCGGGGCGGTGGCCTCGATCGCTGGCAGCCGACCGCCATCGACCTGAGCGACCCCGAGTTCCGCGCCTGGCAATGGCTAAAGGCCCCCCCGGCCGGCTTCCCGGTTTTTGTCGGCTACGGCTCGGAAGACCGCTTCGCCGAGGGCATGCAGGCCATCGCCGAACGCTTCCCGGCCGGCGCCCGCTGCGCCTTGCCGGGCGACCACGACTGGCCGGTATGGCGCGATCTATGGGAACATTTTCTCAACCTTGGCCACTTCTCCGCCTGACATGCCGACGCCCTGGAAGCCGACCCTCGCCATCAAAGCCACGTTCGCCGTGCATGCCGCGGCAGCGCTCGGCTGCACCGTGTCGCCGGCCATCTGGCCGTGGGCCGTCGGGGCGCTGCTCATCAACCACGCCATCATCACCACCGCCGGCCTGCTGCCACGCACGACGCTGCTCGGCCCCAACCTCAACCGTCTGCCGGACGACGCGGTTGCCCGCCGACAAGTCGCCATCACCATCGACGACGGCCCGGACCCGGAAGTCACGCCACGCGTCCTCGACCTGCTCGACGCCGCCAACGCCAAGGCCACCTTCTTCTGCATCGGCTGGCGCGCCCGTGAAAACCCGGCGTTGTGCCGCGAAATCGTCGCCCGCGGTCATCGCGTCGAGAACCATGGCGACGCGCATTCCAAAGCCTTCGCCTTCTTCGGCCCCGGCCGCATGAAGGCCGACATCGCCGCGGCACAAGCCACCTTCACCGACATCACCGGCCAGCCACCGCGCTACTTCCGCGCCACCGCCGGCCTGCGCAATCCTTTCCTCGACGCCGTCCTGCATGGTCTCGGCCTCAAGCTGGCGAGCTGGACCCGCCGCCCCTACGACACGCGCTGCGGCGACCCGGACACCGTTTTCCAGCGCTTGTCCCGCGACCTCGGCCCCGGCGACATCCTGCTCCTGCACGACGGCCACAGCGCCCGCACGGTGGACGGCCAGCCGGTCATCCTCGCCGTGCTGCCACGGCTGCTCGCCGCCCTGAACCAACATTCACTCAACCCCGTCACGTTGCCCGACGCCATATCATGACCAAGCGTTTCCTGCGCACCCTGCTCGACGAAGCCAGCCGCCCCTTTCAGGGTGGTGGCCATTTCGCCTACCACTACGCGCGCGGCAAGCTGTCCTCCGACAGCATCTTCCGCGAGATACTCAAGCGCGGCCTGTTCCCGGCCGAAGGCCGTTACCTCGACCTCGGCTGCGGCCAGGGCAGCCTGTTTTCCTGGCTGCTCGCCGCCCGCAAGCTCTACGAAGCCGGGAACTGGCCGGCCGGCTGGCCGGAGGCGCCGAAAGCCCTGACCCTGCGCGGCATCGAACTCATGCAGAAGGACGTCGACCGCGCCGCCCGCGCCTTCGGCGTCGACCACCCGGTCCTGCACATCGAACAGGGCGACATGACCAAGGCCGATTTCGGTCAGGCCGACGTCATCACCATCCTCGACGCGCTCCACTACTTCGACCATGCCCACCAGAAGGACGTCATCAAGCGCATCCGCGCCGCACTGCCGCCCGGCGGCCTGTTCCTCACCCGCGTCGGCGATGCCTCGGCCGGCCTGCCTTACCATCTGTGCAACTGGGTCGACCACGCCGTTACTTTTGCCCGCGGCCACCGCCTGCCGCGCCTCTATTGCCGGCCGCTGGCCGAATGGATCGCGCTGCTCGAAAGCCTCGGTTTCACGGTCGAAACCGACCCGATGAACGATATCAAGCCATTCGCCAACGTCATGCTCGTCTGTCGCGTCCCGGCCTGATCGAATGCATTTCAGCCGCCTGGCCATCCTCGCCGCCGTCCTGATGACCACCCTGGCCGGCTGCTCGCTGTTCGAGGAAGGCGAGGAAGAGGGCGGGGCGCTACCTTCCGACATGGCCCGCCGCGCCGATGGCAAAAAGGCCACGGCCTGGCCGACTTCGCTGGCCGAAGCCGACGTCAAAAAGCGCATCATCCGGCTCATCCCCCGCTACGCCAAAGACCGGGCTGGCTGGGCCAACGACCTGTACACCGCCTTCAGAACACTGGAAGTGCCGCACGCCACGCAAACCTACTGCGCCGCCATCGCCATCATCGAGCAGGAATCGAGTTTCCAGGCCGATCCGAGCGTGCCCGGCCTGCCCAGGATCGTACGCCGCGAACTGGAGAGCCGGGCCGGGCGCTACGGTGTGCCGTCGCTGCTCGTCAACGCCGCACTGGGCAAGACATCACCTGATGGCAAGAGCTACAACGAGCGCATAGACGCGCTGAAAACAGAAAAGCAGGTCAATGCGCTGTTCGAGGACATGACCGGCGAACTGCCCTTCGGCCGGCAGTTGTTCGCTGACTACAACCCCGTGCGCACCGGCGGGCCCATGCAGGTCAGCATCGATTTCGCCACGCAGCAGGTCAGGGAGCGAAATTACCCGTACCCGATGGAAAAGAAAGTCCGCGACGAGGTGTTCACGCGACGCGGCGGCGTCTATTTCGGCAGCGCCATCCTGCTCGACTACGAGGTGCCTTACGACGCCATCGTCTACCGTTTCGCCGATTTCAATGCCGGCCGCTACAGCAGCCGCAACGCCGCCTTCCAGCAAGCCCTCGGCAAGCTCACCGGCAAGCCGCTGGCCCCCGACGGCGACCTGATGCGCTACGAAAACGGCCAGCCGGCCAATCTTCCGAGCAGTGTCGAGGTGGCCGCCATCGGCATCGCCGGCAAGCTCGACATGAGTCGCCCGCAGATCCGCCGCGACCTGCTCCTCGAAAAAACCGCTGCCTTCGGCCGTAGCCCGCTCTTCAACCGCGTCTTCGAACTGGCCGAAAAGGGCGCCAAGCCAATGCCTCGCCAAGCCCTGCCGCAGATCGACCTGAAAAGCCCGAAAATCAGCCGCAAGCTGACCACCGAGTGGTTCGCCAAAAGGGTTGAAGGGCGCTACCGCAGTTGTTTGACGCGAATCAGCAGCCGCTAGCACCTTCCACGGTCAACCCGAAAAAAGAGCAAAAAACAAAATCGACAATCGGTTGGCCGCCAAACCCTTCAAGCCGTCACCGGCAATCACCGTGGCAGGTCGTCCAGCGAAGCCTCCCCCTCTGCTAAAATCAGCCCCACCCAATTTCGAGCGCCACCGTGACCCCGCTGCTGCTTTCCGCCTACACCGCCACCACCTGTCTCGGTCGCGGGCTTGACGCCACCCGAGAGGCATTGCGCGCCGGGCGGAGCGGGCTGGTACCGTGTGCTTTCGAGACGGTGCAACTGGCGACCTGGATCGGCGAGGTAGCCAAGGTGGATGCCGAAAAACTACCGGAAGCGCTGGCCGCCTACGATTGTCGCAATAACCGGCTAACCCAGATGGCACTGGAAACAGATGGCTTTGCCGATCGCGTGCGCGAGGCCATTGCCCGTTACGGCCGGACACGGGTCGGCGTATTTCTCGGCACCAGCACGGCAGGCATTTTGCAGACCGAACTGGCCTACCGCCGCCGCGACCCGGAAACCGGTGCGCTGCCCGACGATTTCCACTACCGGACGACGCACAACTCCTTTTCCCTGGCCGAATTCACGCGCGACTATTTCGGGCTGGAAGGCATGGCCATGGCCATTTCGACGGCCTGTTCGTCGAGCGCCAAGGTCTTCGCCGCCGCCGCTCGCCAGCTTGAACTCGGGACCATCGACGCGGCCATCGTCGGCGGCGTCGATACGCTGTGCCTGACCACGCTGTATGGCTTCGCCTCGCTGCAACTGACTTCGGGCCAGCCCTGCCGCCCGTATGACGCGGCGCGCAACGGGATTTCGGTCGGCGAGGGTGCCGCTTTCGCCCTGCTCGAACGCTGCGACCAGCCTAAGCCGGGCTCGGTGCTGCTGCTCGGCACCGGTGAGTCGAGCGACGCCTATCACATGTCCTCGCCGCATCCGGAAGGCCTCGGCGCCAAAATGGCCATGGAAGCTGCGCTGCGTTCGGCCGGGCTGACGGCTGGCGATATCGGCTACATCAACCTGCACGGCACCTCGACGCCGGCCAACGATGCCGCCGAGGGCAAGGCCGTCAGCGCGCTGTTCGGCAGCGGCGTGCCGTGCAGTTCGACCAAGGGCGCCACCGGCCACACACTGGGCGCCGCCGGGGCGGTCGAAGCGATCATCTGCGCCCTGACGCTGACCGAGGGCTTCCTGCCCGGCAGCCCGGGTACCGAAAACGTCGATCCGGCCATTCCGGTCGATTACCAGCTGAAAAGCCGTGACGGGAAGGTCAGCCGCGCCCTGAGCAACTCCTTCGGCTTCGGCGGCAGCAATTGCAGCCTGATTCTGGGAGTCGCGCCATGAGCCGCCCGCTGACTGCCTGGATCGAAGGCATCGGATTCCTCGCCCCGGGCCTGCCGGACTGGCCTAGCGCCCGCGCCGTTTTGCGCGGCGAAACGCCGTTGACCGCAGCACCGTCCGTTTTGCCGGCACCAAGCATCCTGCCGCCGGCCGAACGCCGCCGGGCCAGCCGCGTCGTCAAGCTGACGCTCGCCGTCGGCCTCGAAGCCGCCGCCCACGCCGGCGCCGATGTCGCGACGCTAGCCACCGTCTTCTCCGCCTCCGGCGCCGACGGCCACAACTGCCACGCCCTGTGCGAGCAACTGGCCAGCGACGACCGCCAGATTTCGCCGACCCGTTTCCACAATTCGGTGCACAACGCCGCCGCCGGTTACTGGGGCATTGCCACCGGGGCGATGGCGCCGTGCCAGGTTATCTGCGCCTACGACGCGAGTTTCGGCGCCGGCCTGATCGATGCCCTGGGGCAGGTCGTGCTCTACCGCCAACCCACCCTTTTGATCGCCTACGACAGCGAATATCCCGAACCGCTGTTTTCCAAACGACCGGTACCGGACGTCGCCGGTGTTGCGCTGCTCCTGACACCGGAACGCAGTGAGCGCTCGCTCGCATCGATTACCGTGACGCCGGCCAGCGCAGCTGCCGAACCCTTGGCCGACCCCGCGCTGGAAGCCCTGCGTATCGCCATTCCGGCCCTGCGCGCGCTGCCCCTGCTGCAAAAACTGGCCCGCGGCGAAGCCGGTCAGGTCTGCCTGGACTACCTGCCGCCCATGCAACTGCAGGTCGACATCGGGCTGTGCTAGACCGCGCCTGGATCGCCGCCCACATCCCGCATCAGGGCAGCATGTGCCTGCTTGATGCGGTGACCGAATGGTCGGAATCCGCCATCGCCTGCCGCGCCACCAGTCATGCTGACCCGGCCAATCCGCTACGGGCCGAAGGCCGCCTCGGAGCCGCCAATGGCATCGAATACGCCGCCCAGGCCATGGCCATCCACGGTGCGCTGATTGCCGGCGACGATGCCGCACCGCGCCAGGGCTACCTGACCAGCGTGCGCGGCGTCAGCCTGCATGTCGCCCGCCTCGACGACCTGCCGGGCGAACTCGACGTAAGCGCCGAGCGCCTGTCGGGCGACGCCAACAACATCCTCTACCAGTTCTCGCTCAGCCATGCCGGCCGCTGCCTGCTCGAAGGCCGCGCCGCCGTGGTGCTCGACGCGGCGGCGCTGGGCTGAGCATCCCACAGTCAACCGGGCTTGCTACGGAACGTAAAAAATGGCCAAAAAGGAAATGTCATGAAGCGTGCTCTCGTCACCGGCGGCAGCGGCGGCATCGGTGCTGCCATCTGCAAGCGCCTTGCGGCTGACGGCCATCACGTCATCGTCCATGCCAATCGCAGTCGTGAAAAGGCTGAAGCCGTCGTTGCCGAGATTCTTGCTGCCGGCGGTAGCGCCGAAGCCGTGGCCTTCGATGTGACCGAACGCGCCGCGACTGCGGCAGCACTGGAAAAGCTGCTCGAGTCGGGGCCGATCCAGATCCTGGTCAACAACGCCGGCATCCACGCCGATGCCGTTTTCCCCGGCATGAGTGCCGAGCAGTGGCATTCGGTCCTCGATGTCTCGCTCAATGGCTTTTTCAACGTCACCCAGCCGCTGACCATGCCGATGATCCGCACGCGCTGGGGCCGCATCATCACCATTTCTTCAATCGCCGGTATCACCGGCAACCGCGGGCAGGTCAATTACTCGGCCGCAAAAGGGGCGTTGCATGCGGCCAGCAAATCGCTGGCCCTCGAGCTGGCCAGCCGCGGTATCACGGTCAATGCCGTGGCGCCGGGCATCATCGCCACCGACATGATCGAGGGCACGTTCGATCCCGAAGCGATCAAGAACCTGGTGCCGATGAAACGAGCCGGCAAGCCCGAAGAAGTGGCCGATCTGGTCGGTTTCCTCGCCTCGGAAAAAGCTGCCTACATTTCCGGACAGGTCATCTCGATCAACGGCGCAATGATCTGAAACCAGCCTTCCAGCTGGACAAATAATTCACCTTGCATGCACCGGCATGATGCCGGATGATCGGATTCGACCCGTCGACCAGGAGAATCCGCCATGCCGAATTTCTATCCCCGCGTTACCTCGAAAGCCTCGTCTGAAGACAAAACGGCGGGTACCGCCGACTTTTTCCAGAACCCGTTGTCCGCCTGGCCGTCGTTCCAGATGCCGCTGTCCGGCGACGTCACGCAGCCGTGGTCATGGGCATTCGGCCCGACCACCACCCAGCTCGGACTGTTCAATATCAACCTCGGACGCAGCGGTAATCCGCAGGTCGAGCAGGAAGTGCTCGACGAGGTTGGCAGCTATGGCAAGCAGCTCGGCTGCATAGGCGACGCGCTGGCGGTGCTCATCAAGCACGTCAACCTGGACGCACTGTCTCCCGCCGAACACGATGCCATCACCAAGCTGCGCTTCCAGCTTGAGGCCGTCGAGCAGATCAAGGCCGGCCACCGGCTGCCGAAAAAGCTTCCAAAGCGCGCCTGACCCCTGTCGAGGAGAGCTAGAATCAAGCTGCTGAAACCTTCAAGGAGGCGTCCATGAACCCCCCAAACGACAGCTGCCTGAGCCTGCACGATGCAGCGCAATTGCTGGCCACCGGGCCCGATACCCAGCATGAAATCGAGGTCGCGCTGGCCCACGCCATCGAACATGGCGAACTGCAAGCCAATGTGAAGCGCTGGGCGACCGAGCAATGGGAGGGAAGGCAGTTGCCGGGCAATATCAACCGGCTGGAAACCTTCATCGAACGCACCGATCTGGATGCCTGGCAGCGAAGCCGCCTGCCGGCCTGAACCAATCAGCCAGCAAGCAGGTCGCTGATTTCCGCGCTGCTGGTGGGCCGCACGACGCGGCCGATTTCCTGGCCGTCGCGGAGCAGGATCAGCGTCGGCCATAGTTTGACGCGAAAAGTACGCCCCAGTCGACGGCCCGGGCCGTCCTCGACCTTGATGTGGCGAAGATGGGGCGTGGCCCCCAGGGCCGCCTCGATGAAGGGCTGGGCACCCTGGCAATGCGGACACCAGTCGACGCCGAATTCAATCAGCAGGGTGCCGGGCAGGGCGTCAATTTCGGCCCGATCGGCAGCCGTTTCGGCGTATTTGGCCACGTAGCTCATGGTTGTCTCCTCAGGCGGAACGCAGAATCAGCGATTTCAGTCGGGCCAGCTTCGGGGCGACCATCGGCACCGTCAGCATGGTGCTGGCCACCGCCATGAGCAGCAGGGCGGTGAAGGTATCGCTGGTAATGATCTGCTTGTCGAGCAGGATGTTGGCGAAAATGATCATGATCAGGGCTTTGGTCTGCAACAGCCAGCCAATGATGCTGGCCTCGCCGGGCGCCCATTTGAGGATGCGGCCGGCGATCCGGACGCCGATCAGCTTGCCGGTGACCGAGGCGATCAGCAGCAGGGCGGCGGCGATGAAGACGGTGGCGCCACCGAGGTCCCAATTGGTGCGCAAGCCGGTGGACAGGAAGAATACCGGCATGAACACAAGCAGCACATGGTGGCGCAGCAGGTCCATCTTTTCCTGGTCGAACCACTCGGCCTCCATGCTCGCGTCGGCGCCAAAGGCCACCACGGTCAGCCAGATCAGCGCGACATACCAGCGGTCGCGCGCCGGAATGCGCACCATCAGGTGGTGGAACAACCAGGCGGCAACGGCAAAGACAAGCAGAAAGGAGAGCTGGCGGCCGATCCGTTCCCAGTCCATGAGAATGAGTGCCAGCACGCCCCAGATCGCGATGTCATCAAGGCTGGCGTAGCGCAGGATGCGCTGGCCGATGGGTTGGCGAAGGATTTCCAGCTTTTCCATGAACAGAATCAGTATGGGCAGGGCGGTCACCGCGCAGGCCATACCGACGCCGAGGACAAATTGCCAAGTCATGGCTTTTTGCCCGATCCAGCCGTCGACCGTGAGCATCAGCCCGGCCGCAATGCCGCTCAGCAGCAGCGGGGTGCCCAGCGCCAGGCCGGCCGTAATGCCGCTTTCGCGCCGATAGGCCCAGACTTTCCGGAGATCGAGTTCGACACCGGCGATCATCACAAACAGCATGACGGCCCACCAGGCGATGCCGTTCAGCGACTGGATCACCGTCGGATTGAAGACGAACTGGTAGTACTCGGGAAAAGCCCGGCCGAGAATGCCCGGCCCGAGCAGAATGCCGGTGATGATCTGAACGACGACGAGCGGTGCGTAGTAATCGGTCTTGCCCAGCCGCCAGATCAGGAAAGGCACGGTGAAAATGATTGCCATGGCAATCAGGAAGACTTCGGTCGTGTTCATGTCAGGCGGCGCAGGATCAGCCAGGGCAGGCGCAGCACGAAGCCGATGAACAGGCGGGTGTGCATCCAGGTCAACAGCGTGTTGTCACGCAAGTATTTGAAGTGCGAAACACCGCCCTCGTCGGCCCGGAAATAACGCACCGGGGCGTCGATATTGACCGGCCGGACGCCGGCCCAGCACAGCCGCACCACCGCCTCCGGATCAAAATCGAAGCGCCGCATGAAACGGTTGGCGCGCATGATTTTGATCAACGGCTGGATCGGATAGACGCGGAAACCATAGAGCGAATCGCCGATGCCCATCCACAGCGTTTCAAGATTGGCCCAGCCGTTCGACACCTTGCGGCCATTGACGCGCAGGGCCGGAGCGTCGGCGTCGAAGACCGGCTTGCCGAGCACCATCTTGTCCGGCTCGGCCAGCGAGGCAGCCATGAAGGCGGGGATAAGGTCGACCGGGTGCTGGCCGTCCGAATCCATGGTCAGCGCATGGGTAAAACCGACGGCGGCAGCCTGCGTGATGCCTTCAAGCACCGCCGCACCCTTGCCGCGATTTTCCGGCAGGACGATGACTTTCAGGCCGGAATCGTCGGCCGCCAGCGCCTGCAGCTTTTCGGGACTGCCGTCGGTGCTGCCATCGACAACGACCCAGACCGGCGTCCACTGCGCCCGGGCGGCCTGCACGGTAGCGAGCACCTTGGGGCCGGGGTTGTAGCTGGGAATCAGGACGAGGTGGGTGGTTGAGGCGGCAGACATGGGAAAAATGCGGACAGCGGTTCAGGCAGTGAATGCTACGGTCGACTGTAAATTTTGGCCAAATTCAAAATGAAAATAGGCGTCGAGTTCGGCCGTAAAAGCCTGGATATTGGCCGGTGGCGAAAAGCGGCGACCGAGGCGGACCCGACAGGTGAGCGGCAATTCCGGACGACGAAAGAGCGGCCAGGCCTTGCCGAGATACGGCGTCGAAAATTCGATGAGCAAGGTCTGGACGTCGACCTTGCTGCGGTTGGCAATCAGCCCGACACTCGGCGAGCTGGCATCGAAGGGAAAATTCGTCGTCCGCGAGCCTTCGGGAAAGATGACCAGATGCGCGCCATCCGCCAGTTCCTCGCGGGCGCTGAGAATCAGCTTGAGCGCCACATCGTTGCGGATATAGCGGGCCAGCCGTGCCGCCGCGCCAAACAGCAGGTTGTCCATGAGCGTCGCCTTCATGACGCAGACGGCATTGGGCAGCCGGGAGACAATCATCACGGCGTCGAGCAGGGAAGGGTGGTTGGCGGCAACGATAAGCGGCCCCTGGCCACGCAGCCGGTCGATCTCGCTCAGATCGAAGCGGCAGGCGCAAAAGAGTGTCAGGATGCGCAGATAAATACGAAAGCCCCATGAAATCATGAGCCGCCCGAGCGGCCGGCCGAGGTGCCGCGGCAACAGCACATTGAGCAACAGGGCGCAGGGCAGCCAGATCAGGCAAAGCAGCGCCAGCGAGCCGAGACCGACCAGCATCGCCAGGTATTCGTAGGCCATCCACAGCAGATGGCCTGCGCTGCGGCGATCAGTCATCGACCTTGACGCGGGTCGACGACTCTCCAAATACCCAGGTGAAGGCTACGCCGGCGGCAAAGTAATCCTTCTGGCGAACGAGCGGACTGTCTTCGAAAGTGGCGCCGCTCAGGTTGTCGTAACGCACGAAGCCGCCGACCCAGTATTTCGGGAAGCGCTTGGACAAGGCGACGAGGTATTGCATGCCGGCGTAGCCCGCGCTGGCCTCATAGGCCGGGCGAGCGGCCGTCGCATACTGCGGCGCGACAGTGTAGTAGTAGTCGTGCTGGCGCTTGTCGCCGAACAGCGGCCCGGCCAGCATGCCGAGATTCCAGCCGCCCATGCCGGGAATGTCGGTGATGTCCATGTTGAGCTTGGGATGGAAAACCCAGCCGATACTCTTCGGCGAACCTTCGACGGTAATGGCGGTACGCAGCGGCAGCAGCAGCTTGACGAAACGGGCCCGATTTTCCGACCGCCAGAAAGTGATGTCCATTTGCGGGCCGATCTCGAAGGTTCCCTCCAGATCCGGCATGCCGGCCCGGGCCGTGATGTCATCGCTGCTCACCGGCGGGGAGAGAGCCAGGCTGACCGTCAGATCGACACGGTCGGAATCGAAGAAGCTGCCCCGGATGCCCTGGCGGTCGGCCTTCAGGAAATCGCCGTGATAGGTGAAATGCGGTACCGGCATGAGAAAGTTGTGAGTCTGGTCCGAACCGCGATACGAGGGGAAGCTGAAGGCGGCGGCGCCAGCCCCGATTTCCCATAACGGCTGGTCACCCGCAGCCTGCACACCGCCCGCCATGGCGGCCAGACCAAGCGCCGCCAGTACGCCGTTGCTCAAATATGTCGATATGGCCATCAAGCTTTCTCCTGCGAGTGTGAGGCCATCGCCTCGATTTCAAGCAACAGATCGTGCCGGCAGATGTCTGCCTGCAGGTAAACAACGTCAGCGGCACCAAGTAGTGGCGCCAGCGTTTCGCGGATCACCCGGAAATCATTGGCATGGCGCACATAAACACGGTACGAAAGCTCGCTCAGCGCATACGGCACGGTCTTAGACAGCCGATTGCCTTCACCAAGCACGGCAGCGACATTGGCCATGGCCTCGCGACACTGCCCGGCTACGTCGCCCGGAAACACCGTTTCGTGGCCAACGATACTCGCCGTACCCGAGATGAACAGGATTTCCTGCCCCGCCGGATAAACCAGCGCGCCACGCGAAAAAGTAGGGCTGCGCGGGCCGTATTCGGCCGGGTAGTTGTAGGCACTGATCTGACGCGGGTTCTCAAGCGGTGCGGCCGGCGTCGTTCCAGCCATGAACGCGATGCTGAGGGGGCTACCGGCCAGACCGAGGGCGCAGGCAGCCGGCACATTGCCGGTGGCGCCTCGGCTGCTTTCAAGGAAGGCATCCTGGCGGCCGATATTGAACTGGCGATAGCGCTCCAGGCCATCTGTTTCCAGATTGATCGCCGACAGGTAGTTCCATACCCGCCACAGATGCGGCACCCGCTCGGCGTCAAGCAGCCGGAAAATGCGCCGGTAGGCTTCCTCGCTGGCCGCCTGCAGGGCCGAAGCACCGGGCATCGCCGAAAAATCGGCTTCGTCGAGTTCGATGACACCGAACAGCAGACCATTGGCCTGGCGCCAGACTATATCTTCGCTGCGTCCGGAGATAACCGGCCCTTCAGCCAACCAGGTTTCATGGATGGCAGCGCTGGTTGCCCCGAGCAATGGGGCAAAAACCCGCTGAACCGGCCAACCCGGGAGGGCGCCCGTGGCCGGCTCGCCGATCAGGGCACCACCGAGTTCCCGACTGGTTTCACGTGAAACCGCGGACGGCGAGGATACGAACTGGAGAGCCACTATGCGTTGTAAACGACCGCGTCGTCGACCTTGCGAATGTTGAACTTGCGCTGTTTCCAGCCCATGAAGGCTTTCTTCGGCTGCGTGATGTTGGCGATGTAGTAGAGCATCTTGAAGGCGAAGATCGACGACCAGATCGGCGTTTTCCCGAAGATGTCCCCGGCCAGCATGGACAGCACGGCTTCCTTGGCACGGAACAGGTTGCGCGGTCCCATGAAGAATTCACGCATGATCGGGTTGGTGACGCGATAGATGAACCACGAGAATTCCTTCGGCCCGTGTTTCATGAGTTTGTCGAAACGCTTGAGCGCCGCCGTGGCCTTGGCCGGATATTTCAGGCAGGTGTCGATCGCCTCGGCGGCGATCACACCGCTGTTCATGGCCAGCAGTACGCCCGATGAAAATACCGGGTCGATGAAGGCATAGGCGTCGCCGAGCATGACGTAGTTGTTGCCGTGGTTGCGCTCGGACACGTAGGAGAAGTTGCCGGTTGCCTCGATCTCGTTGATCAGCTTGGCGTCCTTGAGGCGCTCGGTGAGCTTCGGGCACTGGGCAAAGCCGTCGCGCAGGAATTGTTCGAGGCTGCGCTCGCCCTTGGTTTTCATGTAGTACGGCCAGGTCACCATGCCGATGCTGGTGATGTCGTTCTGCATCGGGATGAACCAGAACCAGCCATGCTCGAACCAGAAAATGGTGATGTTGCCTTCGGCCACGCCTTCGTGACGCTTGCAGCCGGTGAAATGGCCATAGATGGCGGAACTGTTGTGCTTGGGGTTGCGGTGTTTGATCTGGAAACGGTTGGCCAGGAAAGTGTCGCGGCCCGAAGCATCGACAACGAAGCGGGCCTGCCACTCGGTTTCGCGACCGTCGTCATGCACGGCACGGATCGCTGCGGTGTTGTCGGGCAGGAAATCGACCGACTTGGCCTTGCAACCTTCGTGGACTTCGACGCCTTTTTTCTCGGCATTGCGGATCAGGATGGTGTCGAACTCGTCGCGTTTGACCTGGTAGGCGTGCGGCATGGACTTGTCCCAGGCCTCGGCAAAAACGAAGACCGAAGACATGTCATGGGTCGGCGAAACAAACTCGGCACCCGGTTTGTGCATGCCGATGGCCTTCACCTCCTCGGCAATGCCCATGCGCTCGAAGAGCGGCAGATTGGCCGGCAACAAGGATTCGCCGATATGAAAACGCGGGTGATGCGCCTTTTCCAGCATCACCACCTTGTACCCTTTTTCGGCCAGCATCGGCCCTACGGTCGACCCCGCCGGCCCGCCACCAATGACGAGCACATCGCACTGCCGACGCTCAACTCCCTGCACTTGTTCCATCATTGAAACCCTTATTTTTTCTCTGCGGCGGCGACGAGTTATATGCCTTTGTAGGTCATGGTGCCTACTGATTCGGAATGGTCATCAGTTTCTGCTGACCGTTCCCTTGCCCCAATACAAATAAGTTTCCCGGGACCGACCGACTGGCCCGGCCTTCAACGTCAGCGCTCCGGCTGGCCATTTCCCGGTCTGCTTTCGATGCCCGCGCAGACTGCTACGGTCAACCGGAAAAAACGGCCAAAACCGAAAGGCCCCATCATGTCAGCCTCCCCCGATGCCCATGACGAAAGAGGGGCGATTATACCGCTGCCTGAATGGCTGGCGGCGTACAGCATGCCGAGCCTTCATAGACAACGGGAATGATCTGTTTGGCGGCATCGCGCCGGGTCAACTTGATCGGCGACATCGAAACGATGTTGTCGATCTGCAGTTCAGTCGATAGTTGCGGCTTGAGACCAAGCGGCTGGCGCGGATGCAGCTTGAATTCGCGCGCGGCTTTTTCCAACTGCTCCTTGTTGGCGCTGAAATAACGCGCCGCAGCGATCGTTTCCGGCAGGTGCTTGAGTACATGCCAGAGGCTCCAGCGATGCTGCCACAAACGCTTGGCGAAGCGGCGCCGATAACCCTTGCTGTCGTAAAAGCGTTTGACGTGCCAGTTGTACAACGCGTCCATTTCTTCGCGCGACTTGAAACCTTCCGGCAGGTACACAAAGTTCAGGCAGTTCATCAGGCGCCAATCCTCGACGAAATCGCCGGTCGGATCGTTGATGCATTCATCCCAGATCGGCGCCCCATGCAGCGGGCTGAACTTCGTCATGTTCATTTCATCGAGTTCCAGCGAGAGAATGAAATCGCTGGTCGTTCGGACGGTTTCCGGCGTTTCGCCAGGCATGCCGAAAATGAACAGTCCTTTGGCGCGCAAGCCGGCAGCATGAATCGAGTGGACAGTTTCGCGGACGGCTTCGAGCGTAACGCCAGCCTTGTGCCGCTCCATCATTTCCGGATCGGCCGATTCGATGCCGATCGACACCATAAGCGCCCCGGCCTTCTTGAGCTTGGCCAGCATTTCATCCGAGGTATGGCCCGCGCGGATGGCACAGTTGAACTGCATGCCAAGCGGGTTTGCTATCAACAGTTCGCACAGATCGAGTACGCGCTGCTTCTTGGCCGTGAACAGATCGTCGTACATGTTGATGTGCCAGACACCGAAGTTGTCCCGCAAATACTTCATGTGATCGTAGATGTACTGCGGCGAATTGGTCTTGTATGCCCGCTCGAAAACCGTCCGGTCACAGAATGAACAGGTATAGGGACAACCGCGCGAGGTAATCATCGTTGCGCCGTAGCACTTTTCATAGGCAAACAGCGGCAAATGATAAGCGTGCGGGAAGCCGGCCAGTTTTTCATAGGCCGGGAAGGGCAGTTCATCGAGGCTGGTGATACGGTCGCGGCGAGGATTGGCGACGATTCGTCCAGACTCGTTCCGCCAGATCAGGTTGCCGATCGATGCCAGAGGCTTGCCGTTGGCCAGTTCGAGCATGGCCCCTTCGCCTTCGCCGATGACCAGATAGTCGATTTCCGGGAATTTTTCGAGGATGGGTGCGCCCAGCGAAGAAACATGGACATTGCCAAAAACAATCTTGATCTCCGGCCGTCGCTCGCGGATATAGGCGGCAATCTCGAAGGCATCCATGAAGCCGGAGGTCGTAGCCGAAAAACCGACCATCTCCGGGTCCGTCGCCAACACGATTTCGGCATTTTCAGAGGTGGTCGGCGGCGCGTAGGGTCCCAGACAATCGTGCAATTGCACGCTGTGACCAAATTTTTCCAGCCAGCTAGCCAGTTGCATGATGCCAATCGGCGGCATGCGGTTGGCCAGCACCGAAAAATCGGGTTGACCGGGCACAAAATTGAAGCCAGCTGGGTGAACAAGCGTGATGCGCATCAGATTTCCTCAAGCGAATTGGCCGAATTCTATTTGAAAATACCGGCCTGCTTCAGTTCCGGAAAAATATTACAAAAGCCTGAACGTATCCCATGAAAATTTCACGATCAAGACGGCGACGGTGATCAGAAACAACTGGCGAATGAAGCCGCTTCCATGTTTCAGCGCCAGTCTGGTCCCCATGATCGAACCCGAAACATTGGCCACCGCCATCGCTGCGGCAAGGACCGGCAAAACATAGGCATTCGGAAGGAAATATCCGAGCGCCGCCAGGTTGGTTGCCACATTGACAACCTTTGCGCCGGCCGAGGCATGCAGAAAGTCGAAGCCGAAAAATCGGACAAACAGGAAAATGAGGAAACTGCCTGTACCCGGCCCGAAAAATCCATCATAAAAACCGATGACGCCGCCAAGCAGAACAGCGTAAACCAGTTCGCGATGACCGGCATGGACCGGGCGATGCAGCAAGCCGAAATCCTTGCGTTTCAGTGTGTAGACCGCAGAAAGGATCAGCAGCAACAAGATCAGTGGCCTAACTATCTCCCTTGGCAACCAGGTGACTGCGACTGCCCCTATGTAGGAAAAGGCGAAAGCAGCGAACGCCGCCGGCAGGATGGTTCGCCATGGCATCTTCACTTGCCGGGCATAACGCCAGGTTGCGTTGGCTGTGCCGACAACGCTGGCGCATTTGTTGGTACCAAACAGCGTCGCCGCTGATTCATTTGGAAAGGCGACGAACAGTGCCGGTATCTGGATCAGTCCACCGCCACCAACGACCGCATCGATGGCACCTGCCATCAGGGCTGCAAACAGCAAAGCCATTATTTCCGGTGTGATGAAGTCCAAGCTGCTGTTCCAGATTCAGTTCAAAGTGGTGTGTAGGGTTTTTGATAATAACTATATGTAAACCAACTACTGATAATAACTTAGCAACAAGTCTGTGGATAACATATAAATGTATATTTAAATCAGTTAGTTAATATAACTTCGTGGTGCTTGGTAAACCACTGGCTTGCCTGTGGATGGATTCTGGACAGTTTTCGGATCCGGAAAAAATTCCAACTTGCCAACAATCGCTGTACAGCTTGTACACAGGCTTATGGACAACCTTCCAACAGCTTACTTTCCGATGCAGAATCGGCTGAAAATGACGCCGAGAAGGTCATCGGCTGTGAATTCCCCGGTGATTTGACCGAGCGATTGCTGCGCCAGACGTAGTTCCTCGGCAAATAGTTCAAGCGCAGGGAAGGCGCCTTCAACGACATGTCGGGCTGCAGCAATGTGTTCCTGGGCATCCGACAGCGCACGCAAATGGCGCTCACGGGCAATGAATACGTCTTCTGCCTGGTGCCAGCCGGCGATCCGCAACAATTCCTGGCGAAGCAGGTCAATGCCTTCGCCGGAACGGGCAGACAAGGAGATGGCTGTGCTGCCGGGTTCGTCATGTCGTTCGGCTTGTGTGCCCGACAGATCGATCTTGTTGTAGATCGTGACGCGCTTTAGTCGCTCGGGTAGCCGAGCGAGAATTTCCTGATCAGCCGCACTGACGCCCGTTCTCGCATCAACGAGCAGGAGGACCGCGTCGGCCCGCTCAATTTCCTGCCAACTACGGGCAATGCCAATCTTTTCAACCTCGTCTTCGGTTTCCCGAAGGCCGGCCGTATCGATAATGTGTAGCGGAATACCCTCGATCTGGATGGTCGACCGCAGGGCATCGCGGGTGGTGCCGGCAATCGGCGTAACAATGGCCAGATCGTCGCCAGCCAGCCGATTGAGTAGAGAGGACTTGCCGACGTTGGGCTGACCAGCCAGAACGACGTGCAGGCCGGATTGCAGGAGCTTGCCCTGACCGGCCCGGTCGAATATCTCGGCCAGCTTGAGTTGCAGATTTTCCAGGCGACCAAAGGCATTGGCCGCTTTCAGGAAATCAATGTCCTCTTCCGGAAAATCGAGTGTTGCTTCGACCAACATGCGCAGGTTGATCAACTCGTCGTTCAGTTGGCCGATGGCCCGCGAGAACTCGCCTTGCAGCGAACGGACGGCAGAACGGGCGGCACTGGCCGTAGCGGCGTCAATCAGATCGGCTACCGCCTCGGCCTGGGCGAGATCCATCTTGCCGTTCAGGAAAGCACGACGGCTGAATTCACCTGGCTCGGCCAGCCTTGCGCCAAGATCAAGACAGCGGCCAAGCAGCATCTGCATGACGACGGGGCCGCCGTGGCCCTGCAATTCGAGTACGTCTTCGCCGGTAAACGATTGAGGGTTCGGGAAAAACAGCAATATTCCGCTGTCGACCGTAGCACCGTCGGTTGCCTTGAAGTCGGCCAGGGTCGCGTAGCGCGGCTTGGGTGTCTTTCCGGTCAGCGCAAAAGCAAAGGGCAGCAAATTGCTGCCCGAAATGCGGATGACGCCGACACCACCACGGCCAGGGGCCGTAGCGATGGCGGCGATGGTGTCTGACTTCACACCTTAGGCTTTCGCATCGTTGGCAGCCTTGCCGCCACCGTCGATGAGCCGTGTGATCTGCCACTGCTGGGCAATGGAGAGCACGTTGTTGACTACCCAGTAAAGCACCAGACCGGCCGGGAACCAGAAGAACATGACACCGAAGATCAGCGGCATGGCCATCATGACCTTGGCCTGGATCGGATCCGGCGGGGTCGGGTTGAGCTTGGTCTGGACAAACATCGAAACCATCATGATGACCGGCAGGATGTAGTACGGGTCTGGCGAGGCCAGGTCATGGATCCACAGAACCCAGGGTGCGTCGCGCATTTCAACGGCACCCAGCAGCACCCAGTAGAGTGAAATGAAGACTGGAATCTGGACCAGGATAGGCAGACAGCCACCAAGTGGATTGACCTTTTCCGTCTGGTACATCTTCATCATTTCCTGATTCAGGCGCTGCTTGTCGTCGCCAAAGCGTTCCTTTAACTGCGTCAGGCGGGGCGTCAGAACCTTCATCTTGGCCATCGACTTGTACGAAGCTGCCGACAGCGGGAAGAAAATGGCCTTGATGATGATGGTCAGAATGACGATTGCCCAGCCCCAGTTACCGACCAGCTTGTGGATGGCTTCCAGCGCCCAGAAAATCGGTGCAGCAACCACAGTCAGCCAGCCATAATCGACCACCAGGTCAAGCCCGGCCGCCACTTCCTTGAGGGCCGACTGTTCCTGCGGACCGGCATACAGGCTGACCGAAGCGACACCTTTGGCCCCCGGCGCAATTTCGGCGACAGGAACGATGACGCCGGTCTGGAAGACGTTGCTGCCTTCGATTTTGCGCATGTAGTACTCGCGCTGGGTCTTTTCCGCCGGCACCCAGGCTGCTACGAAGTAGTGCTGGACCATGGCCAGCCAGCCGTTATCGGCGGTCTTGGCAAACTTGGCCTTGTTATCGGCGATATTGCTGAAATCGACCTTCTGATACTTCTCGGCGTCGGTATAGACAGCTGGGCCGGTAAAGGTCGAAACCATCTTGGTCTCACCGGCCGGCGCCACATCGTCACGTTGCAGCTGGAAGTAGGCATGCGGGGCGATCGCCTTGTCACTGCCATTGGTAATTTCCCATGCCACGTCGATCTGATACGAACCCCGTTTGAAGGTCAGGATCTTGGCAATACCAACACCGTTGGTCGCCGTCGATTCGAGACGAACTTTAAGCTCGTTGGCGCCCTCGGCCAGGCTCGTTGCACCATCAACACGCTTGAATATCGAGCGATGTGACGGCAATCCATCGCCAATCAGCCCGCTTTGCGCAGCATATTGATGTTGGGCCTCAAGTAGCTGGAAAGTCTTTTCCTTGTCGTCATGAGCCTTGTACTTGAGCAGATCAAGTTCAACCAAATCACCGCCTTGAGTGGAAATGGTGGTCTTGATCAGGTCGGTGGTAACCGTGAAAGTTTCGGCCGTCGATACGGGGGCCGAAACGGTCGGTCGGCTGGTTGTATTTCTGCCAGTTTTCCCAGAGCATGAAGCTCGAGAAAGTGAAAATCATAACCAGTATCAGGCGTCGAGTATCCATGAACAACCTACTAAAGAATTCTTGAATCAGGGTACAGGATCATACCCACCAGGATGCCATGGGTGGCAACGGCCGACTCGTTTCAAGCCCAGCCAGCCACCCCGGAAGGCGCCATATTTCTGTACAGCTTCCACCATATAGGCCGAACAGCTCGGCGTATGGCGGCAGCTTCGCCCGAGGAATGGGCTGATTGCGTATTGATAGACGCGAATTAGACCAATCAACAGGTGTTTCATCAATCTTCCCGCTTCGGCCGAGGCCGTTGCAGTTTATTCAGCAGGGCCAGGAAATCTTCGGCCAGCAATTTGCTATCGAGCGGCACTGGCTTGGCAGCCAGCCTGATCACCAGATCGACTGCCGGCAAGCCGGCCAGCCGAAGGCGGAACTGCTCGCGAACCACGCGCTTGACCTTGTTACGGTCAACGGCCCGCTTGAGCAGTTTTTTGGCGACGACAAGACCTAGCCGTGCTTCGCTACTTCCTTCCGGGCGTGGCTGATAATGCAGCATCAGCAACTTGCCGCGAATGGCCTTCCTGAAACCAAAAACGGATGAGAACTCATCCGTTTTTGTCAGGCGATAGCGTCGGGCGAAGGTCTGTTCCACCTCGCCGAACGTCCGGTTTATACGGCCAGACGAGTGCGACCCTTGGCGCGGCGAGCAGCAATGACTGCACGGCCACCCTTGGTGCGCATACGGACCAGGAAGCCATGGGTGCGCTTGCGGCGCACGACCGAC
>PHCF01000209.1 GCA_002842145.1 Betaproteobacteria bacterium HGW-Betaproteobacteria-6 | reverse complement strand
AGTTCTCGGCTTTGCCCGCGACTTCGTCATCGCCCGCACCTTCGGGGCCGGCCTGGCCACCGACGCTTTCTTCGTCGCCTTCAAGCTGCCCAACCTGCTGCGCCGGATGTTTGCCGAAGGCGCGTTCTCGCAGGCTTTCGTGCCCATCCTTGGCGAATACAAGAACCAGCGCAACGCCGAAGACACGCGCACCCTCGTCGATCATGTCGCCAGCCTGCTGTCCATGGCGCTGTTTGCCGTCACCGCTCTCGGCATCGCGCTCGCACCGGTACTGGTCTGGATCTCGGCGCCCGGCTTCAGCGACGACACCGGCAAGTTCGAACTGACGGTGACGCTGACCCGCATCACTTTTCCGTACATCCTCTTCATGTCGCTCGTTGCGCTCTCCGGCGGCATTCTCAACAGCTGGAGCCGCTTCGCGCTGCCGGCCTTCACCCCGGTCCTGCTCAATCTCTCGATGATCGGTATGGCGCTGTTCGCCGCGCCCTATTTCGACCCGCCCGTGCTCGTCCTCGGCTGGGCGGTTTTTCTCGGCGGCCTGCTGCAACTGGCCATCCAGATTCCCGCCCTGAAAAAAATCGCCATGCTGCCCCGCCCGTCGCTCAACTGGCGCGCCGCCTGGGCCGACCCCGGCGTCCGCAGAATCACCAAGCTCATGGCGCCGGCCATGGTTGGCGTTTCGGTGTCGCAGATCAGCCTGCTCATCAACACCATCTTTGCCTCCTTCCTCCAATCGGGCAGCGTCTCCTGGCTCTACTATGCCGACCGCCTCATGGAATTCCCCTCCGGCCTGCTCGGCGCCGCCCTCGGCACCATCCTGCTGCCTTCGCTGTCGCGTTACCACGCCAGCAACAACCCCGTTGAATATTCGCGCCTGCTCGACTGGGGCCTCCGCCTGACCCTGCTGCTCGCCGCCCCGGCTGCCCTCGCCTTGGCCATCCTGGCCGTACCGCTGATCTCGGCACTGTTCTTCCACGGCGCCTTTTCGGCCGACGACGTCTTCCGCACCCGCGAAGCCCTCGTCGCCTACACCGTCGGCCTGACCGGCATGATTCTCGTCAAGGTGCTTGCCCCGGGCTTTTATGCCCGCCAGAACATCCGCACCCCGGTGCGCATTGCCCTCATTTCGCTGGCCGCCACGCAGGCCATGAACCTGGCCTTCATCGGCTGGCTGGCCCACGCCGGCCTAGCCCTGTCCATCGGTCTGGCCGCCTGCCTGAATGCCTTCATGCTCTATCGCGGCCTGCGTCGCCTGGAAATCTACCAGCCGCAGGCCGGCTGGCTGATTTTCAGCAGCAAGCTGTTGGCGGCCCTGATCACCATGGGCACGGCCCTGTGGTTCGGCATGGGCGCCGAAAAAAGCTGGTTGCAAAGCAGCTTCGTCGACCGGACAATCCATTTGGCTTGGCTGGTGCCACTCGGCGCCACCACCTATTTCGCCACGCTATGGATTCTTGGCTTCCGCCTGCGGGATTTTCGACGCCAGGCAGCCTGAAAATGAGGTTACGATGAAACTGACCAGCACCAGCTTTGCGGACGGACAGAAAATCCCCGGTGAGTTTGCCTTCTGCACCCCCGACCCGGCGCATCACGTCTGCCTCGGCAGAAACGAGAACCCCCATCTGGCATGGAGCGAAGCGCCCGCCGGCACCAAGTCCTTCGCCATCATTTGCCACGACCCGGACGTCCCGAGCCAGGGTGACGACGTCAATCAGGAAGGCCGCACCATTCCCGCCTCGCTGCCCCGCGTCGATTTCTTCCATTGGGTGCTGGTCGACCTGCCGGCCACCCTCAGCGAAATCAAGGCCGGCGAATTCAGCGCCACCGTCACCCCGCGCGGCAAGCCCGGGCCGCAGGCAGCGCTGGGTAGCCGGCAAGGTATCAACAACTACACCGACTGGTTCGCCAACGACCATGACATGAGCGGCGACTACTACGGCTACGACGGCCCCTGCCCGCCGTGGAACGACGAGATCGTCCATCACTACGTGTTCACGTTGTATGCGCTCGATGTCGAGAAACTGGCGCTGGACGGCAAGTTCGGCGGCCCGGAAGTCCGCGCTGCCATTCAGGGTCATATTCTGGGCGAAGCCAGCCTGACCGGGACCTATACGCTGAACGCCAATCTGCAAGCCTGATTTTTCCGCTTCACCAAACGCCAAAGGCCATGCTCTCGCATGGCCTTTGTCATTTCCGGCCGGCGTTCCGGCCGTGGTTCAGGTTTACTTTCCCCGCCCCGTCACCTTGCAGCCGCCGACGGTGTTGCCAACGCAGGGAATCGACGTCTCCCGGTTGATCAGCCACTTGCCGTTCACCTTGAT
>PHCF01000208.1 GCA_002842145.1 Betaproteobacteria bacterium HGW-Betaproteobacteria-6 | reverse complement strand
CAACCAGGCCCTGAATGCCAACAATCGGCAGGAACCCTGGCGTCTCGCCGCGATCCGCCAAGGCTACCAGGCCGCCATCGCCCTGCCTTTGAAGCAGGGAGATGGCGTCATCGGCGGCCTCTGCGTTTATGCCGCCGAATCCCATGCCTTCGGCCCCGACGAGGTCGGTTTGCTCGAGGAACTGGCGTCCAACCTGAGTTTTGGCATCACCGCACTGCGCTCGCGGGCCGAGCGTGAAAAAGCGGAGGCGGCCAACAAGGCCAAAAGCACCTTCATCGCCAACATGTCGCACGAGATCAGGACGCCGCTCAACGCGATCAGCGGCATGGTGCACCTGTTGCGGCGCTCCAACGTCACGGCGGAGCAGGACAGCCGTCTCGAAAAGATCGACACGGCCGGTCAGCATTTGCTCGAGATCATCAACTCAGTGCTCGACCTTTCGAAAATCGATGCCGACAAGCTTGAACTCGAAGACAGCGCCATCGATATCAACGCCATCCTCGACAACGCTGTGGCGATGGTGCTCGACAAGGCCCGGGCCAAGAATGTCGCCTTGCTGGTCAACCGTGTCCCGCCGCTGCCGCTACGGGGCGATCAGACGCGGCTGCAGCAGGCCGTGCTGAACTACCTGTCGAATGCCGTGAAATTTACCGAGGCTGGCCGGATCGAGCTCGGGTGCCGGATCGTCGAGGCGACGTCGGCCGACGTGCTGATCCGCTTCGAGGTCCGCGACAGCGGTATCGGCATTCCGGGCGAAGTCTTGCCCAGATTGTTTTCCGCTTTCGAGCAGGCGGACAATTCGACCACCCGCAAATACGGCGGGACCGGGCTGGGCCTAGCCATCACGAAGAAAATCGCCCAGCTCATGGGCGGCGACGCCGGCGCTGAAAGTCTTCCCGGGCAAGGCAGCACTTTCTGGTTCACTGCTCGGCTCAAGCTATCCGGGCCGGTCGGCCTGCCATCGGCAGAAGCCTCGGCGGAGGATGCCGAGGCGACGCTCAGGCGCAATTTTGCGGGGCGCCGCATTCTGGTCGTCGAGGACGAACCGATCAATCGTGAAATCGCCCACATGCTGCTCGAGGACGTCGCCCTCATCGTCGATCTGGCCAATGACGGCGTTGAAGCCGTCGCCGCTGCTTCCGGGCAGTCCTACGACATCGTGCTCATGGATATGCAGATGCCGCGGATGGACGGACTGGAGGCGACGCGCAGAATTCGCCAACTGGACAATTACAGCCGGACGCCGATCATCGCCATGACTGCCAACGCCTTCGTCGATGACCGTCAGCGCTGCCTGGCGGCCGGGATGAGCGACTTCATCGCCAAGCCGGTCAATCCGGATGTGCTGTTCGCGACCTTGCTCAGGAGCTTCGCGGCGCTAGGCGAAAGCTGAGGCCAGCCCGCTGAGGCCAGCCCGATTTCGTTTTTCAGCCTTTTTCCGGGTTGACCGTAGCAATCTCGGCGCGTTCGAACAGCGAGCGGATGACGACCCGGCGAATGCCGGGATTGTCCGGCACGGCGTACATGACGTCGGTCATCATCTCCTCGAAGATGCCGCGCAGGCTGCGCGCCCCGGCCTTGTACTCGATGGCCAGCTCGGCCATCTGACGGAAGACGTCGGGGGCGATCTGGAGGTCTACGCCGTCGACGGCCAGCATGGCGCGGAACTGGCGGTAGATGGCGTTCTTCGGTTCGGTCAGGATACGCACCAGCATGTCCTGCGACAGATCGTGCAGGCGTGTGACGATGGGCAGCCGGCCGGCGAATTCCGGGATCAGGCCGAATTCCAGCAGGTCGGTCGGTTTGACGCGGGCATTCAGGCGTTCGAGGATTTTCTGGTCGTCGTCGCCGGCTGCGGTCGAAATGAAACCGAAAGTGTGCGTCCGGGTCAGGATGTGGTCGAGCCCGACGAAGGCGCCGCCGCAGATGAACAGGACGTTGGTCGTATCGATGTGGCGTCCGTCCTTGAGCCGCACCGGGGCGCCTTCCATGATCTTGAGCAGGGCGTGCTGGACGCTTTCGCCCGAGGTGGCGCGGGCCTGGCCGCCGATGGCCTTGAGCTTGTCGACTTCGTCGACGAAGACGATGCCGCGCTGGGCCCGTTCGATGTCGCCGTTGGCGCGGTCGAGCAGGCGATGCAGGATGGCTTCGATCTCGTCGCCGACAAACTGGGTCTGGGCCAGCGAGGTGGCGTCGGCGGTGACGAAGGGCACGTCGAGAATGCGGGCCAGCGTGTCGCAGAGCAGGGTCTTGCCGGTGCCGGTCGGGCCGATGAGCAGGATGTTGCTTTTGGTCAGTTCGACGCTGTCGACCGCAGCATTCGCC
>PHCF01000056.1 GCA_002842145.1 Betaproteobacteria bacterium HGW-Betaproteobacteria-6 | reverse complement strand
AGAACGTTTTCGGTGTGTCATAGATGACGATGAAATTGATAGTGCAATGTTTGCTACGGTAGGTTCGTTGACCCAGTTCGTAGGATTGAAAACGGGATTATTAGTGGACTGAATTGGACCTGCATTCGTCTGTGCTTCTGTTTTTTCCGGTTGTTGCAACGCTGCCTAGTGCGGCAGACTTTGGATTGGTAGATGGAGATATCCCCGATTTTTGCTGTCGATGCATTTGGTAAACCCTGCATCGGAACAACACCCAGTGAGTTGTTCGCCTATGGTCATTTGATTCGTCAAACCGAGAAACTGGTACTCGATCTGTTCGGGCGGGGGTTGGTGTCGGGAACTACCCATACCTGCCTGGGCCAGGAGCTTTGCCAGATGTCGGTTGTGCGAGCGCTTGGTCATCCAGATGATTATGTTCTGTCAAATCATAGAAACCACGGACATTTTCTGACCTACTCGGGTAATTTCGTTGGCTTGGTTGCCGAAATCATGGGGCGCGAAGGTGGGGTTTGCGGCGGCTATGGGGGTAGTCAGCACCTTGCCTTTCGTAACTTTCACAGCAATGGTGTGCAGGCGGGCATGACCGGGATAGGCGTGGGTTTGGCCGCTGCCTTGAAAGCAAAAGGAAGCCAAGGGATTGTTGCCGTCGTTGTCGGTGATGGAACGCTTGGCGAAGGGCTGTTGTACGAGAGCATGAATTTAGCCTCGATCTGGAATGCCCCAGTGCTGTTTGTGGTCGAGCACAACGGCATCGCTCAAACCACCTATACGCGAGACACGATAGGGGGAGACATCCAACTGCGAGGCAAAGCATTCGGTCTGTTGACATGGCGCCTGAGCGATCGGGAAGACGATTTTTCAATCCAGGTTGAAAACGTGGTTTCCGAATTGCGGCAAGCACGACGTCCCGGTATGTTGGTCATCGACACGGGGCGTCTCGGGCCGCACAGCAAGGGAGATGATTTACGAGACCCGGTCGAGCTCGAAAAGCTTGCAGCGAAAGATCCGCTCCTCGCTTTGGAAACCAGCCTCCCTGAAGCGCAGGTCGAGGAAATAAAGGCTGCTTGCATAGCTTTCCTCGGGGAAGTCGAGCGTGTTGCCATGCAATCAGCACCGGCTAGTTTTGATCCAGTGCCCGAGCATGTATTCAAGCCAACTCTGGATATCGAGTTCCCCCTGGCAGAGTCTGCCGTGCCCAACATCAGAGCGGCTCTGAACGATGCTCTGTACAAGCTTCTTGAACACGATCCCGATGTGATGCTTCTCGGTGAGGATTTGCACGACCCGTATGGCGGCGCATTCAAGGTCACAGCTGGCTTGTCAGAGAAATTCAAGGGTAGGGTGATTTCAACGCCGATCAGCGAAGCTGGCATTACTGGTGCCGGAATTGGGTTGGCCATGGCCGGGAAAAAGCCGATTGTCGAGATCATGTTTGCCGATTTCCTGACGCTGTGCATGGATCAGATTTATAACCATGCGGTCAAGTTTCCTGGCATGTTCGCCGAGTCGTCTGTCCCTATCGTCATTCGAGCGCCCTGTGGCGGGCGGCGTGGGTATGGCCCGACGCATAGTCAGAGCCTGGAGAACATTTTTGTGTCGGTTCCAGGGTTGACCGTAGTATTCGGCAGTCATCGGCACAGCCTCGGCCAACTGCTCATCGATGCAACCACCCGCTGGCCGAATCCGACCCTGTTTCTCGAGCACAAGTTGCTATACGGCGAGAAGCCCGATCCTGCTGGCTATCAGGCGATTTTTGCCGAATCGGACGACATCGGGGCCGATCTGTTCCCAACGTTAAGAAGTGGCAGCGATGATCCCGACATCACCCTTTTGTCGTATGGAGGCATGCTGCCGATCGCCGAAAAGGCGGCGCGCATCCTTGAACAAAGCGAGGAGCTATCTGTGGAAATTGTGGCGCCAGCGCTGCTTGCTCCCCTGCCTCGCTTCTCATTGATGAAAGCTTTGCTGCATCGGCCGCGCATTCTGGTGGTTGAAGAGGCACATCACCATTTTGGTTTTAGTGCGGAAGTGCTCGCCATGCTTGCTGAAAACGGATATCAGGGAAAAGTTGCGCGCCTCGGTACAGCGCAGGTGCCAATCGCCTCGGCGCGCAGCATGGAAAGTGTGCAACTGCCAGATGAGGACGCAATCGTTGCGGCCGTAATGGACATTCTGTAGTGATCGGAAATCGATAGATGGCGACCCCAATACACGTACCACGCATCAATAATAACGACGACGAAGTAAAGATTCTTGCCTTCGATGTCGCAATTGGCGCCAAGGTCATGGCGGAACAGATTATCGGTCAGGTAGAAACTGACAAAGCCGTACTTGACGTCACGGCGCCAGTGAACGGTTATGTTCTTGGCTTTGTTGGCCAACCCGAGGAAGTCGTAAAGGTCGGCAGTGTCATGCTTTGGCTGGGCGAAACCGCGGAAGAAGCCATTCCGGAAATCACCACCGACGCTGTCGGAAAAACCGGATCGCACGCTTCGCTAATTACGGCCAAGGCGAGGATCATGCTGGCTCAGCATGGGTTGCAGGTGGGACAAATTCCAGCAATCGATGGCCGGATCACCGTGGAAGCCGTGGAGCGCTATCTGTCGCAGCACGGATTGGCCGGCACGAAGATAGGTGCCAATGTCGCGGTGGCGGGTATCCCCACCGAAAGCCTGCCGGAAATATCCGGATCACCTGTCGATCTCACGCGGGAAGAGAAAGGCATGGCGGCAACGGTGGCTTGGCACCGCGATTTTGCTGTGCCCGGTTATATCGAGATCGACTATGACCTCGCGTTTTGGGCCGAATATGCCAAACGATTTCAGGAAGAAAAAGGCTTGCTCATGCCGCCCTTGTTGCCCCTGATGGCATCGCGGCTGGTCGAAATTGCCAGGGAAGTTCCGCGACTGAACGCTACCTTCGTTGGCAACAAGCGATATGAATACGATTCTGTCAATCTCGGGTTCACAATCCAGGCAGGAGAGTCCCTGTATCTTGCCGTGGTACGCAACGCACAAGAATTGGATCAATTGGGTTTCGTAAATTCGCTGGGGGACGTATTGCGTCGGGCTACCGGGCACAATCTGCGCGAGTCTGAAGCCTCAGGTGCCACCATCGGGTTTTCCAGCATGGAACGCTGGAAGGTCACGCGACACATCCCGATACTTCCGCCGCATACCGCTCTGATGGTAGCCCATGCTGCAGGGCAGGGCGGGCGAGGGGTGCTTGGAGCCAGCTATGACCACCGCGTGCTGAATGGTGGGCAAGTCGTCGCTGCGCTAAAAAAGCTGGCGCAGCCAAAGAAAGATTAACGTACGGAAACCGGACAAAATGCCATTGAACAAAGAAACCATAGAGGCCGAAATCAAGGCCAAGATCGTCGAAATTGCTGCGCAGACTGGAGATGATGCCTCTGAACTGGCGGTGGACGACATTATTCCTGCGACCGGCCTTATCGACTCCACGGGCTTGCTGGAACTGATCGCGTGGTATGAAAAGACCTACGAGATTCCTCTCGCCCAAGAGGAAATCAATGTCGACAACCTGGGGTCGCTGACTCGGATGGCAGAGTTCGTACTTCGCAAGAAGGGCATGCTTTGATTGGCCAATGCCGGGGAGTGTGATTTTGTCGGGAAGCATTTCTTCTGCGCCGAGGCCGTTCTTTCTCCCATGTGGCAATGGGCGTCTGTTTTGTGTCTACCATGAGCCGATGGGCGGGGCAGAGGGTTGCTGGGGCAATGTCCTCGTTGTTCCGGCATTCAATGAGGAGATGAATCGTTGCCGCAGCATGGTGACCATTCAGGCCCAGGCTCTTGCAAAAGCAGGGATCGGGACGCTCGTCGTCGACTTGTTCGGTACCGGCGAGAGCGATGGTGAGTATGGCGAGGCGCGTTGGGATATTTGGATTGACAACATTCGAACATGTGCCGAATGGCTCGAAGCAACCCATGCCGGCGGTTGTTCTGCGCTTCTCGGCATTCGGCTGGGGGTTCCTCTGGCATTTGAAGCCATTCGGAATCTTCCGCATGTGCAGGCGGTGATCGCCTGGCAAGCTGTTGTTGACGGGAAGCACTATCTCACCCAGTTCATGCGAATGCGTATAGCAGCCAATATGGACAGAACCGATATCCCCAAGGATACGACCGCGGGGATGCGTGCACAGCTGGCTGCTGGTCAGAGTATAGAAGTGGCCGGCTATGAAATTGCTCCCGAATTGGCGCGCAGCATCGATGGCCTTAGGTTGATCGATTTGATGCCTCCGGAATCAGTATCGATGGCTTGGTTTGAAAAAGGGAGCGGCGACGAACCAGTCATTTCAACCATTAGCCAAAATCTGGTCGAAGGGTGGAGACAGGCTGGCAGGCACGTCGACGCAGTTGCTTTTGACGCACCAGCCTTCTGGGCGCTTTATGACCGCTATATTTCGCCCGAGCTCGTTGAGCAAACAACTGAATGGGTCAAATCCTTGCGGTGGCAAAAATGAACGAGATACCGATCATTTTCGAAAGTGACGCCATCCCATTGGTTGGTATGCTGCATCAGGCACAGGGCAATCCCGAATTGGGCGTGCTCGTCATGGTTGCCGGCGGACCTCAATATCGTATCGGCGGCCATCGGCAGCTATTACTCTGGTCGCGAAAATTTGCGGCGCAGGGATTTCCGGTATTCAGATTCGATTTCCGAGGGATGGGCGACAGTTACGGTGAGTACGTCGGTTACGAAAATGCGGAAGGCGACATTCGGGCGGCGATTGACAGGCTCTATCAGGAATGCCCGTCTTTGAAAGGGGTGGTTCTGTGGGGGGAGTGCAACGCCTGTTCTGCGTCGCTATTTTATGCCCACAAGGATCAGCGAGTGCTGGGCATCGTAATGCTCAATCCTTGGGTGCGCACCGAGGAAGGTCAGGCTAGAGCGGTCGTCAAGCATTACTACCTTAACCGGCTGACCGAGCGGTCATTCTGGACCAAGGTGTTCACCCTCAAGTTCGATATCCTCGGCTCAGTGCGTTCTGCCTTCAAAATGATCGCGAAGGCACGAGGAAGCACTCGGAAAGGAACATCGTCGCAACAAATGGATCGGCGGCCATTGCCCGAGCGGATGCTGGAAGGCCTCACACATTTTCGCGGCAGAATCATGATGGTCATGAGTGGACGGGATTTGGTGCCCAAGGAATTCGATGACTTGGTAGCAAGGGAGCCCGCCTGGAAAGAGCAGCTTGCCGCACGCCAGACCGAGCGATATGAATTGCCCTATGCCGACCATACATTCTCGTCCGGCGAGTGGCGAGAGCAGGTGGCGGTCTGGGGAATCGATTGGCTGCGAGGCCTCCATGCTGAGCATGGACAGGCTCCCCTTCAGCGGATGTGAAACTGCAATGGCAAAACCGACCATAGAAGCGATTAGCGAAGAAAATCTGCGGGAATTCGCCGATTTCCTCGTCCAGCATATGAGCTATCAGCGTAGCCGTGAGGAGTGGATTGAAGGACTTTCCGCCAATTGGGCTGCCGAGCGGCCCAATTTTGGCTATATGTTGCGTGACGAAGGGCGCGTTGTCGGGGGGATTGGCGCAATCTACGCGGACCGCCTGATTCGCGGCCGGACAGAGCGGTTCTGCAACATCACCAGTTGGTGCGTGCTCGACGACTACCGCAAGTTCAGCATGCAACTGGCCATGCGTCTGGTAGCTCAGGAGGGTATACACCTGACCGATTTTTCACCAACCAAGGTAGTGGCGGGGGCGCTTCAGTTCCTCAAGTTCCAACCGCTCGACGAGGCAGTGATCGTCCTTCCGAATCTACCGATTCCCAGCTTTGGTTGGCGGGTCGAGACAGACTCCGGGCGTATCGACCGGGATTTCTCCGGGGATCTGGCCAAAAAATGGCTGGATCATGCAGCCTTTCCCTGGTTGAACCAGATTCTGCTTGGTCGGCCGGGGAATTGGTGTCACATCATCTACAAGCGCCGTAGCTTCAAGGGATTGCCTTCTGCCTCGATTCTATACCTGAGTGACGGCGAGAGCTTTCTGCAGGGATTGGCTACGCTGCAGTTGCATTTCTTGCTCCGCGGCATGGTGTCGACGCATGTCGAGCGCCGTATGCTGCCGGCCGTTCCTCGAATTGCAAAAATCCGTACAGGGTTCAATACCAAACAATTCAAATCGGACACGCTGACTAGCGACGATATTGACTACCTCTACTCCGAATCGGTCGCCCTCGACCTGTAAAACTATAAGGAATGCCATTGATGAACACACTGCAGACCATTCTGAAGATTCTCGACCGGGAACTCAACCTGAAAGGCCGTGCGCTCGAATACACGGCTGACACCAAGTTGCGCGGCGCCTTGCCCCAGCTTGACTCGATGGCCATCGTTTCGCTGGTTTCGGCGCTGGAGGAAGAGCTCGGTTTCGAGTTTCCCGAAGACCAGCTGGATGGCGCCATCTTTGAAACTGTTGGCACGTTGACCGATTGTGTCCAACGCCTGCTGGCCGCGGACAGCGCATAGCATCATGAAGACCGCTGCCGATTCTCCCTGTGGCGTGTGCGGACCAACCCTCGGCTGGTCGGATTGTTGTGCGGCAAGGTTTGCCTCGGCCGGTAACATCTTCATCATTGTCCTGTTGCTGATCGCCGTTGTCGGTCTACTGGGAACTGCGCCAACACAGGCCGGTGAACCCGAGCGCAAAGAGACTGAGCACGTGGTCAAGGTCGGCCCACAACGCGAGATAAAGACGCTGCGTGAAGCATCGCGAATTGCCCAAGCGGGAGATACCGTGGAGGTCGATGCTGGCGATTATCTGCATGATGTCACTGTCTGGATGCAGGCCAAGCTCAAAATCAAGGCAGTTGGCGGCAGGGTTCGAATGATTGCCGACGGGATGTCGGCAGAGGGCAAAGCGATCTGGGTTCTCAGGGGCGGCGCCATCAGCGTCGAGGGCTTCGATTTCATCGGTGCCAAGGTCAATGATAGGAATGGCGCTGGCATCCGTCTGGAAAAAGGCAATCTGTTCGTTCGTGACTGTCGTTTCCTTGACAACGAGAACGGCATCCTGACCGGGGGGAATCCTGAGGCCACGCTTGAAATCATCAACAGTGAGTTCGGCAACAACGGCCATGGCGACGGCCAGAGTCACAATCTCTATGTTGGCACGATCGCCCGCCTGACGGTCATTGGCAGCTATTTTCATCACGCCAGGGTGGGCCATCTGCTGAAGAGCAGGGCGGCCGAAAACCACATTTTCTACAATCGTCTGACCGACGAAGTTGGTGGGAAGGCCAGTTATGAACTCGAATTGCCGAGCGGCGGGGTCGGTTACATCGTCGGCAACCTGATTCAGCAGAATTCGACCACCGAGAACCCACATCTGATTTCCTATGGTGCCGAAGGTTACCGTTGGCCAAACAACGCGCTCTACCTGATCAACAACACCTTGGTCGACAACCGTCCGCAGGGCGGGATATTTCTTCGCATGAAGCCCGGGCAGCAGAAGGTTGTTGCGGTCAACAATCTTCTGGTTGGAAAGGGAAAGCTGGAGAGTGCCGGTCCCGGCGATTACCGCAACAATTTCAACGTCGACTGGGATCAATTTGTCCAGGCGGTGCGCGAAGACTATCGCCTGCTGCCAAACGCCGGTCTCCGGTACAAGGCGGTAGAGCCACCGATAGTGCCTGGCGTCAATCTGCGTCCGGCCAAGGAATACCTGCATCCCCGATCGACTCGCAGTACCGGCGGCGTCCCGCTAAGTCCCGGGGCCTTCCAGACTTCGACGCCCCCCTGAGCTTTCTTGTCGCGCTATCTGCCGCGTGAATAACAATCAGATTTTGGAAAACACCATGGCCGCACCCCAGTTGCTCCACCTCTCCGGTTCCCCTCGCCTGCCGAACGGCAAGCTATTGGCCGAGGCTGGTCAGGATGTCATCGAAACTTGGCAGCAGGTTTTCGAACGCGCGGGCGGTCAGGGGCTGGCCGATGTTGGGGGCGACTTTTCAGTTGCCCTAGCCATGCCTGACGGACGGATCGTATTTGCAATCGACCGTTTCGCCGTACGTACTCTGTGTTATCGCGTATCCGATAGCAAGATCGAGTTGGCGCCGCGGGCAGATCAGTTGGCGGATAGCGCTCAGGCCATCGATCCGCAAGCTATTTTCGATTACCTCTACTTCCATGCCATTCCGTCGCCCAGAACCATCTACCAGAATGTTCTGCGGCTTCCGCCCGGTCATTTCGGCGTCTTCGACAACGGCCGCCTGAGCATCCAGCCGTACTGGAAACCCGTCTTTACGGAGGGGCAGGGCGCCTCCTTCGACACCTTGCGCGACGAGTTTCGCGGGCTGCTGCACAACGCGACGGCAAGGCAACTCGATGGCGGCAAGGCGGGCTGCTTCCTCAGTGGCGGCACCGATAGCTCGACCGTCGCGGGCATGATCGGCGAGGTCACCGGCAAGCCGGCGGCCACCTATTCGATCGGTTTCGAAGCCGAAGGCTACGATGAAATGGAGTACGCCCGGATCGTGGCCCGCCATTTCAAGACCGAGCATCACGAATACTATGTGACGCCCGATGATCTGGTGCGCAGCATTCCCGAAGTGGCCAGATCCTACGACCAGCCATTCGGCAACTCTTCGGCCCTGCCGGCCTATTACTGCGCCAAGATGGCCAAGGAAGACGGTATCACCCGTATCCTCGCCGGCGATGGTGGCGATGAGCTTTTTGGCGGCAATACCCGCTATGCCAAGCATCGCATCTTCGACCTCTATCAATACGCGCCCGCATTCATTCGCAACGGTCTGATCGAGCCGATCATCGGCATGCCTGGCGCGGCGGGGATTTCGCTGTTGCGCAAGGCGGCCAGCTACACCGAGCAAGCCAACACGCCGATGCCGGATCGCCTCGAAATGTACAACCTGATCAAGCGGCTGGGCATCGAGCGGGTGTTTGCCAAGCAGTTTCTCGAACAGGTCGATCTTCAGGCCCCGCTCAATCAGCAGCGCGAGGTCTGGGCAAGCCCGGAGACCGGAAGTGCCGTCAACCGGCACCTTGCCTTCGATTGGCGCTATACCCTGGCGGAAAGTGACCTGCCCAAGGTGCTTGGAACGACCCGGCTGGCCGGGATCGACGTCGGCTTTCCCATGCTGGACAGCGAATTGCTCGCGTTTTCCATGCGCTTGCCGATCGATTACAAGCTCAAGGGGACCAAACTTCGCTGGTTCTTCAAGGAAGCACTACGCGGCTTCCTGCCTGACCAAGTCATCACTAAGAAAAAGCAGGGCTTCGGGCTGCCCTTCGGTGTCTGGGCGACCCGCCATGAGCCATTGCGAAAGCTCGCCACGACGTCGGTCGGCGGGTTGGTCGAGCGCGGCATCCATGATCTGGATCTCCATGATGCTGGAGCAGTGGTTGCAAGGGCATGCGCCCGACATGCGCCTGAGCGCGGGCTGACCCGACCCTTCGGCGCTTCATGCTCTTTACCAGCACTGCTTTTTTCCTGGTTTACCTGCCGGTCGTACTGCTCGGCTACTACCTGGCCGCCCGCCATTCGCCGCTCTGGGGAGCTGGCTGGCTGTTCATCGCTTCCCTGGCCTTCTATGGCTACTGGATGCCGGAATTCACCATACTCCTGCTCGCATCCATCCTCTGGAACTATTGGATAGGCCGGAAAATCTCCTCGCATGACCCGACCGGAAGCGATCCCGTGTTGCGGAGCACGGCCAAGGCCTGGCTGATTGCCGGTGTCACGGTCGACCTGGTGTTGCTGGCCTATTTCAAGTACGCCGGCTTCTTCGTTGCCAATCTCAACGTGGCGCTCGGAACCGCCTGGAGTCTCGGTGAAATCGTTCTGCCCATCGGTATTTCCTTCTTCACCTTCACCCAAATAGCCTTTCTCGCCGACGCCTACCAGAAGGGCACGAAAGAGTACCGCTTCGTTCATTACGGCCTGTTCGTCACCTATTTTCCCCATCTGATTGCCGGCCCAGTCCTTCATCATGCGCAGATGATGCCGCAGTTCAGGGAGGCCAACACCTACCGTCTGAACTTCGACAACCTGGCCACCGGCTTCTGTATTTTCGCCATTGGCCTGTTCAAGAAAATCGTCTTGGCCGATGGCATCAGCCCCTATGCCGATGCCGTATTCAACGCCGCCGACACCGGCTATCAGCCCGACTTGCTCGAAGCATGGATCGGGGCGCTGGCCTATACCTTCCAGTTGTATTTCGATTTCTCCGGCTATTCCGACATGGCTGTCGGGCTGTCATGGATGTTCAATGTCCGTCTGCCCTACAACTTCAACTCGCCCTACAAGGCGCTGAATATCACTGATTTCTGGCGCCGCTGGCACATGACGCTGTCTGCCTTCCTGCGCGACTATCTTTATATTCCCCTCGGTGGCAACCGCAACGGAGCCCTGCAGCGTTACATCAACCTGCTGCTGACCATGGTGCTCGGTGGCCTGTGGCACGGCGCCAACTGGACGTTCGTATTCTGGGGTGCCCTGCATGGCCTCTATCTCGTCGCCAATCACGGTTTTCAGGCCTTGTGTGGAGAGCGTTGCAGCGCCTTGCGGGGCAGTACCACATTCAAGATATTTGCCTGGGGCCTGACCTTCCTGGCGACGGTCTTCGCGTGGGTATTCTTCCGCGCCAACGACTTTGCTTCGGCGCAGACTATCGTTTCCGCAATGCTCAGCCCTGTGGCAGGCGCCCAGACCGCCCTCTGGAATCAGGGTCTCGACGTCGGCCGTGGCGTTTGCTACATCGTGGCGCTGTTGGCAGTCTCCGTCGCCCTCCCCAACAGCAATACCATCGGCGAGCGCACCGCCATGCTGGTCCGTCGCCATTGCACTTGGCCGTTTGCCCTGCTTGGTGGGGCACTGAGCCTTTGCGCCTTCCTCGTGGCCATCAACGCAACGCGCGACAGCGTCAGCGCCTTCATCTACTTCAACTTCTGATGAAAACGCGGCTATTTCCCTTCCTCGCCGGCGTTTTTGCTGTGCTCCTCGCGCTGGAAATCGCGTTCCAGATACTGCCCGTCGCGACGGCGACGCGGAGTGGCTACTACCAGCACCCCTTGATTCTTTCCTACCCGGCTGGGCACTGCTTCATTTCATCGACCGGGTGGGACCTGAAAAATGCCCAGCGCAACTGCGCCAACAATATCGGCTTCCTGGCCGGGCGGGATTTCCTGCCGGACCGGAACGCAATCGGCCTGATTGGCGACAGCTACGTCGAAGCCAGCATGCTGCCCGTAGGACAGCGCCTTGCCGCCATGCTCGAAAATAAACTGTCAGGCCGTCCCGTCTACGCCTTTGGCGGGCCGGGGTCGAATCTGCTCGACTATGCCGAACGGGCGAAATTCGCCGCCGAAAAATTTGGCATCCGGACCTTCGTCTTTATTCTCGAACGTGGCGACATCAAGCAGGCGCAATGCGGGTCTGGCCATATACACGGCGTATGCGTCGATGGCGCAACGGGGCAGGTTCGCAGCGAGACACAGCCGCAACCGGGCGCGCTGAAACGTATCCTGCGCCACTCGGCGCTGGCCCAATATCTGGTTTCACAACTGAAAATCGACGTGTCGAAACTCAAGCCGTCGGCCTGGACTACGCCTGCGGTCGCCAATGCGTCGCCGAAGGCCGAAATTCCGGATGAGCGGCAGAATGCTACGGTCGCCGCCTTTTTTAGCCAAATTTCGAAAATTCAGGACGGCCGCTTTTTGTTCGTCGTCGACCCTGATCGCGGCCATCTGCTGGAAGCCGGGGCAGGGGAGCGCAACGAAGTGGCGGCGCGGATACGGTATGCCGGCGATGGGCGGACAACGGTGATCGATCCCGGTGAGGCCTTCAAGGACCACCTTGTCCGCACCGGCCGCTTGCTCGATGTCGGACCCTACGACCGGCACTGGAACGCCGAAGCCATCGACATCGTGACCGAACTGGTCAGGCGGGCGCTGATTGAGCCAGCACACAAATAGTCCTGCCCCTTCGGCGGGCAGGCAGGTACTATCTTGAACGGATATTGGAAAGACGACGGGATATTTCGGGATGCAGAAAAACAAAAAAATACTGATGGTGGCGTTTCACTTCCCACCGTTCAAAATGAGCAGCGGCATTCAGCGGACGCTGAAATTCTGCACCTATCTTCGCGAATACGGCTGGGATCCGATGGTTCTGTCCGTATCGCCCAAGGCCTACGACGTCATCAATCCGGACCAATTGAAGGAAATCCCCGACGATGTGATCGTCGAGCGGGCCTGGGGTCTGGATACGGCAACTCAGCTCTCCTTTCGTGGCAAATACCTGCGCTGGATGGCGCAACCCGACCGCTGGGCGACCTGGTGGCTGGGCGGCATGTGGACTGGCATGCAGATGATTCGCAAGTACCAGCCGGATGTGCTGTTCTCCACCTTCCCGATTGCCACGGCGCACATGATCGGCCTCGGCCTCAGCAAGCGTTCCGGCCTGCCCTGGGTGGCCGATTTCCGCGATGCGATGACCGAAGAAGGCTATCCGCGCGATCCGCTCACCTGGCGCGTCCAGCGCAAGCTTGAAGCGGCCTCCGTGGAACAATGCACGCGGGCCCTATTCACCACGAAACTCACCCGTCAAATGTATGCCGAGCGCTACCCGCACATTGCCGAGTCGAAATGGGGCGTCGTCGAGAACGGCTACGACGAAGACAATTTCCTCGACGCCCAGCGCGGCCTGGAGGAGGCGCCGCTCGGCAAGCCAAACCAGATCACGCTGGTGCACAGCGGCATCCTGTATCCCAAGGAGCGCGATCCGCGCCCCTTCTTTGCCGCCATTGCCGGTCTCAAGAAAGAAGGCGCGATCAGCGCCGATACGCTGCAGATCGTCCTGCGCGCCACCGGTAGCGACGACCTTTACCGGCCGCAACTGGCCAGCCACGGCATCGAGGATATCGTCCGCCTCGAACCGGTGGTCGCCTATCGCGAGGCGCTGCGCGAAATGCTGCGGGCCGATGGCTTGCTGCTCTTCCAGGGCAGCGTCTGCAATCACCAGATACCGGCCAAGATCTACGAATACTATCGCACCGGCCGGCCGATCTTCGCGCTGGTCGATGCGCCGGGGATTTCGGCAAAAATGCTCAGGGACGTCGGCGCCACCGATCAGGCGAACATCGCCGATGCGGAGGAGATCGCCCGGGCACTGCGCGCCTTTGTCGACAAGCTCAAGGCCGGGCAGGCGAGCGGCGTCGATTACGCCATCGCCAGCCAGCATTCGCGCCGTTCGCGGACCGGCGAGTTGGCGACAATTCTGAACGGCATCGTCGCGTGATGGTCAGGCAAGCGTACGCCGGGGAGGCGAGCCTTCGATGAAGCTCGACCAGTCGCTCTCAGCCTATCTTGACCTGCTGCGCTTCACTGCCGCATCGGCAGTGCTGCTCGGCCACATGGAGCAGGACGGGCTGTACATGCGCTGGTTGCCGCTGTCCTGGTTCAGCCACGAGGCGGTGATGATCTTCTTCGTGATGTCCGGCTTCATCATCTATTCGAGCACGGTCAGGAGTGCGCGGACCTGGGCCGACTATGCAGCGGCACGGCTGTCGCGGGTCTATTCGGTAGCTTTGCCGGCGGTGGTCTTCAGTGTCGGGCTGGGTCTCCTGGTCGGGTTGAGCGGCGAGTTCGATACGCAGCGCCTGAGTAACTACCGGGATTTTTCAGTGTTGGATGTTGCTAGCAGCCTGATGTTCCTCAATGAGGCATTTGGCTACAAAGCGACGCTCTCGCTCAATCACCCCTATTGGTCGTTTTGCTACAAGGTCTGCTTGGCTGGGTTTTTCTTCACGCTCTATTACCTCCATCAGTCGATGACCCAACTGGTCGGCTACGCTTTCCCGAATACCGAACTGTTGATTGCCCATTCGCTGGCTTGTATGTCGGCGATCCTGCTCACTTGCCTGCTAATCAGCTTCGGTGCCGAGCGCCGACTCGGCGCGTGGCGCGCTGGGTTTGCGGAAATTGCCTGTTTTTCCCGGTCGACCGTGGGATTTGCCCCATGAGCCTCTCGAAACGACCCAACAAAGCGGTTTCCGCCGCCCGCGGGGCAGTGCTGGTCGTAGCCATGCGCTGGGTCGATCGCCTGATCGGCCTGGTCAGCACGCTGATCCTGGCCCGCCTGCTGCTACCGGAAGATTTCGGCATAGTCGCCATGGCTTCGGTGGTGGTTGGGCTGATCGATACCTTACTCGACCTTGGCGTCGGTTCGGCGTTGATCCAGAACCGCGATGCCGGCCGTGAGGATTTCGATACGGCGTGGACGCTGCGCATCATTCAGGCGCTGGGTGCATCGCTCATCCTGTGGTTTACGGCACCGCTGGCCGCCGAGTATTTCCGAGATGCACGGGTGCTCGACGTCATTCGATTTATGGCGCTGGCCATGCTGATCGGCGGCTTCGAGAACATCGGCATCGTGTCCTTCCAGAAAAACATGGAGTTCGGAAGCGATTTCCGCTTCTTCTTCTTCCGCCGGCTGGCAGGTTTCATCGTCACCATCACCCTGGCTTTCTGGCTGCATTCCTACTGGGCGATGGTGATCGGCGCGCTGGCCGGTCGTTCGGCGGGGGTCGGCCTGAGTTTCTGGATGCACGATTTTCGGCCGCGGATTTCCTTCTCGCGTTTCCGTAAGCTGTGGTCCTTCTCGCAATGGGTGCTGATACGTAACCTCGGCGTCTACGGGCAAAACCAGCTCGACAAGTTTCTGGTCGGCCGGCGAACCGATGCCACGACGATGGGTGCCTACACGCTAGCCGACGAGGTGGCGGCGATGCCGACGACCGAATTGCTGGCACCGCTCGGCCGCGTGCTTTTTCCAGTGTTCGTAAAGGCCGCGGATGACGCCGAAAAACTGCGCGCCGTTTTCTGTAAGGCGATTGGTGTGCAAAGCCTGCTCGCCTTGCCGGCCGGAGTCGGACTGGCTCTGGTGGCCCGCGATGCGGTGCTCGTCCTGCTTGGTGACAAATGGCTGATCGCCGTACCATTTCTAGAGGTGCTGGCGTTGATAAGCATTTTCGGGGCCTTGAGCCACAGTAGCGCATATTTGCTACTGTCACTTGGTATGCTTCGCCTACAGGCATGGCTGGCGTGGGCACAGTTGGTACTGATTGGTGCATTGGTGTTGGTGTTTTTTCCGCAGGGCGATGTGTTGGGTGTAGCGTATGCTCGCCTGCTGACTTCGGGTTGTGGTTTGCTGATCATCACAGGGCTGGTCGTTGCCTATGTCGAAGCGGTGCAATGGATGGATTTCTGTCGCCATACGTGGCGCCCGCTTCTTGCTAGCGGCACAATGGCGGCCTGCTTGATCGCTATGCCCATTGCTTCATTGAATATGCCTTTGATGCGATTGTTTGTGCACATTGGCGCCGGGGCCGTGTTCTATGGCGTGTCGCTACTCCTCCTATGGCGGTTATGTGGTTGCCCGGATGGAGCCGAAACTTACCTGCTGGAGCAGGTAGGTATGAAGGGACGATTATTGAGGTGGATGAGGGTATAACTTATGAAATTAAAAACTGCGTTTATTCAGGTAATGGCGCTAATGGCATTATTTAGTCAGCTGTCGCCGGCAAAAAGTGTAGAGCTAAGCGAGATTACCTGTGGCAGATTGATCAATGGTTACGGTCCTTTTGATTATCGTTCAGACAAAAAAGAATTACCTGTTGTTGAGTTTCACCACCTTACTGCACCTGTATTGAGTCTTAAATCTGGGCAGACTGGGGTGCATCCTGGTGGCGATCTTGACTATACATTGCGTGCTTTTCCAAATCATCCTCTGGCGCTAGTTGCCATGGTTCGATTGGGTGAAAAGACTGGCATGAAAAAACCAAAAGGTGCACGTTACCCAGTTGAATGTTACCTATACCGTGCTTGGCGATTTCGAAATGATGATCCTATGGTGCGGATGATTTATGGCGCTTATTTGGCTAAGCGGGGGCGTACAAAAGAAGCGTTGGCCCACTTGGAAGATGCACGCAAAATGGGCGAGGAAAGCGGAAATTTTTTCTACAACCTTGGCTTGATTTACTTTGACCTTAAAGAGTATGACAGGTCACTCTTATGCGCACACCAAGCTTACGCCAAAGGCTTTGCATTGCCGGGGTTACGCGAGAAATTGAAAAAAGTTGGTCAATGGTCCGATCCACTTGATGAGAAGGAAACGCAAAGCCGTGCAAATTGACGGCGTTTATCGGTGTTTGTCGGATTGTGACTTATGGAGGTTGGCGTGAAAGTAGGCATTATTTCTTATCCAATGCTTTTTCAGCGCTCAGGTGGTCTACAGATACAGATAAAAAATACAATTAGTGCCCTGCGACAGAAAGGAGTTGATGCATCCATATTTGATCCGAATATTGATGTGGCAAATGATTTTGATATTTTCCATTTGTTTTCTGTGGCAAATGGAAATTACAAAATTGCTGAGTATATAGATTCAATTAATAAGCCGTTGGTGTGTAGTCCATTGGTTCCTCCGTATTGGGATTCATTTTTGGGTATTAAAGCAAGGTTGCTTGAAAGAATAGTATTTCCGTTATGTAAGTATGCCATCCATACTGAATATTATCAGATGGAGTATTGTTTAAAGAAGGCGAAGGCCTTATTCGCGCTTTCTGAAAACGAAAAAAAATCAATTGTTCGTGGTTTTTGTATAAGTGAAAGTAAGATAATTACTGTTCCAAACGGTGTGTCAGATATATTTTTTGGGGCCAATGATTTCCTCTTTCGTGAGCACTATGGAATTGCCAAGCCATATGTGCTCCAAGTGTCTTCGATTACTCCGCACAAGAATCCCCTTGCTACTGCCAAAGCGGCACGTGAACTTGGGTTGGAGTTTGTCCTTGTTGGCCACGTTTCACCCCATGATCGGGGGTATTTGGACAAGGTGCTGGATATTGGGAATGTGCATTACATTGGGCCATTGGATAATGTAGATCCATTGTTGTCATCAGCTTATGCTGGTGCTGAGGTATTTTGCCTTCCTAGTGTTGCTGAAGTGTCGCCTTTAGTAACGATTGAGGCTCTAGCAAGTGGAACTCCAGTTGTAATGACGAGGAACAACTCGATGGACTCTGTCTCGGATAATGAATTCGTTTTTGAAGTTAATCCAGAATCCATTGATGATATTCGTCTTGCTATGGGCCGATTTGTTGGTTTAAACGTTGATAGTCATCAATGCGCATGTTCAGTTAAGCATTTGAAGTGGAATAACGTTGCCGATTTAATATTGCAAGTTTATGGAAAAGTGTTGAGTTAATAAAACAGATAATGGATGGATAAACAACCGTTATGTGGAGCGATTTTAAAAATAACAGTAAGAAGTCGAATTCTCCCTGTTTTTATCGGTTCTTATGACAGCATCTCCGAAAATAACAGGTTGTTCAGATGGTCCCTAAAAAAACCAATATGCATGCTGCGTCACCAAACGGGGGGTTCCGCTCAGATATCAACGGCCTGAGAGCCTGGGCGGTAATTGCGGTGATTCTCTATCACTTCGGAGTGCCGGGATTCAGTGGTGGATTTGTCGGCGTCGACGTTTTTTTTGTGATTTCAGGCTACTTGATGGCTAGCATCGTCATAAAGGGGCTGGAGCAGGGTAGCTTCTCGATTCTTGCTTTTTATGACGCTCGTATTCGCCGCATTGTTCCGGCATTGCTGATGGTTTGCGCACTGTTGCTTGCTGCTGGCTACTTCGTCCTTTCTCCCTCTGATTATAAGTTACTGGCAACTCATGCGATTAGTGCCTTAGGGTTCTTTTCCAATTTCAAACTATGGGATGAAGCTGGTTATTTCGACGTATCTTCTCTGGATAAGTGGCTGCTACATACTTGGTCGTTGTCAGTTGAGTGGCAGTTTTACCTGCTGCTACCTATTTTGCTATCGCTAGTTTGGCGGGTAAAGCCAGGTCGTCTCTCTCTGATTTTTGTCATTGTTTGTGGCGTTGTGCTCTCCCTCAGTCTTTCGGTTGTGCTGACGGCCAGCTATCCGACAACAGCGTTTTATCTTCTGCCGACCCGTGCATGGGAAATGCTAGGGGGCGGATTGGTGTTTATGTTTTCATCTTCCGTCCGTCCTGCTGTCACGTCTGGAAAGTGGATGGAGGCATCCGGTCTGGCTCTGATCATAACGTCTATTTGGGCACTTGATAGCGAGACGCAGTGGCCAGGGTGGCATGCCACATTGCCTGTGCTCGGTTCAATGCTAATTCTCATGGCCAGTCGTCAGGCTTCGCTGTTTACAGGAAGTCGAATCCCCCAATGGATTGGTGACCGATCATATTCACTCTACTTGTGGCATTGGCCCGTCGTTGTCGCGTTGGCTTACAGCGAATTGCAGCATGACACACCAGCTGTCGTCGCAGGAATAGTGTTGACCATAGCGCTTGGAGACATCTCGTGTCGTTGGGTCGAGAATCCGTCGCGTCGCTGGCTTGGTAAGGTTGGCTTACGCAAGTCTATGACCGTTATGGCCATTTCGCTAATAGTGGTGCTGTTGCCAGCCGCGGCGGTTAGATTGGGCGATGGCATCAAAGGGCGGCTTGATCCACTTGTGGAAAGTATTGCGGCAGAGGCAGGCAATTTCAATCCTCGGCGCGACTTTTGTCATAGTCGCAAGGGCAATAGCTCCCCATCCTGCGTTTGGGGGGGGGCTGAGTGGAAGGTAATTGCATTGGGCGACAGCCATATTTCAGCCGTTGTCTCAGCGCTTGCTGCAGTTCGGGAAAATGCGGGTGTAGTTCAGTGGTCCTACAGTGGTTGTTCATTCGTAGTCGGCCTGAAAAATAAGCCAGAAATCGGCGCGAGGCTGGGAAGCGATTATCACTGCGAAGAATTCGTCGAATGGGCTAGGCAACAGTTGGTTGGGGTGCCTCCGGATCTGCCCGTCGTTATTCTGAATCGCTATGCGGCGCAGGCCTTTGGCGCGAATGAAAACCGCAATGTTTTCGAAAGGCCTGAGGTCTATTTCTCAAAAATTTATGATCGAACTTCGCCTGAATTTCTGGAGGAGTTCGGGCAGCACATTATCGATACCGCCTGTGAGATAGCCATTTCCAGGCACGTCTATCTGGTTCGGCCAATTCCGGAAATGGGGTTTGATGTTCCTAAAACACTATCTCGCCGGTTGGCTTTCGGGATCAGGAAGGATGTTTCCATTCCCATCGAGGAGTATAGGCGGCGCAACGAGTGGGTTTGGAAAGCTCAGGATGCCGCTGCCAGACAATGTGGTGTTTCCATTCTTGACCCAACCGCTTATCTTTGTGATGCGGAGCGTTGTTTTGGTAGCCGGAATCTTCAATCGATGTACATGGACGACGATCACTTGAGCGAAACAGGAAACAAGTTGTTGACGCCTATGTTCAATACGGTTTTCGAGAATCAACAGTAAGCACCCTGCGACCCCAGATGCGGTATTGAGCACCGGGTCTCAAGTCCTCCTGTAGGGCTGAGTGCGCCGGAGTAAAAGGATGTCATTCAAATAAGCGAAGGGATTGCGGCCGTTCAGTCTGGCGTACTGGGCCAATCCTTTGATGGAGGGCTTGCCGATGTACAGGCTGGCGGCAGTGCAAGTAGATTCCCCATTAGGCGAAAGGCGAATTTCAGGCGGGTTTTGTTCCAAGGTGTGAATCGCGGGACTTCGAAGAGGTCGGTTGCCGCACCGGCGCTTCCCCAAGCAGTTGAGACAGCAGCATGAAAACCGGCTGCCTCAATGAGCCTAGCGTGCTCTGGTAGGTAGTCTTCCCCAGGCTTGCCGTTTGGGTAGGCAAACAGGGTCACCGGTTCACCAAGGATATTCTCAAGACAGGTTTTGCTATTGGAAATTTCGTCGCGTGCCGTCGATAAATCGATTCTGCTGAGGATTGGGTGGGTTACAGTATGGGCGCCAATCTGCATTCCAGCTTGGCGCATCTTCCTGACTTGTTCGGATGTCATCATCAGCTTGTCGGGTAATTGGCTTCTGGTTAGGCGTGCAATTTCCTGGGTGGCATGGTGGCGGTCGGCTGGCGCGAGGTATTTGGTTTTGTCGAGAATGGCGGAGATGGTGTGTCGCTTTTCCTCGATAGTTCCTGTGCGGTAGGAGGCTAGCCCAAGTGCACTCAAATCGAGCATATTTTGCTGGAATGCTCGGATAGATTCGACGATTGTATCGTTCCACATTCGCCCGCCATCGAGATAGCCGGTGGCAATGAAAAATGTCGCCGAGATCTTATGTTTGAGAAGAATCGGCATTGCAACGGTGCAATTGTCGGCATAGCCGTCGTCGAAAGTGATGACTGCGGCGCGGGCGGGCAATTTTTCCGTTTTCAACGCGTCGACAGCAGCATCCAGAGGTATGACCTCAAACCAGGTGGTGATCCAGGAAACGATGCGGTCGAATTGTTCGGCATCCGGTTCATCGGGAAACAAAGGATCGGGGGTTGGCAGGACGCGGTGAAAAATGAAGACAGACAGTCGTGCTCGTTTCCCGGCCGGCGAAAGCAGGCCCATTGCCTGGCGAATGAAAAAATCAGGAATCATGCGCTCAGCTGTTTTTGCGCTACCAATACGGTATACGAGGTTGCCATATGGGCCAGCAGCCGCAGGGGGGGCAGCGTCTTTATGGCGCTGAGTGCCAGTTTCTGCAAGCCGGACTTTTCGTTGTCGTCCACCAGGTCGAACCGGTCGAAGGCATCAAAGCCGCGTTCCCCCAGATATTTCCGCAGATAGTAGAAGGAGAACCAGTTGACTGCCGGGTACTTTGCGTAATTCACCAGTTCCGGCCAGTCGCTTACAGCGCGTCGTTCGAAATGGTGCTTAAGCGCTTTAGGGTACCAACTGTAGAGCGGCAAGTTGAATTCCTGCTGGATGGGGCACAGGGTGTTGTTGGTGCTGATATAGATCAGCCCGCCGGGGCGCAGGCAGCGAATGGCCTCGCGCAGACAATCTTCCCAAGGCGGCACATGTTCTAGTAGTTCCGGCATTACGCAGATGTCGAAGGAAGCATCCGGAAAAGGTAGCTCGGTGGCCGAGCCAACTTCATAACGAAGGTTCAGCCCATGGTCCGCTGCCCGATTTCTGGCCAATATTATGAGCGGTTCATTGATGTCAATGCCGACGTATCGATGGCCCGCTTCGCTCCACAGACCGCCCTGGGTGCCCGCACCGCAACCGATATCGAGAATATCCATCGACGATGTATCGTGTTGCCTGGCTTTCAGGCGTAGCAACGTGTCGCGCGTGGCTTTGAACCGCTCGAATGTGGCTGGAGAAAGGCTCTGTTGTTCGTAGTAGGTGTAGAAGCCCTCATGCGAACCTGTGTCCCACTTTTGGGCTTTATCGTCCATTGGCTTTCTCCTGGTTGGCGAAGTCTGCCGGCTCAGGCAGATTCCCGATAGTCGGGCAGAAAATGTTGGATGAATTCCGCATGTTCAGCGCAGTTTGTATTGAGCAGTTGGCGTTTGCAGATTCATGTCCGGTTTGGCGGCGTTGCTTTCCGCTGTGCGGCGAAGGGTTTCATCGCGGATGATGCCCTTTAGAACGACGAGTACCAGTACGAGATAGTACGGTAGGTCGAAGTAGGAGAGGCTGAGGAAGGCGCCGCCTATCGCATAGCCAACTAGGGAAACCTGAGTCATGGCCGCGAGGTTTCTGGCCCAGGTTAACTCTGGCTGGTTCCTTGTTTCGCGAATGATGTAACTCCCGTAGCGCCATGCCAGAACGAAGATGGTCAGGAATAGAAACAGCCCAAAAAAGCCGTGTTCGCCGAGAACCTGAAAATAGATGCTGTGCGCAGCGTGGATATCGAGAGGATTCGGGGCGTACATTGCAAACACATCGGCCATATACATTTTGAATCCGGCCCCGATCGGGAAGCGATCAACAGCGACATTCCAAGCCACCCACCAAGCATTGATTCGGCCGCCAGCAGATGCGTCTTGATCGTAGGTCTGGATGGTGCTCATTCGCGCATACCATTCCTCTGGCAAGAAAGGCAGGAACATGGCCACGGCAATAGCCATGGCAATCCCCAAACCAAGCTTTTTCGGGCTTTTCAGCCACAGAAATATAGACATTGCCACAATTGCCAGGAATGCGCCCCGCGAATGCGAGCCAAGAGCGGAGGCAATACAGAGCAGCATGGCAGCGATACAGCCCCACTTAATCCATTTGTTCTCCATCTCCAGTTGAAGATAGCGAAACAGTGGGACGATCATGACTACTGCCAAGGCCAAGGTGTTGTTGTCTGCGATAAAGGTGAAGTCGGGGCCCCAGACCCTGTTTCCTCCACCGGTCAGAATTGTGAATATTCCGCCCTTGATGCCATAGAAGCCAACCGAAAGGGCCAAGACAGCTATGACGGCATTTAATTGCTGGCGATTGCCGATCACCAGAAATCCGACTAGTACCATCAATTGGATTTTGAAAACACGAACCCAAAACTCAAACTCGAATTCCGGATGAAACGAGAACCAAGGAGATACGCCGATCCATAGTACAAATGCCAACATCGTGACGGTGATGCCGTTCCAGGGAAAACGATAGGTTTGCTTAAGGTTGAACAGGATGCCGAGGAAGAAGAATATGGCGCTGATCTGGGCAAATGGCAGGTTATATGCGAAGCCGTAAGTCAAACGGTGCGGATTCATGATCCCCAGCCAGATCCAGAGGAGCAGGCCGTAATGCGGCTTCTTGAGGGTAAACGGCAGGATGCCGGCGACAAGAAGTGTGAGAACGATGTCACGCACCGGTCATGCTCCTGAATAGTGCCAGTTGGGCTGCGGTGGTTTCTCCCCAGCTGAATTTTTCGGCATGTGCTCGAACGTCTGCCCGGCTCGGGTAATCTGCAAAGAGTGCGGCAAACGATAGGGTAAGGGCGGTCGGGGTTCGGTCGTCCATCAGTCGACCGGCAACTGGGGTCGAGACGACCTCCGGGGTGCCCCAGATGTTGGTGGCGATGACGGGCGTGCCGCAAGCCATCGATTCGAGCAGCACGTTGGCCCAGCCTTCGCGGCTTGAGCAGAGGACCAGCGCATCGGCGGCGCTGTACCAGCTACGCAGTTCGCTGTTTTCGAGCTGGCCGGTGAAGCGGACTTTGTCGGCGACGTCCAGTTTGCCGGCGAGCGCTTCCAGGGTTTGACGTTCAGGGCCGGAGCCGGCGATGACCAGAAAAGTGTTTTCCGGCAGTTTGCCCAGCGCTTCGATGGCGATGTGGTGCCCCTTGCGCTCGACCAGATGGCCGACGGAAAGCAGGATTGATTTGTCGTCGGGCAGGCCGAGTTTTTTTCTGGCAAGCGACGGTTCCTCGGGGCGGAAGCGCTCGAGGTCGACGCCGTTGCGGTATACATGCAGTTTGTCGGCCTCGGCACCGAGTCCGGCGAGTGTGTCCATCAGCGCCTTGCAGACGCCGATCGAGGCGTGGGCAGCGGCTGCCGTTTGAACGATCAGCTTGCGCGGATAGGCGTGTTGCGGGATCAGGTTGAGGTCGGTACCGCGGGCGGTAATGACGAAGGGTTTGCCGAGTTGCTTGGCGATGATGCCGGCCGCGATGCCGTCGGGGTAGTAGTAATGGGCGTCGATCAGGTCGAAGTCGAAGCCTTCGCGGATCAGTTTGCGTATCGTCGGTAGGGCGCAGGCGGCGAGTGTGTGCGGTGCGACATTCATGCCGATTTTGGGGGGCAGGAAATAGCGGGGATGAAAGACCTCAATCCCGTTTCGATGCTCGAATCTCGGGGTGGCGGCAAACTGCCCGTATTCGCCGAAGCGCTTTCCGGAAAAAGGAAACCAGGGCACGGGAGCTACGACTTTCGTTTCGACTTGGCCGGTTTTCAATAATTCGCGCAGACGCGTCTCGACGAAGATGCCGTGCACTGGGCGCACGGAACTTGGAAACAGCGTCGAGAAGAGCAGAGTTTTTATCGAGCGAGGCATGGGCTTCGATGCGGGCGAGCGGCTGACCAAGTGGTCAAGCTTTTTTGAGGCTGGTAAGCGCGGTGTAGGGGGCGCGGTAATTTGCCACGCTGTTGCGCCAGTTTCTGACTTCCTCAACAAAGCTGCGCCCGTTCTTCTTCAGCTCCGGCCAGCATTGCCGGTTAGCGAGTAGGTTTTGTATCGCATCGGCCAGTGCGTTCTTGTTTCCGGCCTTGAACAGGATGCCGGTCTGGTTGTGCTTGACCAGCTCTTTGTGTCCACCGACATCGGAGGCCACGAAGAGTTGGCCCTGGGCCATCGCTTCCAGCGGCTTGAGCGGGGTGACAAGTTCGGTCAGGCGCATCGGATGTCGGGGATAGGCGAGGATGTCGATCAGGTCGTAATAGCGATTGACGTCCTTGTGGGGAACGCGCCCAGTGAAGATGACGATATCTTGCACGCCCAATGCTTCGGCCTGTTTGCGCAGATTGGCTTCCTGCGGTCCGCCACCGACGAGCAGTACGCGAATGTCTGGATTGGCGGAGACCAGGGCGGGCAGTGCATCGAGCAGCAGGTCCAGCCCTTCGTAGGCGTAGAAGGAACCGATGAAGCCGATGACCGTTTTGCCGGTGAGGCCGAGCTTGCTCTGAAGTTCGGCATCCGGTGGGCTGGCCAGCGGGAAGGAGTCGACATCGACGGCATTGGGGATCACGGTGACCTTGCCGACCGCTATGCCGCGCGCCACGATGTCGGCGCGCAGGCCTTCGCAGATGGTAAAGACGTGATCGACCTGGCGGATGGCCCGGGTTTCGAGGGCTCGTGTGGCACGGTAGCGGAGGCTGCCTTCGCAAGTGCTGCCGTGGTCTACGGCAGCATCTTCCCAGAAGGCGCGGATTTCATAGACGACTGGAATGCCCAGTTTTCGGGCCACTTTGATGGCTGGCAGCGCATTGAGTACCGGCGAGTGGGCATGGATGATGTCCGGGCGGACTTCGCGGGCGACTTCTTCGAGCCGGGCCTCGAGTCGCTTCATCAGGGCGAGTTCCTTGAGAATCGGCAGATTTGTGAGAGGACCTTCCGGCAGCGGTGTACGATAGAAGCGCAGGCCGTCGACTTCCTCGAGCGGTGCGGTGTATTTGCCTTGCTTGGGCGAGGTCAGGTGGAAGGTTTGCCAGCCCAGCCCCCGTTGTTCGCGCAGCAGTGCGGCGGTACGGAAGGTGTAGCCACTGTGCAGCGGGATGGAGTGGTCGAGGACGTGAAGCGCGCGGATCACGCCTGCGCCTCCGGTTCCATGACGTTGCGCAGGAAGGCTTCGTACATCAACAGGGTCCAGATCGATGCGCTGTAGTCACGGCTGCCGTTGTTGTGGCTGCGGACCAATTCCTGCAGGTAGTCCTGGTTGAACCAGCCAGTGTCGGCCAATCGCGAGCCGAGGATGGATTCCTGCACGCGCTGTTTGAGCGGGCCGCGGAACCAGCGTGCAAGCGGCACTGAGAAGCCCATTTTCGGGCGGTAGAGGACGTCGTTCGGCAGGTAGGGTTCCATCGATTTCTTGAGGACATATTTGCCTTCCTGGCCGCGGATTTTTTGCGAGGAGCGCAGGGTGGCCAGCCATTCGACCAGTTTGTGATCCATCAGTGGTTCGCGGACCTCCAGCGAATGCGCCATGCTGGCCCGGTCGACCTTGGTGTTGATGTCGCCGACGAGGTAGGTCTTCAGGTCAAGGTATTGAATCAGGGCCAGCGGGTCGTCGGTGTTGGCTTTGGCGGCATGTTCCCGGAACACTTCGCTGGCGTCGTAGCCGCCCAGTTCAGCTTTGAATTCGTCGCTAAACAGCTGCCGGCGCATCGGCGCGCGCAGGATGGAGATGGAGTGGGCGTGGTGCCCAGTCGGCTTTGGGGTAGAGCTTGCCGAGGGTGCTGAAGAGCGGTCGGCGCAGGCCTAGCGGCAGGGCCGAGCGCATCTTTTCTTCCATCAGGTGCAGCTTGTAACGCCGATAGCCACCGAAGCTTTCGTCGCCGCCATCGCCGGACAGCGCCACGGTGACGTGCTTGCGGGCGAGCTGGCAGACGCGGTAAGTGGGGATGGCTGAGCTGTCGGCATAGGGCTCGTCGTAGAGCTTGGCCAGGGTGTCGATCAGGTCGAAATCGTCGCTTTCGACGATGTCGAGGTAGTGATTGGTCTGGTAGCGGTCGGCGACCATCTTGGCGAATTCGGATTCATTGAAGGCAGGGTCGGAGAAGCCGATGGAGCAGGTGTTGACTGGATTTTCCGAGAGGCCGGCCATGATGGCGACGACTGCGCTGGAGTCCACTCCGCCAGAGAGGAAGGCGCCGAGCGGTACTTCCGAAATCATGCGCAGCTTGATCGATTCTTCCAAGCGGTGGGTCAGTTCGGCCTGGGCATCGGCATCGCTGATCGGGTTGTCCAGGGTGAAGCGGACGTCCCAGTATTCGCGGGGTTCGCCAACCGGCTGGCCGCGGCGTAGCAGCAGGGTGCAGGCCGGCGGTAGCTTCCTGGCCTGCTTGAAGATGGCACGCGGTTCCGCGACGTAGCCGAGGGCGAAGTATTCCTCGACGGCGCAGGGGTCGATGTCGCGCTTGAGGCCGCCGTGAGCGAGGATCGATTTGAGTTCGGAGCCGAAAAGGAAGCAGCCATCGTCGAGCAGGGCGTAGTACAAGGGTTTGACGCCGAGGCGGTCGCGGGCGAGGAAGAGGGTTTCGCGGTTGCGATCCCAGAGGGCAAAGGCGAACATGCCGCGGAAGCGGTCGACGCAACTTTCGCCCCAGGCTTCCCAGGCGTGGACGATGACTTCGGTGTCGCTGCGGGTATGGAAGACGTGGCCGAGCGCCTGCAGTTCCGGGATGAGTTCCTGGTAGTTGTAGATTTCGCCGTTGAAGACGACACAGACGCTGTTGTCTTCGTTGTACAGCGGCTGCTGGCCAGTGGACAGATCGATAATCGATAGCCGCCGATGGCCAAGTCCGATGCCGGGTTCGAGATGCAGGCCGCCTTCATCCGGGCCGCGATGGAACTGCGCCTCGTTCATGCGATGGAGCACGGCGCGATCAATGTCGCGTTTGCCTCGGGTGTCAAAGATGCCGGTGATGCCGCACATGGGGTTCTCTAGATTTGAATTTTGGGGTTAATTTCCG
>PHCF01000055.1 GCA_002842145.1 Betaproteobacteria bacterium HGW-Betaproteobacteria-6 | reverse complement strand
CCGCACCGCCGGTCGGCTGGTACAGGCCGAGCAGCAATTTCTGCAAGGTCGTCTTTCCCGAACCGATGCGGCCGATCACCACGACCTTTTCACCTTCGTCGATCCGGCAATTCAGGCCCTTCAACGCGGCAACCTGGCAATTCGGATAACTGAACTGAACATCGCGGAATTCGATATTCCCTTTGAGTTCGGGGCGATGCACAAAATTGGCATCGCCCGGCCGCTCAACCGGGTTCTGCATGATCTGCTCAAGCGAGGTCAGCGCCACCTTGGCATTGTGATACTGCATGAGCAAACCAACCATTTGCCCCAGCGGAGCAACCGCGCGCGAAGTCAGCATAGTGCAGGCAATCAGGCCGCCCATGCTGAGCTTTCCGTCAGCGATCAGGTACACACCGCCAATCACCACCGCAATGTTGACGATCTGCTGGATTTCCATTGCCCCGTTGGTCGCCGCGGCAGAGAGAAAACGCATCTGATTGTTGACCCCGGCGACAAAGGAAACCGTCTTTTCCCACTTCGCCTGCATCAGCCCTTCGGCCCCTTGCGTCTTGATGGTTTCCAGCGCTGTCAGGCTTTCAACCAGGGTCGCATTGCGCAGCGCACCGGCCCGATAGGTCGATTCCGAGAGTGCGTGCATTTTGTGTTGAAGTACATACGCATAAACCACTACGGCCGCGATAGCCAGCAATACAGGGATGATCAGTTGCCAGGCGATAAGCGCGATGACCAGAACAAAAAGCAGGGCAAACGGCAGATCGATAAAAGCGGTGACCGAAGCCGATGTTATGAAATCGCGAACCGACTCGAATGAACGCAGATTCGAAGCAAATGCGCCAACTGCCGCCGGCCGTGCCTCCATGCGCACACCCAGCACGCGCTCCATGATCGCGGCGGACAATTTCATGTCGATGCGAGCCCCGGCCAGATCGATGAAATAGCCACGCAGGGAACGCAGCGCCATGTCGACACCGATGATGAGGACAACGCCAAGAGCGAGAACCCATAGCGTCTCCATCGCCCGGTTGGGAACGACGCGATCATAGACATTCATCGTGAACAGCGGCATGGCCAAAGCCATCACGTTGATCAGTAAAGCTGCACCCAGAACATCCCGGTAGACCGGCATCTGCTCGGCCAAAGCCCCCCAGAACCAGTGACGCAGCTTGACCTCACCCACCTGCGGCGTGCGGCTGTCGAAGCGAAAATGCGGCCGGGCAAATATGGAGATCCCGGTATAGCGTAGCGCCAGGTCATCCCGCGCCATCTGATGTGAACCCTGCCCCGTATCCGGAAACAGCAGGCGGGCTGTCTGACCGGATTCATCCCAACCTAGCAGGACACAGGCCTCATCACCGTTCAGCAGCAGAACAGCTGGTAGCAAAACATCGTCGATACGATCCAGCGAACGCTTGACTACCTTGGCCGACAATCCGGCACGACTGGCCGCGCGTCCGAACAAGGATGGTGTCAGCGACCCCTTTTCCAGAGGCAACCCCGCAACCAGCGCCGCGCGTGTACTCGGACGACCATGAATACGGGTCAACTCGACCAGGCAATCCAGTAAAGGATCATGGTGCAGGAGATCTTCCCGCACACCAGAATTGCCGACACCGGCGGAACCGCTTGCAACCTCGCTCATGCCACTCCCTGAATTCATTTGCAGATTCTAACTTGGCTTGAAAATTGCGATTCAAAGAAATGTAAAAAGGCGGCCCATGGCCGCCTTTTTCAATACTGCAATACCGATCAAGCGATCAGCGGAACGATCAACAAGGCAACCAGATTGATGATCTTGATCAGCGGATTGACAGCGGGGCCAGCCGTATCCTTATACGGATCGCCGACTGTATCACCCGTTACCGCAGCTTTGTGGGCCTCCGACCCCTTGCCACCAAAGTGACCATCCTCGATGTATTTCTTGGCGTTGTCCCAGGCACCGCCCCCCGTCGTCATCGAAATGGCAACGAACAAGCCGGTCACGATGGTGCCTACCAGCAGACCGCCAAGCGCAACCGGGCCTAAAAGCAGGCCGACGACGATCGGAACGGCCACAGGCAGGATGGACGGGATCATCATTTCCTTGATGGCCGCCACGGTCAACATATCGACAGCACGCGAATAGTCTGGCTTGGCCGTGCCTTCCATGATGCCGGGGATTTCCTTGAATTGACGACGGACCTCGACGACCACCGCACTGGCTGAACGGCCCACTGCTTCCATGGCCATGGCACCGAACAGGAAGGGGATCAGACCGCCAATGAAGAGACCGATAATGACCAGGTGATTGGAAAGGTCAAAAGTGAAGACCTTGCCCGACACTGCTTCCAGACCATGCGTGTAGTCGGCGAAGAGCACCAGCGCAGCCAGACCGGCGGACCCGATGGCATAACCCTTGGTCACCGCCTTGGTGGTATTGCCGACGGCGTCGAGCGGATCGGTAACGTTGCGCACCTCCTTCGGCAGTTCGGCCATTTCGGCGATACCGCCGGCGTTATCAGTGATCGGACCGTAGGCGTCGAGCGCCACGACGATACCGGCCATCGACAGCATTGATGTGGCCGCGATGGCGATACCGAACAGGCCGCCCATGGCAAAAGCCGCATAGATCGCTGCACAGACAGAGAGCACTGGTAGCGCAGTTGCCTTCATGGAAACGCCAATACCGGCAATGATGTTGGTTGCGTGGCCAGTCTGACAGGCAGCTGCAACATGCTTGACCGGTGCATAGTCAGTACCGGTGTAGTACTCGGTAATCCAGACCAGGGCAGCAGTCAGCACCAAGCCAACTACGGAGCACCCAAACATCGACGCCGTGTTGATCACAGTCCCATCGGCCAAGGTAGCGCCGGCACCGATCAGCCAGGAGGTCACCGGATAGTAGAAAACCAGCGCCAGAACACCGGCAACGATCAGGCCGCGATAGAGGGCGGCCATGATCTTGCCGCCTTCGGTTGCCTTGACGAAATAGCAGCCGACGATGGAGGCAATGATCGAGACGCCACCCAGAGCGAGGGGATAGAGCACGAGGTTTTCGCCGAGGCCGGTCGCCGACTTGATGATCAGCGCGGCAAGCACCATGGTTGCAACCACGGTCACGGCATAGGTTTCGAACAGGTCGGCCGCCATGCCGGCACAGTCGCCGACATTGTCACCGACGTTGTCGGCGATGACTGCCGGATTGCGCGGATCATCCTCGGGAATACCGGCTTCAACCTTGCCAACGAGGTCGGCTCCAACGTCCGCCCCCTTGGTAAAGATGCCGCCGCCCAGACGGGCGAAAATGGAGATCAGCGAAGACCCGAAGGCCAATCCGACCAACGGCTCAATGACGTGGTGCAGGTCGGCACCAGCACCACCGATCGACTTGAGGAAGGCGTAATAGCCGGCGACGCCGAGCAGACCAAGACCAACCACCAGCATGCCGGTAATGGCGCCGCCCTTGAAGGCGACGTCAAGCGCGGCGGCGATACCGCTACGCGCAGCTTCGGCCGTACGCACATTCGCACGCACCGAAACGTTCATGCCGATAAAGCCGGCTGCGCCGGACAGCACGGCACCGATCAGGAAGCCAAACGCCGTCAACCAGCCCAGTTTTGGAACAAGGCCAATGACGAGAAAAAGAACTATGCCGACCATGGCAATGGTCTTGTACTGTCGGGAGAGATAAGCCTCCGCACCTTCCTGGATTGCCTTGGCAATCTCTTTCATGCGGTCGTTGCCGGCTGACAACGCGAGGATCTGCTGACTGGAAATCCAGCCATACAGGACTGCCAACACGGCGCAACCAAGCGCCAGTAACAACGCTGCACTCATTACTCTCCCCCTTTGACAGACAAAAAAATCAGACTGTGAATGCCTCCAGCTTTCTTGGCACCGACAGGTTCTTCAAGCGAACGTAATCCGGCAATCCGTGGCGATACGGCGGCGGCTCTTCGCCTTCGATCAATGGTTGCAAATAGGTCCTGCAGGCATCCGTGATATGAAAGCCATCAGGTGTAATGAACTCGGCCGGCATCTTGCGCTCGACGTTGGCAATTTCAGCCAGTGGTGCATTGCCAATTTGCCAACGATACGGGCTATCGGCGAGGCGCTCGATCGTCGCCATCACGGCATTTTTTCCCTGCAAAGCCAGGTCGACCGCAGCAACGCCCAGCGCATGGGCCTGTTCGAGGTCTGTACGCGATGCCAGGTGACGAGCAGAGCGTTGCAGATAATCGGCTAGCGCCCAGTGATATTTGTAGCCAAGCTTGTCCTTGATCAACTGGGCGACCATCTGGCCGACACCGCCCAGTTGGGAATGCCCAAAAGCATCCTTGCTGCCGGATTCGGCGATCAGTTTGCCGGAAGCGTCAGACAAGCCTTCGGAGACGGCGACGGTGCAATAGCCATATTGCTTGACGCATTCATCTGCCCGTGCAAGGAAACGCTCCGGATCGAACGGCACTTCGGGAAAGAGCAGAATATGTGGCGGCTCGCCGGCCATCTCCGATGCCAGGCCGCAGGCGGCAGTAATCCAACCGGCGTGGCGCCCCATGACCTCGAGCACGAAAATCCTGGTTGAGGTACGAGCCATCGAGGCAACGTCGTAGCCGGCTTCGCGAATCGAGGTGGCAACATATTTTGCAACCGAACCGAAGCCGGGGCAGCAATCGGTATGCGGCAGATCGTTGTCTACCGTTTTCGGCACACCGACGCAAACGACGGGGTAGCCCATCTTCTCGGCGATCTGCGACACCTTCCAGGCAGTATCCATGGAGTCGTTGCCGCCGTTGTAGAAGAAGTAGCCGATGTCGTGCGCCTTGAAGACGTCAATCAGGCGTTCATATTGGGCGCGGTGCTGTTCGAGACTCTTCAGCTTGTAGCGACAGGAACCGAAAGCGCCACCCGGCGTATGGCGCAGGCGGGCAATCGTTTCGTCGGACTCGAGACTGGTGTCGATGAGGTCTTCGGTCAGGGCGCCGATGATGCCGTCGCGCCCGGCGTAGACTTTCCCGATCTTGTCGGGATGCCGGCGTGCTTCCTGGATCAGGCCGCACGCCGTCGCATTGATCACGGCGGTCACGCCCCCTGACTGTGCGTAGAAGGCGTTTTTCACCGTGGTTGCCTTCTTATTTCAGAGCGTCAAAAACGCTCTTGGTGATGCCATCGACGCTACCGACACCAGCCACCTTGCGCACCTTCGGGGCCTTGGCATCGCCTTCGGCTGCCCACTTGCCGTAGAAATCGACCAGCGGCTTGGTTTGCGAATGATAGATCTCGAGACGCTTCTTGACGGTTTCTTCCTTGTCGTCGTCGCGCTGGACCAGCGGCTCGCCGGTCACGTCGTCAATGCCTTCAACCTTCGGCGGGTTGAATTTGACGTGGTAAGTGCGACCGGAAGCCAGGTGGGCACGGCGACCGGCCATACGCTCTACAATGTCGCTGTCCGGCACATCGATTTCGAGGACGAACTCAATCGGTACACCCGCATCCTTCATGGCCTGAGCCTGGGGAATGGTGCGCGGAAAGCCGTCGAACAGGTAGCCGTTCTTGCAGTCGTCCTGGGCAAGACGATCCTTGACCATACCAATGATGACGGCATCAGGTACCAGACCGCCGGCATCCATGTGTTTCTTGGCCTCAAGACCCAATGCCGTACCCGCCTTGACCTGAGCACGCAACATGTCGCCGGTTGAAATCTTGCGTTCCCTTGCCAGCGCCAGGTGCGCCCAACAGAATCAATTTCATGAATAAGTCCCTCGGGTTTGTCGAAAAATTCTTTTTATCGGCTTCAGTGGTGGCCGTTCTCTAGAGGCGGAAAATTACTCGCTATTTCAGGGACGGTCAAACAGTTTGCGCATCCGCTCGGCGTCTTCGGGCGTATCGACGCCCGGCGCCGGCGCCGCGTCAATCAGCGTCACGCTGATGCGGTAGCCATGCCATAAGGCACGCAATTGCTCGAGCGATTCGAAGTGTTCGGTGGGTGCTACGGTCAACCCGGAAAAAGCCTTCAAAAACGAGGCGCGATAGGCATACAGACCGACGTGACGATAGGCTGGGAAATTGGCCGGCAAGGTTTCGCCACCGGCCTCCCTGGCAAAATGGTCACGGGCATAAGGGATCGGCGCGCGTGAGAAGTACGCCGCGTCGCCATCGGCGCGGCAAACTACCTTGACCACGTTCGGATTGAAAAAATCGGCCGGATCGGTGATCGGGTGCGCGACGGTGGCAATATCGGCGCCGGAGGCCGCCAATTGGCGGGCCGTCTGCAGGATGACCTCGGGCTCGATCAACGGCTCGTCGCCCTGCACATTGACGATGATGGTGTCGCCGCCCCAGCCGCGCTGTTCGACGACTTCGGCCAGACGGTCGGTGCCGGTCGGATGGTCGCCTCGCGTCATCAGTGCGGCCACTTCGTGCGCTTCGGCAGCAGCCCGGACATCGGCATGATCGGTCGCCACCCAGATTTCCTCGGCGCCCGACAGGCGGGCTCTCTCGGCCACCCGAACGACCATCGGTTTGCCCCCCAGATCGAGCAGCGGCTTGCCCGGCAATCGTGTCGACGCGTAGCGCGCCGGGATGACGACCTTGAAGGCGAGGCCGGACATTACTGTCCGTCCGCGTTGAGCTGGCGCGCTTCGTCCTCGAGCATGATCGGGATGTCATCGCGAATTGGAAAGGCCAGCTTGCAGGGTTTGCAGACCAGTTCCTTTTCCGCCTTGCGGTGTTCGAGATTGCCCTTGCAAATCGGGCAGACGAGAATATCAAGCAGCCTGGCGTCCATGGAGTTTCTCCAAAATCAGTTCAATAAGGGCCGGCGAAAGCTCGGCCTCGACGGGCAGAACCCAAGTTTCACCCGCCGTCAGTCCGGCGCATTTTACTGCATCCTTCTCCGTCATCAGCAGGACGCCACCCCGGGCGAAAGCCAGATCGGCGGCCGAATAGCGATGGTGGTCGGGAAACGGGTGGGTTTCGCAGTTCAATCCCAGCGATTCCAGCGTCTGGAAAAAACGCCCCGGATTGCCGATGCCGGCCAGCGCATACAGCCCCCCCCGGCTGCGCAAGCTCTCGGCCGAACAGGTTTGCCGTGGATCGTCGAGGCGATAGAAGCTGGCGGGCTGCAACGTCATGTCAAAGGTCGGCACCGAGGTGCCAAACCCGGATCTCAAATTATTGCCAATAATCGCGTCGACCGTAGCAAGTCGCGCCAGCGGCTCGCGTAGCGGCCCGACTGGCAGACGCCAGCCGTTGCCGGCACCACGCGCGTCGAAAACGACTAACTCGACGTCACGGTCCAGTGCGTAGTGCTGCAGACCATCGTCGCAAAGCACGACATTAACGTCAGGATGCACGGAGAGCAACGCAGTAGCCGCCGCCGCGCGCTGGCGCCCGACCCAGACTGGCACCCCGCTCCGGCGAGCCAGGAGCAAAGGCTCATCGCCCACCTCTTCCGGCAGCGAATCGGCGCTTACCGAAATGACACCATCACCCTTGCGTCCATAACCCCGGCTGACAATCGCCGGTTGCCAGCCGCGCGCCTTGAGTTGCTGTGCCAGCCAGAGGGTTAGCGGCGTCTTGCCGGCACCGCCGACGATCAGATTACCGACCACGATGACCGGCACAGGCAGCCGCACCGGCTTGGCCAGCCGACGACTCAGCGCACTCAACAGGGCGTAGAGCCAGGCCAGCGGCAGCAAAAGCCACAACGCCGGCGTCAGCCGGCGTTGCTCAAACCACTGTCGCTGCAGCCAGCGAGAAAACATCAGCGATTCTGGGTGGCGAAGGAAATGTGCGGATAACCGGCCGTCTGCGCCGCCTGCATGACATCGACCACGCTTTGATGCGTCGCCTTGGCATCGGCGTTGATGACGATCAGCGGATCTTCGCGGCCGCCTGCAGCGCGCCGCAAGCCTTCGGAAATACTCGTGACGTCACTGGCCGCCAACGGCGATTTATTGATCAGTATCTGGCCGCTGGCCGTCACCGCGACATTGACCTCGTTGGGCTGCTCGACCTGTTTGCTGGCATCGGCTGTCGGCAGGTTGATCTCGAGGCCCGAGAACTTGGCGTAGGTGGTGGTCAGCATCAGGAAGATGATGATGACCAGCAATACGTCGATCATCGGAATCAGGTTGATTTCCGGCTCTTCCCGGCTGCGCCCGCGCTGGAAATTCATCGCTTACTTCCGGTCGCCGTGCATGTATTCGACGAGACGTACGGCCTGCTGCTCCATCTCGACGACAAAGCCATCAACCAAGGCGCGGAAATGCCGCCAGAAGATGAGACTGGGAATGGCAATGAAAATACCGAAGCCGGTGTTATACAGCGCGATGGAAATGCCGTGCGCCAACTGCATCGGGTTGGCGACGCCGGTCGGCGACTGCGAGCCGAAGATTTCGATCATCCCGACCACGGTGCCGAACAGGCCCATGAGCGGACTGATCGAGGCGATGGTGCCGAGCGTGGTCAGATAGCGATTCAGATCATGGGAGACGGCCGAGCCGGCTTCCTCTATTGATTCCTTCATGATTTCACGCGAGGCATTGACGTTGCGCAGGCCAGCCGACAACACACGACCGAGCGGCGAATGGCCATCAAGATCCTCAAGCAGCTTGTCGTTGTTGGCGCCGCGCTTGAACTCACCCACTGCGCGCTTGAGCAGGCCGGCCGGGACAACCTTGTTGCGGCGAAGGGAAACCAGTCGCTCGATGATCAGCGCCACCGAAATGATCGACGCCAACAACAAGGGGTAGATCGGCCAGCCGGCCGCTTGAACGATAGCTAACACGTGAATTTATCCTTGATGAAACATTAGCCCGCAATTCTGCCCTGCCCCCCGCCTCAGGGCAAGCGACGAAATGGCGGGGTTGGCGCGGCTTATCCCCAAAAGCTGTGGATAAGTCTGTGAATGACGTGTCATCAGTTGTGCTAAACCCTACCCAGCAAAGGATTTTTTATACTCTGCCAAAAAACAAGGCATGTTATTTACACCTTTAAAAATCAAATACTTAACAAAATAAAACGCTGTCAACAAGAGACAGAAAAAAAGTGCCACGGGTTACAATCGAACAATGCAAAATGCCATTCCACCTGTCAGCAACGCCGTCCTCAGCGTATCCAGCCTGAATAGAAAAGTCCGGGATTGCCTCGAATCCGCCTTCCCGCTGAGCTGGGTAAGCGGCGAAATTTCCAACCTGACCTACGCCGCCTCCGGCCACGTTTACTTTTCGCTCAAGGACGCCAACGCCCAGGTGCGCTGCGTCATGTGGCGAAGCCGGGCGCAAGTGATTGGCTGGCGACTGGAGAACGGGCAGAAGATAGAAGCCCGCGTGCTGGTTTCGTTCTACGAGCCGCGCGGCGAATTCCAGCTCAATGTCGAAGCCGTCCGTCGGGCCGGCCAGGGCGACCTTTTCGAGCGCTTCCTGCAACTCAAGGCCAAACTTGAAAATGAGGGCATTTTTGCCGTTGACCGCAAGAAACCGTTGCCAACCTTCCCGCGCCGCGTGGCCGTCGTCACCAGCCCGCAAGCCGCCGCGTTGCGCGACGTCCTGACCACCCTGCACCGGCGCGCGCCGCATGTGGCCATCACGCTCTTCCCGACGCCCGTCCAGGGCGAAGGCGCCGGCACCAAGATTGCCGAAGCCATCACTCAAGCGGCCAACAGCGATTGTGATGCGATCATCCTGTGTCGCGGCGGCGGCAGCATCGAAGACCTCTGGGCCTTCAACGAAGAGTGCGTCGCCCGCGCCATCAACGCCTCAATCATTCCCGTCGTTTCCGGCGTCGGGCACGAAACCGACTTCACCATTGCCGACTTCGCCGCCGACCTGCGCGCCCCGACGCCGACCGCCGCCGCTGAACTGGCCAGCCCCGACCGCGACGCCCTGGTCGACCGCCTGACCCAGCTCGAAAACCTCCTCGGCCGGCGCATGGACCGGACACTGTCCGATCAGCTGCAACGCCTCGACTGGCTGGCTACCCGCCTCGTTCACCCAGCCGAACGCATCGGTCAGCGTCAGCGCGAGGCCGAAACCTTGGGCAACCGCCTGCGCCACGCCCTGCGCCGCCAAACCGAGCACTGCGCCGTCCGCCTGCACTCCCTCGGCCAGCGCCACGCCAGCGCCCGCCCCCACCCGGCGCAGCTGGCCGACGGCATCGCCCACCTGCAATATCGCCTGTCCCGGCAGACCCAGTGGGCAATTTCTCACTATTCAGGGAAACTAAATTCGCTCGGCAACAGTCTGACCCAGCTTGACCCACACGCCGTCCTGTCGCGAGGTTACACCCTTGCCATGGGCGCCGATGGCCGGGCCATCCGCGATGCCACCCGATTAAGCCCCGGCGACCTGCTCAGACTACGCTTTGCCAGCGGTTCGGCCGAAGCCACGGTAAATCAGGTTGTCGCCAACCCGGAAGCTGACTAGAATTTTCGATTCACCCCTCATCAAAACCCAACGGAGAACATAAATGGAACACCAACTGCCCGCCCTGCCGTTTGCCAAAGACGCCCTTGCCCCGCACATGTCGGCCGAGACCTTTGACTACCACTACAGCAAGCACCATCAGGCCTATGTCACCAACCTGAACAACCTGATCAAGGGCACCGAGTACGAAAACCTCGACCTCGAAGCCATCGTCAAGAAAGCCCCGGCCGGTGGCATCTACAACAACGCCGCCCAGGTCTGGAACCACACCTTCTTCTGGAACTGCCTGACCCCGAACGGCGGCGGCGCACCGAAGGGCGCCCTGGCTGCCGCCATCGACGCCAAGTGGGGTTCACTCGACGCCTTCAAGACCGCTTTCCAGACCTCTGCCGTCGGCAACTTCGGTTCCGGCTGGACCTGGCTGGTCAAGAAGGCCGATGGTTCGGTCGACATCGTCAACATGGGCGCCGCCGGCACCCCGCTGACCACCGGCGACAAGGCTCTGCTCTGCGTCGACGTCTGGGAACACGCCTACTACATCGACTACCGCAACATGCGTCCGAAATTCGTCGAAACCTACCTGGCTTCGATGGTTAACTGGTCGTTCGCCGAAGCCAACTTCGCCTGATTCGATCGCCCTTTCGGGGATGGCAATGCCGAATCCCGAAGCATCAAAAACCCCCGATAAATCGGGGGTTTTGTTTTTCCGGACCCCAGCCACCCAATCCTGAATACATGGCGGGCAACAAAGCGGTTGCTCAACGGCCCTTCGATTCCAGCCACTTGAGCAGGGTCATGTACAGGATTTCCGGCGTGACCGGTTTGGCGATGAAGTCATCCATCCCGGACTCGAAGCAGCGCGCCCTGTCCTCGGCGAAAACATTCGCCGTCATCGCCAGAATGGGCGTTGCCGAGCATCCCGGTGACAGCCTGATCCGGCGTGTCGCTTCGAGACCGTCCATGTGCGGCATTTGCATGTCCATGAGGATCGCGGCATAGCTGCCCGAGCTTGCCTTCTCGACCGCTTCCCGGCCATCCTCGGCGATGTCAACCTCGAGTCCGACATCCTCCAGCAACTGCTGGGCGATTTCCCGATTGATCAATTCGTCCTCGGCGAGCAGGATGCGCTTGCCGGCATGCCCGAGCACGATTCCCCGGGCGACCGCATCGCCATCGACGACGGCAGGTTTCGGGGCACCCTGCCCGCCTTTCTTGAGGACAGCCGTAAACCAAAAGGTGCTGCCCTTGCCTTCGGTACTGCTGACCCCAGCCGAGCCGCCCATGATTTCAGCCAGCTTTTTGGTGATCGCCAGGCCCAGACCGGTGCCACCGTACTTGCGCGTCATCGAGTTGTCGGCCTGCTCGAAGGCGCCGAAGAGTTTGGGGATGGCTTCCCGGGCGATGCCGGGGCCGGTGTCTTCGACCTCGAAACGCAGCGTGGCCGTCTCGTTAGTGTGCGACTCTTCCTTCACTTTCAGGGTGATGCGCCCGGCCTCCGTGAATTTGATGGCGTTGGCGACGTAGTTGATCAGGGCCTGTTGCAAGCGGGTGGCGTCGCCGTGAAGGTTGTGGGGCAGCGCCACCGTTTCGATATTGAAAGTAACGCCTTTTTCCATTGCTTTCTGGGACAGCATCGAGGTGATGTTGCCAAGCATGGCCTCGACATGAATCGGGGCGTCTTCCAGCACAAACTTGCCGGCTTCGATCTTCGAGAGGTCGAGGATGGCGTTGATGATCTCAAGCAGATGGCTGCTGGCGGCTTCGATCTTGTTGAGCTTGTCGGTCTGTACCGGGGAAAGCCCCGTCCGACGCAGAATGTGGGCCATGCCGGTGATGGCGTTGAGCGGGGTGCGGATTTCATGGCTCATGTTGGCCAGGAAGGCACTCTTCGCCACATTGGCGGCTTCGGCTGCCTCCTTGGCCTCATGCAGCAACCTCTCGGCCTCCTTGCGCTGGGTAATATCGGTGACGAATCCGATCAGTCGGGCCGGGGTCTCGCCCTGCCCCGGGATGTAATAAGTCGAAATCGCTACCGGAATCAAGCGCCCATCCTTGGCGCGGTTGAGCGTTTCAACTTCGCCATGCCCCTTGTTCCGAAGATTGTCGATGATTTGCCCGAGTTCTATCTCCTGACAATTCGGGTCAAAGTCCTGAACGCTCATCGCGAGCATTTCATCGACACTGTATCCAAGCATTTCTGCCGCATATCGGTTGGTGTACAGAACGCGCCCCGTATTGGCGTTGATCCAGCGAATGCCAATGCCGGCCTTTTCCATGGCGAATTGCGTGTCGAGCAATTTGGCGTGCGCCGATTTCAAATCGGCCGTGCGTAGTTCGACCATGCTTTCCAGATCGTTGCGGTAAGCCTCCATCTCCTTGTCGAGGCGCATCCGCTCGGAGATGTCGCGGCTGATGCCAAAGATGCCGACAACCTTGCCCTGCTCATCGAACAAAGGCCATTTGTTGGTCAACACGTGACCGGGCTGTCCCTGTGTGTCGTAATAAGGGTCGACCTTGTTCAACAGCGGCTTGCCTTCGGCAAAGATCGGCAATTCCTCTTCGTAATAGATCCGCGCCGTATCCTGCGGGAAGACGTCGAGGCCGTGTTTTCCGATCATGTCGCGCCAACTGGCATGCCCGGTAATGTTGGCCAGCGTCTGGCTGCAAAAACGGAAACAGCCGTTTGCATCCTTGAAATAGATGAAGTCGGTAGTCTGTTCGAGGAAAGACTCGAAATCCCGGCTGAACTCGGCCAGCTGCTTTTCCGCCCGCCGCCGTGCCGCGACGACCTGATGCAGGCGATAGTTCCACAAGGCGACAAGCAGCAACACGGTAAAAATCACCAGGCCATAGGTCATGACCTTTTCCTTGGAGATACCTTGTTCAATGTGCACGCTCATCCAGCGGTTGAGAATGTCGTCCATCTGGTTTTGCGGTATCGCCGCCAGCGTCTTGTCGAGGATGCTGAGCAGTTCGGGATGGCGGAGAGTGACCGCCATGCTATGGCCGCTGGTGAATTCGGTATTGCCCGAAAATCGCAGGTTCAATGCACCGGTTTGCTGAATCAGGTAGTTCAGCGATGGCGCGTCGCCAACATAGGCGGCGGCCTCACCGGCCTTGATCAAATCGAAGGCGGCCAGCTCGTCGACCGTGGAAATCAACTCGATTTTGGGATATTCGCGGGCCAGGACCTCTTGCATGAAGTAACCCTGCTTCACCGCTACCCGTTTCCCGCGGAGATTGTCGAGATTGCCGACGTAGCCATTGCGACCGTCGTTGATGATGATGATCGGCGAACTGATAAAGGGCCGTGTAAAAGTCAGGTAGGCGCGGCGCTCGGCCGTGTCCACCGCGTCGGTCAACATGTCGAGTTCGCCGTCTCGCGCCATGTCGAGCGTCTGTTGCCATGTTTTGCCCTTGACCACCTCGAAGCGCACGCCCAGACGCGTTTCCAGCAAACGCAGGATTTCGGCATTCATGCCACGGAACTGGCTCTTTTCGTCAAGCCACTCATAGGGCGCAAAGTCCCGGTCAATGCCAACCCGGATCACCGGATGTGCCGTGAGCCACTGCTTTTCCTCGTCGGTCAAGGCCAGCGACTGACGATTGCCCAGCACAAAATTCTGCAATTGCCGTTCCGACAGCCGCGGCGCCAACCGGTGTTCCGAATAGACCGAGGCCAGTCGCCGCAGGCGGCCGGCATCGATCAAACCGAGCGGGATGCTTTCCGGCAGAATCAGTTTGCGGGACTCCTCCGCCTCGAACTGCAAATGCCCCAGCGTCAGCGCACTCCCGTATTCATTCTTGATCAGCTGGATCAACTCCTCGCTATGCGTCAACGCATACGCCCAGCCCTTCAGGCTGGCACGCCGGAAGCGTTCGGCGCGGTCGGGATGCGCTTCGAGTTCCTTTTCGCTGGTGAACAGCATGTCGCCGTAGACATCGATGCCGTAGCTTTGCGGGTTGATGACGTCGATCGGTATGCCGCGCTGTCGGAAATAATAGAGCTGGTCAGTCAGATAGGCCGACATCACATCCACCTTGCGGTCGACCAGATCCTCCTTGTTGTAGGTGTGCTGCACATAGGTGTACGTCCCCGGCATAACGCCGGCTTCAACCAGCATCGCGCGCAACGGCCCCTCGTCGCTGCCCTTGCTGTCAAACATTAGGCGCTTGCCTTTCATTTCATAGGGACTGATGATTCCCGCTTCGCGCCGGCTGATGAAAACCAGGGGATCGTGCTGATAAATTGCAGCCAGCGCGACAATCCTGGCCCCTTGCGCGTAGGCGGCAATGATTCCGGAATCGCCGATTCCGTACTGTGCCGCGCCGGAGGTGACCTGCTCCACCACGTTCGTTTTCGGGTCGAGCGGACGAATATCGACGTCCAGGCCCTCTGCTGCATAGTAGCCTTGGGATTTGGCCGCGTAGTAGCCGGCAAACTGGAACTGATGGAACCACTTGAGCTGTAAAACCACCTTTTCAGGCATCGCGGCCGGCACGGAACATGGCAGGCCAACCAGGATCCCCAGCAACAAGAAGCGGAGCGTGCCCGCAAAGAGGTCAGATAGCATCGGCAGTCAATTGGTAAACCCTGAGAAGCGCCTATTTTGCATTAACTTCTATGACTTTTGGCATATATCGTCGTATTGCCACAAAACAGGATCGACAGATCGGTCAGGCCGCTTCCAATTGCAGGGATCTCCGGCATCACGCAAAAAGCAAGGGGATTCCCCCTCAGGACGGGGGATATGGTGGCGCGACCGATGGCCGGCAGGAGCGGGTCACCCGGCAAGAGCCAACCACTTCTTCTTTTTGCTGAAATGCTCAGCCCCTGCTGGCGCCCTTCTTCACTTCCAGAGTAACCAGGAACGGGAACTCTGCATCGGCAGACTTGACCATGCGGTAGGCCGGCCCGACGGCACGAGCTAGCCAGGCAGTCAGCACCTCGAGGTTGACAGCTTCGCAGCGCAGGTCGGCGATGACAGCCCCGTCGTCTTCATAGACCGGGAAGTCGGTGCAACCGTCCGGCTTGGCTTCCTGGCCGTAGACCCGGCAGGCGCCGCAGCTTTGGTCGTAGGCGGGGCAGGGTTTGCTGTGGGCGTAGTAAAGCCCGTTTCCGGCCCGGATTTCCTCGGGCCCCTGGCCGGCGGCAAGGCGGCGGTCGAAGGCCGGACGCGATTCACCGAGTTGCCAGAGCACCTTGACCTGCTTCCATTCCAACTCGAGAACGAGCACGTCGAGTCGGCAGCACGGCTTGGTGCACTGGGCGCAGTGAGGGATGACGGCGGCGACCTGATAGGCGGCTGCTGCAGCAGCAAGTTCGGTGGCCAGGCGACGGCGGGTGTCGCGGGCGCTCATCGGAGCACGGCCCGGAAAAGCGAGGGAGAAGGATTTGTCGAGATCATCGGCCACTGATAGCACGATCCCCAAGCGGGTGGCAAGAGCGGGACAAGCGGCCCGCCATGGGCATTTCAATTTTGGCCGTTTTTCCCGGTTGACCGTAGCATTGATCTGGCCGGCAAGAATGTCCCTTGGCATGACACAATCATCGGTCTAAGATGATTCAACGACTTGTATGCAGGCAAGTCGAAGCACAAAAAACATAAGCAGGACCAACAGAGGGGCGCCAATGAGTCTGCATGTCTTCGTCGCCATGCCGTTCGGGATCAAAGCCGCTGCTGACGGCTGCCCGATCGATTTCGACCGGGTTTACGGCGAACTGATCCGCCCGGCACTGGAGTGCGCCGGGCTGGAAGTCCTGCGGGCCGACGAGGAACAAGGAGCCGGCGACATTCGCGCCGACCTTTTTCAGGAACTGCTGATGGCCGACCTCGTGGTCGCCGACCTGACGCTCGACAACCCCAATGTCTGGTACGAACTCGGCGTCCGCCACGCCTTGCGGGCGCGCGGCGTCATTCTCGTCCAGGGACCGCGGGCGGCTCAGCCTTTCGACATCTACACTGACCGCAAGTTGACCTATCACCTGCGGGACGGCGCCCCTGACCCGCAGGTGCTGGCCGCCGACATCGCGGCGCTGGCAACGATGGCGAAGAACACCCTGAGCGCCTGGCGCGGCCGCAAGACCAGCCCGGTGTACAGCCTGCTGCCCAACCTGGAGGAGCCGGACTGGACCCGGCTGCGTGTCGGCAACGCGCTGCAGTATTGGGAAAACCACGACGAATGGGCAACCCGCATCGAAGTGGCGCGCAACGCCAACCGTCCGGAGGACATTCTCGTCCTGGCCGACGAGGCCCCGGCCACGCCGCTGCGTGTCGAGGCCCACCTCAAGGCCGGCGAGGCGCTGCGCCGCATGGCGCACTTCCATTTTGCCCTCGAACAATGTGAGCTAGCCCTCGAGTTCGCCCCGGACAATCACGAGGCTGCCCGCCAGCGCGGCGTCTGCCTGCAACGCCTCGGGCGGACCGACGAAGCACGCGCCGCCTTCAAGAAGCTCATCGACGATAACCAGGACGACATCGAAGCCTGGGAACTGCTCGGTCGCCTGGACAAGGCGGAATGGGTGAACGCCTGGCGCGTCGAAGGCCACACGCCGGAGCAGATGCGCCGCGACGCGGCCTATGAGGACGCCCTGCTGCGCGACACCATCCTCAGCTACAGCCGGGCTTTCCGGGCCAGCCCCGGGCATTATCTGTCGGGCATCAACGCGGTCATGATGATGCACGTCTACCGCGAACTGACCGGCGACCCGCGCTATGCCAACGAAGCGGCCATCATGGCCGGCGGCGTGGCGTGGGCCGCCTCATGCGAGCGCGACGACGCCAACCGCTACTGGGCGCTGGCCAATCTCGGCGCCCTGGCCATCATCGACCGCGACCCGGCCACCGTCGGCGCCGCCTTTCGCGAGGCCATCGCCCATGTCGACAATGACTGGCTGGCCCTCGAAGCAACCTGGAAACACCTCTCCCTGCTCGACCTCCTCGCCTTTCGCCGAGACAACGTGAAGGCGGCCCTGGCCACGCTGGAGCGGGCCATGCAGCGCCTCAAGCCGCCGCACAGCAAGCGCCGGCCGGACAAGGTCTTTCTCTTTTCCGGCCACATGATCGACAGCCCGGACCGCGCCGAGCCACGTTTCCCGGCCGACCGGGAGCCGGTCGCCGCCGCCCGCATCGGCGAGCTGCTCGACAGCCTGGGCGCCGGGCCGGACGACCTCGCTTTCGCCCAGGGCGCGGCTGGTGGCGACATCCTTTTCGGCGAAGCCTGCGTCGCCCGCGGCGTGCCTTTCCAGATGCTGCTGCCGCTTGCCGAGCCGGATTTCATCGAAGCCTCGGTGCTCCCCTCGGCCAACGGCGAGGCCTGGCGCCAGCGTTATTTCGCCCTGCGCGACAAACTCACCCTGGCGCCGCGCATCATGCCGGTCGAACTCGGCCCGCTACCGCGCGAGCGTGACGGCCGCGAAATGGACGCCTTCGAACGCTGCAACCTGTGGCTGCTTTACAGCGCCCTGACCCAAGGTCTGCACCGAGTCCGTTTCATCTGCCTGTGGAACGGCGGCGGTGGCGACGGGCCAGGCGGCACGGCGCACATGGTGCGCGAGGTGAAGCGACGAACCGGGCAGGTGAGCTGGCTCGACACGCGCCAGCTCTGGTAATCTGAATGTCATTTTTTAGCGTCACCCTTTCGCCTCGGGCAGCACCAAAGGAGACCCAAAATGAGCACACGGACGATACGCATTCGCGGCACGAAAATCGGCGCTGGCAGCCGCGGTGCCAGCCAGCCCGGCGGGCCTCAACCGCTTTACCGCCTGGCGCCGGGCAGCGCCCGCGACGGGGCCGGCGAGGAAATCGAGGTCAAACCGGAAACCGTCGTCCGCGTCGCGCTTGAAAACGGCTTCGTACTGTGGAGCCGGGCCGACGACCTGACCCGCGAATACGGCAACCCGCCGCCGCGCGGTGAAGGCGGCGCCTGGGAATTCACCCATCTGACGCCGCGCCGCGCCGTCGTCAGCGAACGCGGGGCAGCCGGGCTGGCCATACGCGTGCTGGAATTTTTTGGTGTCGACATCGGCAAAAAGGTGGCCGGCAAGATCGGCAAAGCTTTCGAGGAAAAATCGCTCGAGAACAAGACGCCGGGTCTTTACCGCATCGCCGCTGGCGACACGCTGACGCTCGTGCCGGTTCCCGGCGCCGCCCCGCTGCCCGCCGCCCCCGGGCCACTCCTCGTCTTCATCCACGGCACGGCGTCGAGCACGACGGGCGGCTACGGCAAGCTGTGGGATCCGCACAACGCCGACGCCCGGAAGCTGCGCGAGAGCCTGGCCCTGACCTACGGCGACCGGGTTTTCGCCTTCGAGCACCGGACGCTGACCGAAAGCCCGATCCAGAACGCCTACGCCCTGCTCGAACGCCTGCCCGAGGGCGCCGAGGTGCATCTCGTCTCGCACTCGCGCGGCGGGCTGGTTGGCGAACTGCTCTGCCTGTCGGGCTGCCGGCAGCTGGCCGAGGTGCTGACGCCACGTCAAATTGAGACCTTTTTTGCCGTCGACCGTAGCATTGCCCCGCAAATGGGCCTGGCCCCGCTTGCCGCCGCCGAGGAGAAGGCGCGCAACGCGGCCTATGCCGCCGACCGCGAGTTGCTAGTCAAATTCGTCACCCTGCTCGGCAAGAAGAAAATCCGCGTCAGCCGCTTTGCCCGTGTCGCCTGCCCGGCCCGCGGCACGACGCTGGCTTCCGGCCGGCTCGACCGCTGGCTGTCGGTGCTCGATTACCTGTCCTTCGGCTCGCTCGGCATCGGCGGCGCCGTCGATTTCATCCAGGCCGTCGTCGCCGAGCGCACGGACCCGCGCACCCTGCCCGGCATCGAGGCGATGATTCCCGGCTCGGCCCTGACCCGACTCCTCAACAGCCTGCCCGAACTGGCCACCGATGCCGACCTGGCCGTCATCGCCGGCGACATCGAGGCCGGCGACACGCTGCTCAACACGCTCAAGGTGCTGGCCACCGACTGGTTCTACAAGGATGAGCACGACCTCGTCGTCGATACCGCCTCGATGCTCGGCGGCCTGCCGCGCCTCAACGGTGGCGCCCGCTACCGCAAGGATCGGGGTGCCAAGGTCAATCATTTCCGCTATTTCACCAACGGCCAGAGCATCAACTGGCTGCGCACGGCGCTGACCCGCAGCGACCAGGAAACGGGCGGTTTCCTGCCCATCGAGGCCAAGGCGCCGCGCGCCGCCCGCACCCTCATTCGCCACCGCGCCGACAACCTGCCGCGGCCCATCGCCGTCGTCCTGCCCGGCACCATGGGCAGCGAGCTCAAGGCCGGCGACCGGTCGATCTGGCTCAACTACCTGGCCCTGTTCGCCGGCGGCCTCGGCAAGCTGCGCATGGGCAAGCCGGACATCGCGCCGGTCGGTCTGGTCGACGACTTCTACGGCCCGCTCGTCGACTTCCTGGAGCGCAGCCACGACGTCGAGATTTTTCCCTACGACTGGCGCCACTCGATCCGCGATGCCGCGGCGCACCTGGCGGAAACGCTGGCCCCGCTGGTCGACCGGGCCGAGCGCACGCAACAGCCGGTGCGCCTTGTCGCCCATTCGATGGGCGGCCTCGTCGTCCGTGCCATGATCGCCGACGGCGGCCCCGGCAGCGCCCTCTGGCAGCGTATTTCCCGCCTGCCGGGCAGCCGCTTCCTGATGCTCGGCACGCCCAACCTCGGCTCCTACGAAGCGGTACGCTGGCTGACCGGCTTCAATCCGACGCAGGCCAAGCTGACGCTGCTCGACATCACCCACGGCACCGACGACATCATCGGCATCGTCCGCGACTACCCCGGCCTGCTCGAACTGCTGCCCTTCGCGCCAAACGACCCCGATTTCACCGACCTCACCCACTGGCAGGCGATCCAGCAAGGCACAGAGGCGACGTGGGAAACGGCCAGCCCGGCCACCCTCCAGGCGGCTGCCGCCTCCTGGCAACGCCTGCGCGCCGCGCCGGCCGACCCGCTCATGCTCTACGTGGCCGGCTGCCAGCCGGCTACGGTCATCGACTACCAGCTGGTCAGCCGTGACGATGAGCCGGCGAGCCAGCGCAAGAAGCTCGAATTCATCGCCACCGCCGCCGGCGACGGCACGGTGAGCTGGGATTCCGGCCGCCTGCCCGGCGTCCCCGTGTGGTATGTCGAAAACACCGCACACGACGCCCTGTGCGCCCAGCCCAAGGCTTTCCCCGGCTACCTCGACCTGCTCGTCAAGGGCAGCACGACGCTGCTCCCGGCGACACCGCCGAGCCGCGCCCGCGGCGCCGGCCTCGAAGAGCGTTTCGTCCTGCCCTCGCTGCCGGTGGCCGACAGCATCCCCGGCCCGGACGACATCGGCAGCTTTGGATTTTCGGGCGGAATTCCGGTTGACCGCGGGCATGGCGAACAAGACGGCCAGGTCATCCGGGTCGGCATCACCCACGGCAGCCTGGCCTACGCCCGGCACCCGGTGGTCGTCGGCCACTACCAGGGCGACACCATCGTCAGCGCCGAAAAGGCGCTCGACCGGCAACTCGATGGTGCCCTGTCGCGCCGCGCCGATCTCGGCATCTACCCCGGCCCGCTCGGCACCAGCAGCCTCTTCCTCAACGACAGCCCGAGCGCCAAGCCGGCCGGCGCCGTCGTCGTCGGCCTCGGCGAAGTCGGCAAGCTTGGCCCCGGCCAGCTCGAAGAAGCCATGCGCAGCGCCCTGCTCGATTTCGCGCTGGCCGTCGCCCACTGGCCGGACGACCGTTTCGGCGAAGCCAGCCGGCCGCGTTCGGCCGCCGTCAGTTGCCTGCTGATCGGCACCGGCGCCGGCGGCGTGCCGATCGGCGACGCCGTTGAAGCCGTCCTGCGCGCGGCGATTGCCACCAATGCGCGGCTGGTTGCCAACCAGATGGACGGCCGGGTGGTCATCGACCAGGTCGAATTCGTCGAACTCTACGAAGACCTCGCCATCGCCGCCGCCCAAGCCATTCGCAAGTCCGTCGACAACGCCGAGCTGGCGGCCAGCCTGCGCTGGGACGCCACCGCCATCGAAGCCGGCCAGGCCGGCCGGCACCGCCTGCGCACCGACGAGGCGCCGGAGTGGTGGCACCGCCTGGAAATCATCGAGGACGAGCACAACGACCAGGCGCTGCGCTTCATTTTCCCGACCGACAAGGCGCGCGCCGAGGAAACCATGGCCACTGGCCAGTTGTCGCTGGCCGACTCCTTCATCGAACTGGCCAGCCAGGACACCAACCGTAATGCCGAGGCGGCCAAGACGCTGTTCGAACTGCTCCTGCCCGTACGCATCAAGGAACTGTCGGCCCAGCAGGGCAACCTCGTGATGCTCGTCGACCAACGCTCGGCGCGTTATCCGTGGGAATTGCTCGAAGACCGCTGGGGCGCCAGCCCGCGTCCGCCGGCCGTCAGCGCCGGCATGATCCGCCAGTTCAAGACCCGCCATTTCCGCGCCCGGCCGGCCTATGCGCCGGGCAACACGGCGCTCGTCATCGGCAACCCCGATCTCGACAACGCGTCCGATTTCGCCGACCTGCCCGGCGCCCGCGATGAGGCGCTGAGCGTCGTCGGCACCCTGGCCAACGCCGGCTACGAAGTGACCGACCGCGTCAACGAGCGAACACCGGCCATCCTCGAAGCGCTGCACCGCGAAAAATGGCGCATCCTCCACCTCGCCGGGCACGGCGTGCATCAATACCAGTCGGCGAAAATGGCCGTCCCCCGCTCGGGCATGGTGATCGGCATCGACACCATCCTGACCCCCGGCGACATCGACCAGATGCGCTGGGTGCCCGAACTGGTCTTCATCAACTGCTGCCACCTGGGCCTCATCGATGGCCACGGCAAGACCGAACCCGGCGTCCTCGCCGCCGTCGTCGCCGCCGGCTGGGCGGTGGACGACATCGCCGGCAAGATCTTCGCCGAAGCCTTCTACCGCCACATGGTGAGCGGCGGCTTCTTCGGCGAAGCGGTCCGTGCCGCCCGCGAGGAAATCTTCATCGTCTGCGAAAACGTGAATACCTGGGGCGCCTACCAGTGCTACGGCGATCCGAATTTCCGCCTGTCGCACGACGGCGAGGCGCGCCGCGCCGAAGCGCCGCCCTATGTCACGCCACACGAACTGGCCGTCGACCTCGACAATCTGGCCAGCGACCTGCGCGACGGCGGCGACAGTTCGGACATCGCCGAACGCATCGAACGCCGCCTGTGCCGCATCCCGCCGGCCCAACAGGCGTGGACCGGTCGTGCCGATGTCGCCGCCGCGCTCGGCTTCGCCTGGGGCGAGGCAGGCCATTGGGACAAGGCGATCGCCGGCCTGCGCGCCGCGCTCGTCGCTGAACGCGGCCAATGCCCTGTGCGCGTCATCGAGCAACTGGCCAATTACGAAATCAGGCAGGCCGGCAGCCGCTGGCTGGCGGCCGACGACAGTCAGCGCGACGACCACCTGCGGGCCAGCCTGCGCCACGACATCGAGCAGGCGATAAGCCGTCTCGCTGCGCTCGCCGCCAACGGCCAGACCAGCGAACGCCTGAGCCTGCTTGGCGGCGCCTACAAACGGCTGGCGCTCATCGAGACGGCAGACGGCGGCCGCCGCGAAGCCCTGGTCAACATGGCCGCCCACTACCGCGACGCTTACGCCCGCCAGGCCAGCCCCTATGCCTACACCAACTGGGCCAGCGCCGCCCTGCTCATTCGCCGACTGTACCCCGACCAGGCCATCGATCAGGCGCCGCTGACCGGGCTGGCCACGCTCAAGCAAGACGTCGCCCGCCTGCGCACGGAACTCGAGCGGCGCAACGAAACCGCCCCGAACTTCTGGGACGGCGCCAGCCTGGCCGATCTCGACCTGGTCCACGCCCTGGCCGAAACCCGGCGCGGCAAGAAGGGCGCGGCGACGGGTGAAACCGCCAGGCAGACCTACCGCCAGGCGATCCTGCGCGGGGCCAGCGTGCGCGAGCGTTCATCCGTCACCGAACACCTCGATTTCCTGCGCGCCAATGTCGCCGACGATGCCCCCATCGCCGGACTGATCGACCAGATCAAGGAGGACCTCGCATGAGCCCCCGTCCCGCCTCGGCCAAACCCCGCAGCCGGCGCCCTGCCGCGTCCAAAGCCACTGCCCGGAGCGCCGCCCCGGCAAATCCCGAACCAGCCGCCAGCGCCAGGGCGACAGCCGTGCCGCCCAAGCTGGCCACCACGCGGGCGACGAAACCGCGTGCCAACCCGGCGCCGGCAGTTATCCGGCCCATCACCCGGTCGCGCAGCACCTCGCGCTCGGCGATTGCTACGGTCGACCGGAAAAATGAGCCAATTTCGCAATTCACGCTGGCCAACATCCGTCCCGACACGCGCATTGCGCCCAATTTCCTGATCCATGAACTGACCCGATCGGAACTCGCCGACCGCCGCGGCATCGCCAATGCGTTCCCTTCCGACCGCGAACTGCGCGCCGCCATCCACCTCGCCCGCGAAGTCCTCCAGCCGATCCGCGACCACTTCGGCCGCTTCACGCCGAACAGCGTCTTTCGCGGCCACCCGCTCGAACGCGCATTGAAAAACAAACCGGCGAGCTGGCTCAGCACCAGCCAGCATGCGCGCGGCGAAGCCTGCGACATCGAGATCGTCGGCGTCAGCACGCTGGCTCTGGCCAACTGGGCGAAGGACAACCTCAAGGCTTTCGACCAGATCATCTGCGAGTGCTACGACCCGGCCAAAGGCCCCAACTCGGGCTGGGTGCACATTTCGCTCAAGGCGCCGGGCAGCGGCGAGAATCGCCGGCAATTGCTGAGCTATATCGCCGACCACGGCCGCATGGTCTACGTGCCCGGCCTGCGCGCCACGGCCCTGGCCTGAACCATGGCCTCCGGCAAGATCCTGACCCTGCTGATCATCGCGACGCTGCTCGCGCTGGTCGGCGCCTGGGTCGTCGCGCGCAGCTACCGGCGGAGCATGCAGCGCCTCATGAAGGCGCCGGTGGCCGAGCCGGGCGACGGCAGCGCGCCAGCCAGCACGCCCCCCGTCGCTCGCCCGCCCCGGTTTCCATCGCTCGCCGACAACGACGACGCCTACCGCCGGCTGCTCTTTTCCTTCATCGGCCTGACCCTCGTCATCGCCCTGAGCCGCACGGTGCTGACCCAGTTCATCGCCGACGGCCCGATCACCCTCAAAACCGTGGCCACCCTTGGCGCCGCCTATGCCTGGCCGATTCTGCCCGTGCTCGCCGTGATCGGCCGCTGGTCCCGCCCGCGTTTTGTCGGCGCCATGCTTGGCTGGCTGGTCCTCGCCATCGCCTTGCTGAGCTGGCGCACCAACGAGAATGTCAGCTTTGTCCAGATCGTCGGCTGGATGCTGTTCGACACCGGCCTGCCGCTCGTTGTCGTCACCGCCCTCTGTCTCGGTGGTGCCACGCGCGCCGTTGGCCCCTGGCTGGCACCGCTGTTCATCGTCCTCAGCGGCTCGTCGCAACTGGGCCTCGACTTGCTGGCGGCGATGGTCGAAGCGGAAAGCCCGTTCATCGTCTGGCTGGCCGGCTGGCTGGGCGCCACCAGCGCCACCAGCGCCTTCACGCTGTTCGCCGTGCTGCCCTGGCTGATCGCCTGGTGGCCGGCCCGTGCGCTTGGCCGCTGGCTGGCCAAAAGCTACCGGGAGCGCCGCATTTCCGAACTTTTCTACCTGTTCACCGCGGTATGGACCATCGCCCTGATCAGCCCGACCCTTGGCGCCATCGGCGATCTCGGTTGGGGTGCCGTAGTCTGTTTTGCCCCGCTCCTGTGGATACCGCTCGGCGCCACGCTCATGCAAGGCTTCGCTGGCCCGGCTGGCGCCGGCCAGCCGCCGACCCTGCTCATCCTCCGCGTCTTCCAGCAGGATGCCAACGCCCAGGCCATTTTCGACCGCGTCATCGAGCGCTGGCGGCTGAGTGGCAACACCGTGCTCATCGCCGGCACCGATCTGGCCGACCGCACCATCGACGCCGACGACATCTTCACCTTCATCGACGGCCGGCTAGGCGAACGCTTCATCAACCGCGTCGCCGACATCGAACCCCGGCTCCGCCAGTTCGAGCTAAAGCCCGACGTCGAAGGCCGCTACCGGGTGAACGAATGCTATTGCCACGACAACACCTGGCAACAGGCACTCGACCGGCTGGTCGGGATCAGCGACGTGGTGCTCATGGACCTGCGCAACTTCAATGCCAAGAACGCCGGCTGCATTCATGAGCTCGGCGTCCTGGCCAGGGCCGGCCACCTCGCCCGCGTCGTCATCCTGAGCAATCCGCAGACCGAACGCGATGCCGCCCTGGCAGCCACAGCCGGCGCCCCCGCAGGCCGATTTATCTGGCTCGATGAAAAAGACGAGGCCGGCCTCAGACCGGCCGAGGTACTCGCCGCGCTGTTTCCCGCCCCGCCGCCGCGCCCGCAGCGCGCCGAGCTGCCTGACTAAGTCCGGCGCACACGAACACCAGAGGGGTCACCCATTAGCCGGGGCTGCCGAAAAAAAATGCCTCCAGTTCTTTGGAGGCATTGTCGGCCGTCTGAGGGGAAGACACTCCCCCCTCTTTTTTGATGGTGGAACCACCACCGGGTACGGTTACCGCTGCTTCATCTTTCGACGACGGCTGGCAGCCAGTGCGAAAAGGCCGAGGCCGGACAGCAGAAGTGTTTCTGGTTCGGGTACATTGTTGCGGCCGACATAAGAGAAGTTGTCGAGCAGAATCCAGTCAGCACCCGCGTCGTTAACGTGGGTCAGTTGCGTCAGGCGGGCGCTGGCAATTCCGGATGTTGCCATGCCAAAGTAATCGCCGGCATTGCTGAACCAAGTCTGGTTGAGAATTTGGCTCTCGATAATGTTGTTGGCCGCGTCGTAGATGGCGAGGCTCCAGTCTTCGTTCGAAGCGCCGAAATTGAAGCCGAAGGCGCTGACCGGACTGGCGAAAGTAAAATCGAGAATGGTCGTACTGCCCTGACCGTGCAGGTTTTGCAGGTTACGGCCCTGAGTGTTGTAGTCCCCCCCCAAGTTGTTAGTAATAACAAAACTACCCCCCCCGCCACCAAAGGTGACGTTGCCCGTAGTCAGCGATGTATAGATGCCAGCGGTGAGCGACGTGAAATCAACGACCGTGGCGCCGGTTAGCAGGGCATCGGAACTGGGCAGGCCAAAGCCTGAAAAAAGTGCGCTCGAAGCGTTGGCCGGGAGCGACGTGGCAAGTACGCCAGCCACTGTGAGCGCAGATGCAATTTTGGAAAGTTTCATTATTGATACTCCAAGGCTGGGTTGACGGAAAATTTATCCGCAATATTCGCGCCACTTTAAATGCAACTCTGTATTACGTTGTTTTAAAAACAACTTTTAATGTTCGCCAGGTGCATTGAGAGAATGGTGTCAAGTTATCCGACAGTTGGTGCTCGAATTGAAAGATGGGATAGATCAGATTGATCGCTCCGTACTTTGGGAAAAGTGGCTTAGAAATGGCTGCAAAATGAGAATCGGAACTATCTCTGCCTTCTTTGGGCAGCCGTCCCGGCTACCCGGTCGCGCCTCAACTCGCGCTCGGCGATTGCTACGGTCGACCGGAAAAAAGAGCCAATTTCGCAATTCACGCTGGCCAACATCCGTCCCGACACGATCATCGCGCCCAATTTCGTGACCCATGAACTGCCCCAGCCGGAACTCGCCGACCGCCGCGGCATCGCCAACGCTTTCCCTTCCGAGCACGAACTGCGCGCCAAGCCGCCGGACTATGTCCGGCGTACCCCCACGGCGCGCTGCAACTGGAGGAGCAGCGCCAGCGTCGCGTCGCGGGCAACAAGCAGTTCGGGAACCAGGGCTCGCGATTCCTGCACTTGGCCATCACGCCAGCGCTGGTCGATCTGGCCGGCGATCCGGTGCAGGCGACGGTAGGGCTCGTCGATGTCGGCAAAGACCGGGTGGCTTTCGTAATGGTGCAGGTGGTCACCGTAGTACCAGGCGCCAAATTCGCTGCTGGCCGGGTCGTCGATGATCTGGGACAACGCTGCCTGTCCTTCGTTGCTGGCATAGACGATCTGGCTGACCCAGTTGCGCAGCTGGATTTCGGCGATGAGCATGGGGTAATCGGCAACATCCCAATGCAGGTCGCTGATCGCCTGCCACATCGGGTCGGGCCGCCATTGCCTGACCCAGTCGACGACCAGCTCGGCCGGCATGGGCTTGGCGATGCCGTAGCCCTGGGCGTGATCGCAGTTCAGCTGGAGCAGCAGGCGGCCGTGTTCGACGGTTTCGACACCTTCGGCGATGATTTCGCGCTGGAAGGCGCCGGCTAGGCTGATGACGCCCTGGACGATGACCAGATTGTTGTAGTCGCTGAGAATTTCGCGGACGAAGCTCTGGTCGATCTTGATGATCTCGGCCGGCAGACGCTTGAGGTAGGTCAGTGAGGAATAGCCGGTGCCGAAGTCATCAAGCGAGAAACGTACGCCGAGGGCACGACATTCGTCGATGACCCGCGAAGTCTTGGCGACATCCTCGAGCGCGGCTGTTTCGAGAATTTCCATTTCGAGCAGATGGGCCACCTCGGGGTGCACGAACAGCGCGGCCTTGAGCTTTTCGACAAACTCCGGTGCCTGCAGTTGCTTGCTGGCGACATTGACGCTGACCGTCAGATCCAGTCCGGCGACATGCCAGGCTTGCAGTTGGCCGAGCACCGCCTCGATGACCCAGTCGCCGATCAGCTTGATCATCAGGTCGTCGTTGATCAGCGGCAGGAACTCGCTCGGCGCCAGAATTCCGCGCTCCGGGTGATTCCAGCGGATCAGGGCCTCGGCGCCGGTGACCTTGCCCAGGCGCATATTGACCTTGGGCTGGTAATAGATGACGAACTCGTGGTCGTCGAGGGCCTGACGGATGCGGTTGACGTGGTCACGCCGGCTGCGCGTGTGGCGGTCCTGCTCGGCATCGAAAATCTGGAAGCAGTTCTTGCCGGCCTGTTTGGCGCGGTACATGGCCTGGTCGGCATGGCGCAGCAAGGTGTCTGGGTCTTCATTGTCGTGAGGATAGAGCGTCACGCCGATACTGGCCGAGACGCTCACCGACTCGGGCAGGACGGTCAGCGGCTGAGCGATTCTGGCCAACACCCGGCGGATCGCTTCGTGGCATTCGGCTTCGCTCGAAAAGCCGAGCAGAAGCATGACAAACTCGTCTCCGCCAAGGCGAGCGACGGTATCACCGCCGCGCACCATTTGACGCAGTCGGTTGGCGATTTCGACGAGCACCATGTCGCCGGCGCCATGACCCCAGGTGTCGTTGACCGGCTTGAAGCCGTCGAGATCGAGATAGCAGATGGCCATCAAGGCATCGCTACGACGGGTCTGGGCAATCCCCTGAACGAGGCGGTCGGCGAGCAGGGTGCGGTTGGGCAACTCGGTCAGCGAGTCGTAGTAGGCCATCTGCGTGAGTTGCGACTCCTGCGCCTTGAGGCGCCCGATGTCGGAAAAGACGGCGACGTAGTTGGTGAGATTTCCATCCTTGTCGCGCACGGCCGAGATCGACAGCAGTTCAGGGTAGATCTCGCCGTATTTGTTGCGATTCCAGATTTCGCCGCGCCAGCTGTCGGTTTCGTTGATGCTTTTCCACATCGCCGCGTAAAACTCGAGATCGTGGCGGCCGGACTTGAGGACGCGAGGATTGCGGCCGATGACTTCGCTGCGCTCCCAGCCCGTAATGCGCGAGAAGGCCGGATTGACGTCGAGGATGTTGCCGGAAGCGTCGGTCAGCGTGATGCCGTCGTGGGCGCTGCGGAAGGCCGTGGCATGCAGGATCAGCTGCTTTTCGACAGCGAGTTGCGCGGCGTAGCGCTCGCCCAGTTCGTTATTGACCCGGGCCAGCGAACGGCGGGCCAGAACGAGCCGGAAGAACAGGAAGGCAAGGAAGGCGGTGAGCACAATGGCCAGCATGTAAAGCGCTGCGCGGTAGCGGGTTGCCGCGCGCTGTGCCCGGGCATGGCCGACCGCGTAGTCGCTGCTCAGCTTTTCGAGTCGGGCGCTGCTGGCCTGGGCGGAAATATCGGTCATCAAGGCATCGAGCGAGCGGAGCCGGGCTGCAATGTTGTCGCCGTGGCGAATGATGTTGTCGACAAGTCGTCCATCTCTCGATCCCTGCACCAAAGTGGCCAGTTCATTGCGCACGCCAAGGACGCGCCGCCCCCCTTCGTCGCTCGGGGCATGAGCGAAAGCCAGCACCTCACGCGCATATTTGCCCATCAGGTGGAGCTGCCTGCCAGGCTGCGGGGAGAACGAACCGGCTTCGAGGAAGGCCGAGGTGGCAATCGGGAAGAAGGAGATCGAATTGCGCAAAATGGCGTTCTCGCGCTTGAACTGGTCGACCAGCACAGCCTTGTGGCCAAGGGCCTCGACCAGCTCGCCGGCCGCCGCCGCGACGGCCGTGCGGTCTGCCGCGGAGAGGAAGGCGGGGACTGAATTGACCTGCCTGCCCAGTTCGTCGAGGCGTTGGATATAGCGGGTCATCGCGTCGAAATTGCGGACCTGCTCAAGGCGATTGGCCAGAATTTGCCCGTCAACGCGGGCATCGAGCTCGCCAATATCGCGCAGCTTCTGCGTGTAGGCGAAGTGCGCGTCGGGCGAGACCTTTTCAGCCAGGAAAAACAGCCCGCTCAGGGCCGCAGCAAAAATCCCGACCAACAGGGCCAGGCCCAGGCTGAGATGCTTTCTCGCCATGTCCGGCGTGGATTTGGAAGGAATCATTGCAGCCGTTTTCCTTCCCATTCGCCAGTCAGCGCCCTCAGGAAGGCGGTGAGTGCCTTGACGTCGTCCTCTGACAGTTCGCGCCCGAGCTGGTAGCGCCCCATGACGATGACCGCCTCGTCGAGCGTTTTGGCCGAACCGTCGTGAAAATACGGCGGCGTGACGGCGACGTTGCGCAGGCTGGGCACCTTGAACACATTCTTGTCCTGATCGAGGCCGGTGACATTGAAGCGACCGAGGTCGGACTGCCGGTTGGCGCGCTCCCTGAGATAATCGTCCATCACGCCAAAGCGCTGGAACATGTTGCCGCCAATGCCGGCGCCCTGATGGCAACTGGCGCAACCGTAGTCGAGAAAGCGCTGGTAGCCGTCGCGCTCAAGCGGATTGAGGGCCGTCTGGTCGCCTTCCAGAAAGCGGTCGACCGGTGCGTTTGGCGTCAGCAGGGACCGTTCGAAGGTGGCGATGGCGTCGACGATGGTCTCCCCGCTCATGCCCTGCTTGTAGAGCTGGCCAAAAGCCCGGTTATAAGCCTCGTCGCGACTGAGCTTGGCAATGACCTCCGCCCAGTTCGAATCCATTTCAAGCGTGTTGTGTACCGGACCGGCGGCCTGCTCTTCGAGACTGGCGGCCCGGCCATCCCAGAACTGGACGAAATTCAGGCTGCTGTTGAACACCGTCGGCGCGTTGATGCTCCCCTGCCGACCATCGATGCCGACGGATACGAGCAGACGGTCGCTACCACCGCTTTCAAGCTGGTGGCAGCTGGCACAGGCAATGGTGTTGTCGCGGGAAAGGCGTGTGTCGAAGAACAGGCGTTTGCCAAGCGCGACCTTCTCGGCCGGCAAGGCCGGGACTGGCGGAAGCGGCAACAAGGCGGCGGAGCCAGAAAGGAGGCTTGAATGCGAAGAAACGGCGGGGCCGGTCTCAAGCGGACCCGAATCAGCATCGTCGCGCATGCCCCAATAGCCGGCGGCAACCACCGAAGACACCAGCATAATCGCCAAAAACTTGCGAAGGTTCATGGCTCGATTATAGGGCTGACAAGGGTTTCGTGGCGTTCTGGGGCGACAGGCTGCGGGCGATGGTGCATGCCCGATCAGCAGCCGAGCGAGGCGACGGCCGGCAGAAAAACCTCGGTCACCAGCACCTGCTGCCCACCGAGACGATGCAGTGAGCGGCGGGCCCACAGGGTGTCGCCGGCCACGCCCAGCGCGGCGGCGCGCTGGAACAGCGGGTGACGCGGGTCGAGCCGGCGAAACTCGATGTCCCCCCGTTTAAAGCCGGGATGGGTGAACAACAGCGAGCCGAGCGAATTGCTGCCAAGGCGTGCCAGCCAGCGACTGAGGCGGCCATTGCTGACGGTCGACAGCGTGGTATGGGCAAAAATGACCGGCACGCCGTCGCATTCAAGCGCCACTTCGCGGATCCAGGCCGGGTGGCGCGATTGCTCGAGGCGCAAGCCTTCATCGGCCAGCGCCCGGCCCTTTTCGTAACGCAGCAGACGGACGCGAAACTGGCGGCAGTTGCGCTGGCAACGCGCCGTCAGGGAACCGGGTTCGGTCAGCCAGGAGGCCAGGTCGGCATCGAGCGCCCCGCCGGTCGGGCGGGCGCGCCATTTGTTTGGCGGCATTATTGCGGACGCGGCGCCTTGTCGAGACCGCCGAGCTTGACGCCGGGCTTGATGCCGCGCTGGGCAAACCAGCCGAGGTTCATTTCCAGCGCGTAACGGGCCGGACGGCGGGCGCAGTGGTTGTCTTCGGTCTGCGGCTGCATGTCCTCGATGTTGATGATCTTGCCTTCGCCATCCATGAAGGCGACCGAGAGCGGCAGCAGCGTGTTGCGCATCCACATGCAGTGGGTGTTGTCCTGAGTGAACACGAAAAGCATGCCGCGCTGGGCCGGCATCGCCTTGCGGTTCATCAGGCCGAGCTGGCGATTGGGGTCGGTGGCCGCCACTTCGGCCTCGATGCGGTGGAAGCCGGCGCTCAACTCCATGACCGGCATGGCGTTTTGCGCCCAGCCAGTAGCGCTCATGGTCAGGCCAAACAGCAGGCCGACGAGTGTCTTGTTCATTGAAATTTTCCTTCCAAATCCGGGTAACTGCCGTCGATCTTTCGCCATTCGCCAGGCGCCAGATCATCGAGCCCGACCGCCCCGATGGCGGCCCGTATCAGACGCAGCGTAGGATAACCGATGGCCGCCGTCATCCGCCGTACCTGGCGGTTCTTGCCTTCGGCAATGCGGATTTCCAGCCACGAGGTCGGGATCGCGGCGCGGTAGCGAATCGGCGGGTCGCGCTGCCAGAGGCCGGGCGGCTCGGCGATGAGTCGCACTTTCGCCGGCTTGGCGGTGAAGTCGGAAAGTTCGATCCCGGCGCGCAGTTTGTCGAGCGCCGCTTCGTCCGGCACACCTTCGACCTGCGCCCAGTAGGTTTTTTCCAGCTTGTGTCTGGGGTCGGCGATCTTCGCCTGCAACTTGCCATCGTCGGTCAGGAGGAGCAGCCCCTCGCTGTCGGCATCGAGCCGGCCGGCGACGTACACGCCCTTGACCGGAATGAACTCGACCAGCGCCCGCCACTTGCCTTCCGGCGTGAATTGGCTGAGTACGCCGTAAGGCTTGTTGAAGAGGACGAGGGAAGACACGAGGGCGGTTTTGACGGAGTGAGAGGATTTCAATTTTCGCCGATTTTTCCGGTTGACCGTAGGAGTCCTCGGAAAAAGGCGGAACCGGCAAGGACCAACCGGCGTCCAACCCCTGTCCCGCGTCTGCCGTCGCCGCCCCCCGGTTTTCGGCACTTTTTGGCGGCGACAAGGAGGTTCATCATGTCCCTGACTCATTTCCCGGCGATGTTGATATCGGAAACCGAGGGCTGGTCCGATATTGAACGCAGCCATATCCCCTCCCGCTCCCTGCTCTTCGGCCTGGTCATGCCGCTCTCGATCATTCCCCCGGCGATGTTTGCCTTTGCCGAACTGGCTTATCCCGGCGCGATTTTTCCGCTCTCGGTGCCGGCGATGACCGGCGGCCAGTTGCTGGTCAGCGGTATCGTCCTTTTCGCCGTGCAACTGGCCATGGTTTCCTTCATGGCCATGCTGATCCAGCGCATGGCCATCAGCCAGGATCACGACCCCGGTTACGAGAATGCCTACACGCTGGCGGCCATTGCGCCGGTGCCGCTGTGGCTGTCGTCGCTGGCGCTGTTGGTACCCAGCCTGGCGGTCAATCTGTTGGTCGTGGCGGCGGCCTGGCTGGCCTCGGCGGCACTGATCCGGCATGGCGTGCGGCCGCTGCTCAAGGTCGACGACGCGCGCAAAGCCCACACCATCTCGAATCTGGCGACGGCCGGCGGGGTCATGGCATGGGTCGCGCTGATGATCGTCTCGGCCGCCCTGCTCAGCGTACTGCAGGGGCTCACCGCGCTGTTCTGAAACCGCGTCAGGCGTGCAGCAAGCGAAAGCTGTCGAGAAAGGCTGACTTGGCATCCACCGGCATGAGCGGCTGGATGCAGTCGGGCAGCGGCCTGATGTCCCGAAGATTGGCCCAGGCTTCGGTCGAGTGCGGCATGAGGTCGCGCTTTTCGGTGGCCAGGGCAACCAGGTCGGCAGCCTTGATCGCCGGGTCGAGGTGTTCAAGATCGACCGCAAAACGCTCGCCGATGATCTGCATGACGCGAGCTTCGATCACGCTGAATTCGGGAAACAGGTTTTTCAGCGGCTTGACCATGTCGCCGAGATAGGCCTCGGCGGCATCGTGCAGCAAGGCGGCCAGCCGCAGCCGCGCGGGCACCTGTTGCATGACCATCAGGCTGTGCTGGGCTACCGAATAGAATTCCCGCGTCTGACCGTTGAAGCGACACTGGTAGGCCAGCCCGTGCGCGATGTCCTCGATGGCTATATCGTCGATATGCGGTCGGGTCAGGAAAAAACGGTGACCGAGAAAGGTCGAAACATAGGGGCTGTCGATCATGGCCGCCAGTTTACACGCCGAGCAGGCTGCGCTCGATCTTGGCGGCACAAATGAAATCGTTTTCCGACAGCCCGCCGATGGCGTGCGTCATGTAGCGCACCCGGCACTGCCGGTAGCCGACCTCGAGGTCGGGATGGTGGTTTTCGCGATGCGAGATCCAGGCAACCGCATTCACGAAGGCCATGGTTTCGTAATAGTTGCGAAACTCGAAAGTCTTGCTGATCTCGCCCCCCGTCTGCCCCCAGCCATCGAGGCTGGCCAGCAGCCGGCCGACTTCTTCCTGCGCCAGCGGCGGCGTGCCGCCCTCACAGGGTATGCAGCTCTTTTCACTCAGATTGCAGATGGTGTCCATGACATGACTCCTCGGTAGCCCGGGACAAAGCCGCTCAGGCCCGGCGCCATCAGTGATTGGCGGATAACTGTCGACGGGCAAATTCGCGGGCGGCCTGACGGTCGTCGGTGACCGCATCTACCCCGTCCACCGGCAGAACCGGCTCGGGAATATCGACCGGGATGGCATTCGCCCGGGTCGGCGCTTTCGGCGTCATGAAATCGGCCTGATGCGCGGCAGCGAGGAGCGCCGAGTAAACCGGATTGAAGCGGTTGTTGGCGATGGCGCGCAGGGCCGGGTTGTCGATCAGGGATTGCAGGTAAATGCGGGCCGCCAGGGCATCCCGCCGGGCGGACTGAATATCGCCGACCAGGGCGCCGGCTTGTCGCGGCACCGAAATGACCAGAGAACTCAGGCTGTTGACGGCCTGCGGCGCGGTTCCAGCCGTTGCCGTTGCCGCCAGGCGGCGGCCCTGCAGCGAGAGGCTGACAATGGTTGACGGCGTCTCGGCGGCGGCTGCGTTGCGCGTTGCCGCCAGCGGCCGGACGACGACGGGGGCTATCGCGCTCACCCTGCCGAGCGAAACGGGCTGGAAACTCAAGCTGATGGCCATGGTGACGGTCTGCCGAAGTGCGCCTAATGCTTCATGGCTCGCCAGGCCGAGCTGTAAAAGCCGTAGCCATCAGCATCGACGCTGTCCTGCCCGGCCTTTTCCAGATCCGCCAGATCGACCTTCCTGTCCCAGTAGAGCTGGCGCCCGTCGTGCTGATCGACAAGTGCCTCGGGATGATCGGCCAGAAACTGATCGATGAAATGCGTGTATTCGGAGACATACCCGCGGTCGATTTTGCCGGCCGGGGACTCGGCGCTGTCCATATTGAACAGCCTGCTGATGAACGTGCTCATCGTCCCTCCTTTCCCGCCAGAAGGCTGGATGCCATCCTCCTGACTTCAGGTGGCCGCCAATCCCGTGATGGTCAGCGCGCCGCACATGACTTGAATGGCCGTGTTGCTTCCATTCAGTCTTTCGAGTCAGCAGGAACGACAAGGTTCCCGCCGGCGATTACCGGTCGAGCCTTGGACCCGATCAGCAGCGAAGCAGGAACGATCCGGAAAATTGGTGCCTTGGGCGAGACTCGAACTCGCACAGCTTGCGCCACTACCCCCTCAAGATAGCGTGTCTACCAATTTCACCACCAAGGCTACGGCATCCGGGGATGCTTGCGTATTTTGTACGACGAGGAAGGGGCGGGATTCTAACGAAAAATCTTCATCACGTTAAGCCCCCTGTCGAGAAAAAAGAGGGGAATATCAATCATCGCTTGGCCTATTCCCGACAAGGTGTGCATTTCACGTCACAACTTGATCGGGCGCTTTATCGTTGGCCGAATCCGGCCGCCCCTGATTTTTGGCCACCCATTTGTACAGGGTCGCGTAGAGGTGTTCCGGGCTGACCGGTTTGCTGATGAAATCATTCATCCCGGCCGCCAGACATTTCACCTTGTCTTCGGCAAAGGTATTGGCAGTCATGGCCAGGATCGGCGTGGCCGCGCCCCCGGCCAGTTGCCGGATGCGCCGGGTGGCTTCAATGCCGTCCATATTGGGCATCTGCATGTCCATCAGGATCAGCGCGTAGTCGTTTTTCGCGGCCAGCGCCAGGGCCTCGACACCATCGGCGGCGGCATCGACCTGCCAGTCGATATCGGTCAACAGCTCCCTGGTGATTTCCTGGTTGATCGGTTCGTCCTCGGCGAGCAGGACTCGCAGCGCCGGGTAGTCATTCTTGAGGCGCAGCTCTGCCGCATCGGTCCGGGAAACCTCGCTGACTTCATCGTAGCTCGCAGCCCCCTTGCGGAGCCGCACCGTGAACCAGAAGGTGCTGCCTATCCCCTGGGCGCTTTCGGCACCGGCCTCGCCGCCCATCAGTTTGGCCAGCCGCTTGGTAATGGCCAAGCCCAGGCCGGTGCCGCCATATTTTCGGGTGGTGCTGTTATCGGCCTGTTCGAAAGCCGAGAACAGCCGGCCCAGAGTTTCCTGGGCGATGCCGATGCCGGTATCGATGACTTCGAAACGCAGCAGGATGCTGTCGTCAGCCTCCTCGACCGGTTTTACCCGGAGCGTGACGCTGCCAGTTTCAGTGAATTTGACGGCGTTGATGGCGTAATTGAGCAGAGCCTGTTGCAGCCGGGTCACATCGCCAAACAGGTGGGGCGGCAGCGGCGCGACTTCGCTGCGCAGATCGAGGCCTTTGGCTTCCACCTGGTCGCGCAGCATGGAGGCGACATTTCCGAGGATGGCCTCGATCTTGACGGATGATTCCTCAAGCTCGAGTTTCCCGGCCTCGACTTTCGAGATATCGAGAATGGTGTTGATGATGTTGAGCAGATGCGTGCTGGCCCCTTGCAGTTTGTCGAGGCGCTCGCTCTGTTCCGGCGTCAGGCCACCGCGGCGGATCATGTGGGCGAGACCGGTAATGGCGTTGAGCGGGGTGCGGATCTCGTGCGACATGTTGGCCAGGAAGGTGCTCTTGGCGACATTGGCCGACTCCGCCTCTTCCTTGGCCTGCGAAAGCTCGGCCGTGCGCACGGCGACCAGTTGCTCGAGATGAACCCGGTAGCGCTCGAGTTCTTCGGCGGCCTGTTTGAAATCGGTAATGTCTTCCGAAATACCGAGCAAAAATTCGGGCTCGCCCTGGGCGTTGCGTAGCGCCAGTTTCTTGGTGTGCAGGATGCGCGGCTGGCCGTGGCGCGGCGTGATGGTTTCTTCGGGAATGTCGGTGAGCGAGGTCGAGGCGAGTACTTCGCGGTCCTTGCTGGCAAAGAAATCGGCCTGTTCGCTGGCGAAGAAGTCGTGGTCGTTTTTGCCCAGAAGCTCCTGTCGACCGTAGCCGAGCAATTGTTCCCCGGCCTTGTTGAAGAGTACGAAGCGCAAATCGTCGGCGCGCTTGAGGAAGATCATGTTGGGGATATTTTCGATGATCGAATTGAGCAAACGGCTGGAACTGCGAATTTCTTCCTCGTTGCGCCGATGTTGCCTGAGCAATTCGCCGACTTTTTCGGTCATCGAGTTGATGCCGTGCTGCAATTCACCCAATTCGTCCTGTGCCGATACGGGGATGCGGGCATCGAGGTCGCCCCCTTCAACCTGTTTGAGGACGCTCAATGAGCCGCGGATGCGACGGGTAATCAGACGCTGGGCAAAAAACAGGATGGCCAGCGAACTGAGCAAGATGAACAGCGCGGAGCCGAAGATGCCCCACTGGGCGATGGAGCGCTTTTGGGCGTTGATGGCGCTGATATCCACCTGGAAGGCGGCAACATAGAGCAGCGCCTGGCTGGCCGGGTTATGGATATGCATGACGGCGGTCAGACGATCGCCGTTGATCATCGACTGGTAGTCGGGTGCGTCGGCGGCCATCCAGCGTTCGTCAAATCCGGGGACACTGCCCGCTTTGCGACCGAGGTGAAGCGGGTCGGTCGAAATAATGACGCGGCCATTTCCGCCGATCATGATCGCCTGGGTGCACGGTGCGGCCAGCAGGTCGCTGATCAGTTCGCGACGCGACAGGGTGGTTGGCGCCAGCTCATCGTTGCTGATCATGCGCCCGAGCAATTCGAGGCGCGACTGGAGGTGGTCATCGGCGGCCGTGCTGTAGCGGTTGATGTAGAACCCGCCGAGAGCGCCGAAGGCGGCGAGTTCAACGCCGATGACGAGCAGCGCAATGCGGGCGATGAGACCGAATCGGGGTGTTTTCATGGGGCGTAGCGTGGCGTGCTGCTCAGCGGCTCCAGGCGGGCTGCTGTTTCACCCTCGAAGCGGGACTGCCCGGGCGGAATGTGGCCGAGAATTTCCAGGCCGAGTTCGGGGCGGGCAGCGCGCGGGTTCCAGCGGGCGATGTAGATGCTTTGTTGAACGTGATGGCTGTCTGCATCCATGAAAGCATCGACATCCTGCATCCCTTCCTGGGCCGTGCGCCGGTACTTTTCCAGCTCGGCGATGACGGCATGGTTGTCGGTCGTCCCGGCCCTTTCGACAGCAGCGAGCAAGGCCTTGGTGGCAAGATAGGCAGCGTGCGTCACGTCGCCCGGGTAGTCCAGCTTGGTATGGCCATAGCGCTGGCGATAACGGGCAACGAATTCGGCGGTGCCCGGGGTTTTCAGATTCCAGGCCCAGGTCGTGGCGAACAGAGGACGGGGCGTGCCCGGTGCGGGATAGAGTTCTTCCCAGTCGACTTCGCCGACGATCCACGATTGCCGCTCGAGAACTTGCGGGTCGATCTGGGCGAAAAGCTTGATCTGGTTGTCGCCGCTGATGCTGGTCACCACCGTATCGGCCCGGATGGCGGCCACTTTGGCCAGGATGGCGGAGGGGTCAGGCAAGGTCTCGGGGGCCAGCACTTCGCCGACCACCGTGCCGCCGGATTCGGCGATGTATTGACGGCTGGCGGTCGCATTGCCCTTGCCCCAGACATTATCCTCGGTCAGCAGAACGACGCGCTTCGATTGGCGGTTGGCCAGGGCGTACTTGATCAGGGCGCGATAGACATTGGCCCCGTGCGCGTCGAACACGAATTTTGTGCGATGGGCATTTTCGACCGATTCGGAAGGTGCCGAGGAATTGGTATTGATGAAAATGGTGCCGTATTTCTGGCAGACGGCCGACATGCTGGCGGCGACGCCGGAACTGATGGCGCCGACAAGAAAGGCCGCCTTGGTCCGGGTAATGAGTTCATCGGCGACGCGCGCCGCCTGTTTTCCGTCCAGGGTCGGGTCACGCGCAATGAGGATGATTTCGCGGCCGAGAACGCCGCCGCGTGCGTTGAATTCCTCGATAGCCATTTCGCTGCCGCGGCGGTCGGCCTCCGCATGCAGGGCAAAACGCCCGGTGGTCGGCGCGACATGGGCAATCACCAGCGGTTCGCCGCCTTCGGCGGCATATGCCAACCAGCCCGGCGCATTGCCTAAAGCCAGCAACAGGCTAACCAACGCCCTCCCGAACGTTGCCGGCATGTACATTTTCATGACTGACGATCATCTTTGCGGTTGTTTGTTTTCATTCTAGTCGTGGTGCGCGATATCCACCAGTGCTCAAGGCCATCGACTATTCTTTTGTCATTAACCGTCAAAAAATGAAATGGCGGTTTCGCCACCATTTGGTTTTTGGCCGATTTTCCCGGTTGACCGTAGCAACCGCTTTTCAGTGATAGAAGGCGTAGCCGATCAGGATGGCGCCGACCAGCCCGACGGCGTCGGCGATCAGTCCGCAAGCCAGGGCGTAGCGTGTTTTGGTGATGTTCACGCTGCCGAAATAAACGGCCAGGACGTAGAAGGTGGTTTCGGTCGAACCCTGGATGATGGCGGCGAGCTTGCCTTGGAAGGAATCGACGCCATAGGTCGTCATGACGTCGACCATGAGGCCGCGGGCACCACTGCCGGAGAGCGTTTTCATGAGGCCGACCGGCAGGGCCGGAACGAAGTCATCGTTCATGCCGAGCGCCAGGACGAGGCTGCGGATGGCGCCGATCAGGACATCCATGCCGCCGGTGGTGCGGAAGACCGAGATGGCGACGAGCATGGCGATGAGGTAGGGAATGATCTGGACGGCGACGCCGAAGCCTTCCTTGGCACCGTCGACGAAGCTTTCGTAGACGTCGATGCCGCGCCACGCGGCGACCGCAACGAAGAGCACGATGATAGTGACGATCAACCCGCTGCCAAGCAGACCGATCATTTGCGCCATTTGTTCGGGCGGCATGCCAGCCAGCCAGAAATAGAGGCCGCCCATGAGCGCCGCGAAACCGCCGAAGAAGGCCATCACCGGCCGGCAGAACAGGTTGATGCGCTGCCAGACGGCGACGGCGATGAGCCCGGCGCAGAAGGAAACGAAGGTGCCGAGCAGCGTCGGTAGAAAGATGTCGGCCGCGTTGAAGCCGACCAGCCCCTGCTTGAGCGCAATGGCCTGACGGATGGCGATGACCGAGGTCGGGATCAGCGTAATGCCGGCCGTATTGAGGACCAGGAACATGATCATCGGGTTGCTGGCGGTGTCCTTCTGCGGATTGATTTCCTGCAGTTCGCGCATGGCCTTGAGGCCGAGCGGCGTCGCCGCGTTGTCGAGGCCGAGCATGTTGGCGCTGACATTCATGACGATGCTGCCGCTGGCCGGATGGCCGACCGGGATGTCGGGAAAGACGCGGCGGAAGAAAGGCGCGACGAGGCGGCTGAAGAGTTCGATCAGCCCGCCCTTTTCACCGATCTTCATGATGCCCAGCCACAGGCTCATGATGCCGACCAGGCCGAGCGAGATGTCGAAACCGGTCTTGGCGGTATCGAACAGCCCGTTCAGGACGCGCGTGAAGATGTCGAGATCGCCCTGCAGCAACTGCGCCACCGCCGAGACAAAGCCGACGAGGATGAAGGCGACCCAGATTTTATTGAGCACAGGCGGCGGCGCGGAATGATTGAAAGGCAGCCAGTCTAGCCGGCCGGCCGAAGCCTGTCACCGCATCGGCAAGCTGCACGTTGGCAAACCCCAGGCGGTGCGGCGGGCGATGTATTCCGCCTCAGGCAGTTGCACGAGCAGGGGCGCCGCGGAGGCATCGAGCCAGCCGGCGATCTCGCGCATGTCGGCGAGCGCCATGGCCGTGCAGCCGGCGGTCGGCACGCCCTTGCCGGCCCAGACATGCAGGAAGATGCATGAACCGGCGCCGGGCACTGGCGGTTCGTCGTTGTGGGCGACGACGGCGCCGATGGCGTAGCGTTCGTCGGAGCGGAGCATGTCCTCGCACGACGCCCAATCGGCTCGGGCCACGGCGGATTGATCGACGATCCGGTTGTAATGGACCGAAGCCGGGTCATCGATGGCCTTGAGGTCTGGCGTCGCCGCCAAGTAGGGCAGCATGGCGGCACGGGCCACGGGGCTGTCCGGCGCGGCGTAGCCGAACAGGGTCGTGATGGCGAAAATGCCTGCCGGGGCGCGGCCATCTCCCTCGCGCTTCTCCGGCCCGGCCATCGGCGCATGCCGCCCCCGCCCCCAGGCCAGTCCGGATTTGCCCAGGCTCACGGAAATGTCCGGCCCGACCGAGCGCCAATCGTCATCGATCCCGACCCGCTCAAAACGCTGCAAGCGGCCCACCGCGCTGTCCCAATCCGGGGCGACGACGAGGACCAGTTGCCGGGACATGCCGACGACAGGCGAAGCTGGTGCTGGTGGCGACAACGGCATGTGGGCAACCTGGAAATGAAGATGGTCGATTTCATTTTTGGCCGATTTTTCCGGTCGACCGTAGGACTCGCCCATTTTATGCCCGGCCCGGCAACGCGTCTCGCCTGACGCCCATCCATGCCAAATCAATGCATATTACCGCGGCATATTTCACGGATAACACCTTGGCAAAGAACTAGACTTGGCACCTTCGCCAGCCGTAAAACCACGTCAAGCCAGGGAGCAAATCAATGAGCCAAATAACCCGAACAGCCAGCCTGTTGCTCGCCACCAGCATCGCCCTGGCCACTGCGGCGCAGGCCGAGGCTGTCCGCCTGGAAACACTGGGCAGCGCCTACCAGCAAAATTTCGACACGCTGGCCAACAGCGCCGGCTCGACCACCAACGCCAACCTGCCGACCGGCTGGACAATCAGCGAAGACGGCGGGGGCACACGGGACAACGATCTCTATGCGGTCGATAGCGGCGGCAACAACAGCGGCGACATTTACAGCTACGGCACGTCCGGCGCCACGGAGCGCGCCCTCGGCAGCCTGCGCAGCGGGGCACTCATTCCGCTCTTCGGCGTCCTTCACCGGTGAGCAATGGCGCCTCGGCAAAGCCGACCGCAGCGACCGCCTGATTTTTCAATACAGCACCGATGCCGTCTCGCTGACCGAGGGAAACTTCGTCGACTTCGCAGCACTGGACTTCGTTAGCCCCGACACAACCGACGTCGGCGCCCGCGACGGCAATGCCGCCGCCAGCCGAACAGCCCTGAAAAGCACCATCAGCGGCCTTGAGATCGCTGCCAACACCGGTTTCTGGCTGCGCTGGGTCGATTTCGATGCCAGCGGCGCGGACGATGGCCTGGCCATCGACGATTTTTCGCTGAGCGCCCGCGGCACCCACACCGTGCCCGAACCGGGTTCGCTGGCCTTGGCCAGCCTTGCCCTGCTCTGTTTACCCAGCATCGGCCGTAGCAAGCGCAGCTAAAGACGAGACCGCCAATCTGGCGGTCAGCTACCGCTCACTCGCTGCGATTTGGGTCGTTTATTCCGGTTGACCGTGGAATCGACGGTTGCCGGCTGAAGCCACAAGCCGGCAGGACCAGGAGCAGCAGGGACTGTTTTTGCTCATTCTCCCCGACCTCCCCTGGCCTTTGCTTGCCGGCATTCAGCTAATGCGCGCCAGCCACGTGCTGAAACCGATGGTGATCAAGCTGAGTATGCCGATGTCGGACGTGAATAAGAGTTCCCATGCCATGAGTCTTCTCCAGTAATGGTGAATAGGGATGAATTCGTTTTGCTGCCCGCTGTTATGTGCAAGACATATGCCCGGCACCCGCGGGGGCAAAACGACCGGGCCGGTTCGCCAGGAAAACGACCAGGCAGGATAGCCTGGAATCAGCCGAAATCGACAGTACGACGGGATTTTTGGCTGCGCGAAAAAACGTTGGTGAGCGGGACTCGTCACTTTTGAGCGCGCGCCACAGCCGGCTTCAGGCGTTCACGCGACTGACAATTATGTCAATCAACTGAAAACTCTCGCCAGAAATGACACGTCCCCGCCGCCTTGCGGGCGGCGACGATTCAGACTAGGGAACCCACTCGTACTTGCCGAGGCGGTTGGGTTGGAAGCCGGCGTTTCCCCTGCTGTGACTCAGTTCCAGGCTGCAGCGTGGCCGCAAAACATTGTCGAATTTCAATGGCGGAGATTTGGCGCCACTTCCCCTGGGAGGAAAGGAAGGAGCGCCTTTGGGTACAGCCGGCTTCCTGAAAGTTCTATAGCCAGATACGTGCCAATAGCATAGGAACGATCAAAACAACAACAAATCAACACGTTAACCAATCACCAACACTACACGCCCACCGTTTGCGTCAGAATTGTCAGCCAGGACTGACAATCCACGGTCAACCGGAAAATTCGCCCAAATTTGAAATTCCGCTCAGTGGCTGGTGCCCTCGGATTTGGTGATCTTGTTCCAGACGTTGTACTTGCCGACCGGCTTTTTCATCGGCAGGCGCTTCACTTCCTTGAGCGTCGCCGCGTCATAGATGATCAAGGCGCCGTCCATGTCCCACAGGCTGGCCAGCACGTACTTGCCATCCTTGGTGAACTCGACGTGAGCGAAGGTCTTGCCCGGCTCAGGCTTGAGTTCGGCGACAACTTCCAGGGTTTCCTTGTCGATGATCTGCATGGTGTCCTTGAACTCGCGGCTCATCATCGAGTCGGTCCAGGCGTAGCGGCTGTTTTCGTGGCTGCGCATGAAAAAGCCCGGGCCGCGCGTCTTGATCTGCTTGACCGTCTGCCAGGTGTGCATGTCGATGATGCTGATCAGGCCTTCGTTGAGATTTGGCGTCGCCATCACCGTCTTGCCCTGCCATTGCCAGCTGATGCCCGAACCGAGGTGCGGCATGCCGGGCAGTTCGAGGTCGGCGATCTTCTTGCGCGCGTCGAGATTGACCACCTGGCCGCTGACGGCGCTCTTCGAGTCGTTGCGCGAGGCGCCCATGACTTCGTCGTAGCCCTGGGTAAAGTAGAAATCGTCGAGGTAGTCGTCGAGTTGCGTGCGTTTGGGGTTGAGAAAACCCGGGATGAAGGCGCCTTCCTGGTATTTGTAATCGTGGATCATGCCGGCCGCAATGTCATCGGCCTGCGGGTTGTACGACACCTCCCAGACCTCCTTCACGTCCTTCAGCGCGGCAACGAAGCTCTGACGCGGACTGGCGTCATAGACGGCGGAAACGCGGGAACTCGTCTTGCCATCCTTGTCGGCCACTGGCAGGATTTTCTTCAAGTTCAGATCGGCGTCGAGTATGACCAGGCTGTGCGGCAGGTAGTTGGCCACTGCCACCCATTTGCCGTCGCCGGAAACCGCCGCGTTGCGCGTGTTGATGCCGGCGCGCACTTCGGCGATGACCTTGAGATTCCACAGGTCGAACTTGGTGATCCAGCCATCGCGCGAGGCAAAGAAAACGTAGCGGCCATCCGGCGTGAATTTTGGCCCGCCGTGCAGGGCGAAGCGCGACTGGAAGCGATGGATCGGTTCGAGCTTGTCGCCATCGAGCACGGAGACATGGTGGTCACCGGCTTCGACCACGACGAACAGGTTCATCGGGTCGGCCGTGAATTGCGGCCGGTCGGGCAGGCTGCCCGGCGCGAAGTTGACGATGCGCGAAGCGGCGATCTCCTTCTCGCCCCAGGCCGGCATCGGCTTGATCGGCGTGTAGGCGTAGGCGACCAGCGCCTTGATTTCATCGGCCGACAGCTTGTCGCCAACGCCCGGCATTTGCGTCGCCGGTCGACCGTCGCGGATGACCTTCTCGGCCTCGTGTTTGCGCAGGCGGGCAAGATTCTCGGGGATCAGCGCCGGGCCAATGCCGCCGAGCCGGGCTTCGCCGTGGCAACTGGCGCAATGCTGCTTGTAGTTGGCTGCGACATCCGCCGCTTCGGCCAGCTGTGCCATGCCGAACAGGAAATAAGCGGCAAAGCCGGCCGGAATCAGGATGTTCCATTTCATACGCCAATTTCCTCGTCGGAAAGGTAGCAACCCGGATCTTCGGCCCAGGCGTCGCCGGTCATCTGTTGCGCCCGAACGCGGGTGTTGCCGTTGCAGATGCCGAGGTAAGCGCACGCCCCGCAGCGCCCCTTGACCGCGCGCGGCTGCTGTTTCAACCCGGCCATCAGCGCATCCGAGGTATCCGGCCAAATCTGCGAAAACGGCCGATCCTTGACGTTGCCCAGGTTGTGGTGCCACCACATGGTGTCCGGATGCACGTTGCCGAGATTGTCGATATTGGCGACATTGACCCCCGACGAATTGCCGCCCCACTGGCGCAGCTTGGCTTCGACATGTGCCGCGCTGTCCGGGAAACGCCGGCGCACCCAGTGCAGAAAATAGACGCCATCGGCATCGTTGTTACCGGTCGTGAATTCCTTGTTCAGGCCGCGCTGCTGGTATTCCCGGCAGGTATCCAAAAGCAGATCCATCGCCGAGCGCGTCAATTGGTGCTGGGCATCGTCCTTGCGATTCTTGTTACCGCGCCCGGCGTAGTTGAGGTGCGAGAAATAGAAGCGGTCGATGCCTTCATCCTCGACCAGTTTGAGCAGGCCCGGCAAGTCTTGCGCGTTGTCCTGCGTCATCGTGAAGCGGACGCCGATCTTCAAACCCAGATCGCGGCACAGCCGAATCCCCTTGAGCGAAGCCGCGAAAGCGCCGTCCATACGCCGGAACTTGTCGTGCGTGGCGCCAATACCGTCGAGCGACACGCCAACGTAGTTGAAATCGCACTCGGCAATCTGGTCGATATTGCTTTCATCGATCAGCGTCCCGTTCGACGACAGCCCGACATAAAAACCCTTGGCCTTGGCCCGCTTGGCGATGTCGTAGATATCCGGCCGCAGCAACGGTTCGCCGCCGGACAGGATGAGCACCGGCACCTTGAAGCCCCGGAGGTCGTCCATCACCGTGTAAACCTGGTCGGTCGTCAGCTCGCCGGGGAAATTCGTGTCGGCCGAAATCGAGTAGCAATGTTTGCAGGTCAGGTTGCAACGCCGGATCAGGTTCCAGATGACCACCGGGCCGGGCGGATTGCGCTTGGGACCAAGCGGCGTCGGCGCGGCGATTTCCTGCATGTACTGGGAGATACGAAACATGAATTTCCTTGTTCTTGGCTTTCGGCCATTCAACGGCAGGCCGCCGACCCATTCCTTGATACGCGTCAACCACCGGAATATTGGGACGTTAGATGGGCACCCCGGACCCTGCTGTATACTCCATCGATGAACCTGAATGCACTGAATCCGGCCGGCAACGAGCCGACTGTTCCCGGCCGCTGGGCGGCCGATGTAGAGGCCAAACTGGCGGCTGGCGAGAAGCCCCAGGCCTGGCTCGAGATTGACCTCGACAACCGCCTGAAGTTCGCTTCCGGACTCGTCCTCGTCACCGACCGACGCCTCCTCGCTTACACCCCGGACAACACCCGTTGGCAGGAATGGCCGCTGCGCGGCGGCCTGACGCTCAATCACCACGACCACGCTGGCGTCGGGGCGCTCGAACTGGTCGACGAAAACGGCCGGCTCGCCACCTGGCGCTACACGCTGGCTCGAAATCTCGCCGCCCTGCGCGTCATCGCCGAATTCGACCTGCACCGCGACAGTCTGGTCAGCGGCCAGCCAGTGCTACGGTCAACCGACGATTCCTGCCCAAAATGCAAGGCGCCGCTGCCGCCCGGCGAAGACGAGTGCCCGGTTTGCAACCGCGAAGCCGCGGTCGCCCCCTCCACCTGGACACTGTTCCGCCTCTGGCGCTTCGCCCGCCCCTATCGCTGGCAACTGTTCATCGGCTTCGCCCTGACCCTGGCCTCGACGGCCGCGCAACTCGTGCCGCCCTACCTGACCATGCCGCTCATGGACGAGGTGCTGATTCCCTTCCAGAACGGCAAGCCGATCGACTGGCCGCTGGTCGGCATGTATCTCGGCGGCCTGTTCGGCGCCGCCGTGCTGGCCTGGGGCCTGGGCTGGATCCGCACCTACATCCTGTCGCTGGTTTCCGAGCGCATGGGCCGCGACCTGCGCACGCAAACCTACGATCACCTGCTCGGCCTCTCGCTCGAATACTTCGGCGGCAAGCGCACCGGCGACCTCATGGCCCGCATCGGCAACGAAACCGACCGCATCAACATCTTCCTCTCGCTCGACCTGCTCAACTTCGCCACCGACGTGCTGATGATCACCATGACGGCCGTCATCCTGTTCAGCATCAACCCGTGGCTGGCGCTGGTCACGCTGCTGCCGTTGCCGATCATCGGCTGGCTCATCCACTTCGTCCGTGAAAAGCTGCGTACCGGCTTCGAAAAAATCGACCGCGTCTGGGCCGAAGTGACCAACGTGCTGGCCGACACCATCCCCGGCATCCGCGTCGTCAAGGCCTTTGCCCAGGAAAAGCGCGAAGGTGAGCGGTTCCGCGCCGCCAACGAGCACAACCTGCAGATGAACGACAAGCTCAACAAGACCTGGTCGCTGTTCACCCCCACCGTCACCCTGCTCACCGAAGTCGGCCTGCTCGTCGTCTGGGTTTTCGGCATCTGGCAGATTTCCAAGGGCGAATCGACCGTCGGCGTGCTCACCGCCTTCCTCGCCTACATCGGCCGCTTCTACACCCGCCTCGATTCGATG
>PHCF01000207.1 GCA_002842145.1 Betaproteobacteria bacterium HGW-Betaproteobacteria-6 | reverse complement strand
CATAGAATTCGAGAAAACCATAAATTTTACCACAACTTAGCAGTGATTTGCTTGCTTTGTGAGCAGTTGTATGTAAGCCAGCTTTTCCGCAGCACTGAGGCCCGCTACGCCGAATTGATGCGCTTTCGCCTGTAGCTCGGCAAAGGCGCGTTTCTGACTGCCTTCCTGCAATTTTTCCAGCGTGTCGCGGAATTCGGTTTCTGCTTCTTCTTCGTCAAAAGGCAGGCCGAGAAGTTCCGATGCGGCGTTTTCGATCATGCCCTCTTCGGGCTGGCCGCGCAGTTGCTCGCGCAGGCCGGCGTAGCTGCTCGCTTCGCGATTGGCGCTGACCAGATCGTGCAGGCGTATCAGCGCCGGACGTTCCGGTGTGTCGGGGAGTAGCTCTGTCGGCAGTCGGCCGGCCAGTTGCGGTTTGTGCAGCACGATGCGCAACAGGTTGCGGGTCAGCGACGGGGCGGTGCGCTTGGCTTTGGGCGGGGCGGATGGCGTGTAGGACTTCAATTCGCACAGACGTTCGACTTCGCCCTGGGCAAAACCGCTGGCTTCGGCCAGGCGCTTGACCAGTTGCAGGCGGAGTAGTGGGGTCGGCAGCTTGAGTAGTAGCGGCTTGGCTTCGTAGATCAACTGGGCCTTGCCCTCCGAACTGGTCAGGTCGCAGCGTTGGGCCAGTTCGCGCAGGAGGAAATCGGACAGCGGCATGGCCTGGGTGACTTGCCGGTCGAACTGTTCCTTGCCGAATTCGCGGATGTAGCTGTCGGGGTCATGTTCCTGGGGCAGGAAGATGAAGCCGAGGCGCTTGTTGTCGGCCAATGCTTCCAGTGAGTTTTCCAGGGCGCGCCAGGCCGCCTTGCGTCCGGCATTGTCGCCGTCGAAGCAGAAGACGATGCGGTCGACCTGGCGTAGCAGCTTGGTGACGTGGGTGGCGGTCGTTGCCGTGCCGAGTGTCGCGACGGCGTTGCCGACGCCGTTCTGGGCCAGCGCGATGACGTCCATGTAGCCTTCGGTAACGATGGCGGTGTCGGTTTCGCGCAGCGCCTGACGGGCTTGCGGCAGGCCGAACAGTTCGCGGCCTTTTTCGAAGAGCGGCGTTTCGGGCGAGTTGAGGTATTTCGGTTCGCCCTGGTCGATGATCCGGCCGCCGAAGGCGATGATTTCGCCTTTCGGGTTGATGATAGGAATCATCAGGCGGTCGCGGAAGCGATCGTAGCGGCGGCCGGACTCGTTTTCGATGACCAGTCCGGCCACTTTGAGTTCGTCGGCGTTGTAGTCGGGGAAAACTGCCTGCAGGTTCTGCCAGCCGTCCGGGGCGTAGCCCATGCCGTAGCGGGCAGCGATTTCTCCGGTCAGCCCGCGTTTCTTGCAATATTCGATGGCGCGCGGCGAGGCCTTGAGTTGGTCTTTGTAATACTGCGCAGCGCGCGCCATGATGTCGATCAGCGTACGCGTCTGGCCTGGCTTTTCGTCCTTGAAACCGCGCCCTTCACTTTCCGGTACCTGCATGCCGGCGCGCGTGGCCAGATCCTTGACGGCATCGACGAAGCCGAGGCCCTGGTATTCCATGACGAAGCTGATCGCCGTGCCGTGCGCGCCGCAACCAAAGCAGTGGTAGAACTGCTTCGTCGGGCTGACCGTGAAGGATGGCGATTTCTCGTTGTGGAAGGGGCAGCAGGCTGCGTAGTTCGCGCCGGCTTTCTTGAGCGGTACGTAGCTATCCACCAGGTCGACGATGTCGACCCGGGCCAGCAAATCCTGGATGAATGAATCCGGGATCATCCGCGCTTAACCGGCCAGCGCAGCCTTGACCAGTTTCGAGACCTCCGCCATGTCGGCCTTGCCGGCGAGTTGCGGCTTCAGTACGGCCATCAGCTTGCCCATGTCGGCCGGTCCCTTGGCGCCGGTTTCGGCGACGGCTGCGGCAACCGCTGCGGCGGTTTCCGCGGTGCTCATCTTTTCCGGCAGGTAGACGGCGAGGACGGCGATTTCGAACTTTTCGGCGTCGGCCAGTTCCTGGCGGCCGGCTGCTTCGTATTGGGTGAAGCTGTCCTTGCGCTGCTTGGTCAGCTTTTCGATGACCGCGATGACGGCGGTGTCGTCAAGTTCGACGCGTTCGTCGACTTCCTTTTGCTTGAGGGCGGCGAGCAGCAGACGAATCGCGCTCAGCTTGGCTGTTTCCTTGGCCTTCATGGCCGACTTCATGTCTTCGGTGATGCGCGCTTTCAAACTCATTTTCGACTTTCTTAAAGCAAAGAGCCGCCAGCTGTTGGGCGGGCGGCTCTTTCGTGCAGCGATATTTTTCTGATTAGAAAAGTTTCGGCGGCAGGGTCAGGCTACGGAGGCGCTTGTGCTGACGTTTGACAGCAGCGGCAGCCTTACGCTTGCGTTCGGCGGTG
>PHCF01000054.1 GCA_002842145.1 Betaproteobacteria bacterium HGW-Betaproteobacteria-6 | reverse complement strand
GCACCGCCTGCTCGTCGTCGCCAACGGCTGGATCGAAGGCCTGACCGTCGGCGCCATCATCCTCGGCGTCGTCATCGGCGGCACCCTGATCCGCCCGGAAATCGCCCACCACCTGCTCGCCTTTGACTTCCCGATCATCGACACCGGCATCGACAGCATTGGCGAAATGGCGCTGTCGGTCGTCGCCGTGCTCTACATTCTCGCCGCCCTGTTCAACCTTTACATTCCCGACACCGGCGTCGATCACAAGGCACTCAAAAAGAATCCGATCTTCCTGATCCACGAATTCAATCACTGCCTGTCGCTACTCTGGCGCGACCGCCTCGGCCAGATATCGCTGGCCGTCACCACCCTGTTCTGGGGCGCCGGCGCCACGCTGCAATTCATTGTCATCAAATGGTCGGAAACGGCCCTCGGCCTCGGCCTCTCCAAAGCCTCGATGCTCCAGGGCGTAGTCGCCGTCGGCGTTGCGGTCGGCGCCATCATGGCCGCCAAGTTCATCACCCTGCGCAAATCGGTTCGCGTCATTCCGCTCGGCATCGCCATGGGCCTCATCGTGCTGGTCATGAACTTCGTGCATCAATTGTGGCTGGCCGTGCCGCTGCTCATCCTGATCGGCGGTTTGTCGGGCTTCTTCGTGGTCCCGATGAACGCCCTGCTCCAGCATCGCGGCCACATCCTGATGGGCGCCGGCCACTCGATCGCCGTGCAGAACTTCAACGAAAACATCTCGATCCTGATCATGACCGGGCTGTACTACGTGATGGTCAAGATGGATCTGTCGATCTACTGGGTGGTCACCCTGTTCGGGCTGTTCGTCAGCGGCCTGATGTACATGATCCGCCTGCGCCATCTGGCCAACCAGGCGCAACAGGACGACGTCCAGCATCTGGACGACTCGGCACACCACTAAGGTTCGCCGTTCCCACGGTCAACCGGGAAAAACAGCCAAAAATGAAATCTGCGGCGAGCGCCTAAAACGGCAGCTCGGGCGCTGCCGCTTCGCGCAGCAGACGGCGGGCAAAGAGTAAATCTTCCCAGGCCTTGGCCTTGTCCGGCAAATTACGCAGCAGATAGGCCGGGTGATAGCTCACCACCAGCGGAATGCCTGCGTATTCGTAACGCTTGCCACGCAGCGAGGCCAGCGACTTGTCGTCGTGCAGTACCGCGTGGACGGCCGCCTTGCCGAGCAGGACGATGATCTTCGGCTTGAGCAGCGCGATCTGCCGCTCCAGATACGGCCAACAGGCTGCCATTTCGCCGGCTTCCGGCGTCCGGTTGCCGGGCGGCCGGCATTTGACCGCGTTGGCGATATAGACCCGGTTGCCGCGCGCGATATCGAGCGAGGCCAGCATGGCGTCAAGCAGCTTGCCGGCCTGGCCGACGAAAGGTTCGCCCTTGACGTCCTCCTCGGCCCCCGGCCCTTCGCCAATGAACAGCCAGTCCGGATTGAGATCGCCGACGCCGAGCACGGCCTGTTTGCGTTGCTCGCAGAGCGGGCAGGCGCGGCACTCGGCAACCTGCTTCGCCAGCTCCGGCCAGTTCAGGTGATCGACCGGCGCCATCGGGCGCGGCGCAATAGCGGGCGCCGGCGTGGCTGCCGGGGCCGGTTCGGGGACGACGGCCGGTGCCTGTTCCGGCGCATGGGCTTGCGGCTCAGCCACGGCGGCCTCGCGCACCTCGACTGCCGGTGCGCTATGTTCCGGTTCGCGCAACACCCAGATCGGCGTAATGCCCATCTCGACCAGCATCTGCTCGCGGCTCAGGCTCATGCCAGCTCCTTGTCAAAAACCAGCGCATCCTCGCGCCCGATCACCGCCGGATAATAGCCCTTGCGCAGGCCGATCTGGTGAAATCCAAAATGGCGATAAAGCTCGACTGCCCGCTCGTTGGAGGGCCGGACCTCGAGAAACAGCTTGGTCGCGCCGCCGAGTCGGGCGCACTCCATGGCGTGGCGTAACATCCGCGCGCCGTAGCCCTGCCCCTGGTAACGCTTGCAGATACCGATGGTCAGCAAGTGCGCCTCGTCGATGACGCGCATGACCACCGAAAAACCGATCAACTCGCCACCGAGGCGCAGTACCCAGACGCTGTAGCCAGCCGTCAGCGAGTCGGCAAAATTGCCGCGCGACCACGGAAAAGTCTGCAGGGTGGCTTCGAGCGCCGCCACCGCATCGAGATCGCGCTCGTTCATCGGGAAAAACTCGGCCGAAACGGTCAACTGAGGTTTCACGGTTTAAGCCCGTCCACCTTCGCTCAGTCGTTCGGCCACCGTCTTGGCCACCTTGTCGCGGATGTAAAGCGGCGCGGCCAGGGCGGCATCGATGCCTTCGCCACGGGTGGCGCGGGGTGCCGCCAGGCGAACCACGGTAGCCGCAGTCGGCAAGACGTCCGCATGGATTGCCATGCCGGCGGCGCTCAGGCGCCCGGCCAAAACCGGATAGGCGGCGATGGCGTTGCCGCAGGCGATCCAGCCGGGCTCGGCCGGCAAACTGACCGCATCGGGGGCCGAAACACGAATGTCGCCCTGCAGAACGTAACCATCATCGCCACGTTGGAAGCTGCCCGAATACACCTCGCCCATGCGCGCATCGAGCAAGGCCAGCACGCGCTCGCCACCGGCCTGCGCGGCCATCGTTTCGAGACTGGTCACCGGAATCAGCGGCAGGTTGGCGGCCACCGCCAGCCCCTGCGCAGCGCCGCAGGCAACCCGCAAACCGGTAAAGGCGCCGGGACCGACACCGAAAGCAATCGCATCGAGTTGCCCGACCTTGACGCCGGCTTCAGCCAGCAGTTCGCGGACCAGCGGCAACAGCGTTTCGGAGTGAGACTTGCCCGGCGGGCAGATGCGTTCGGCCACTACGCCATCGCGCCAGAGAGCGCAGGAGCCAAGTTCAGTTGAAGTTTCGAGGGCGAGGATCAGCATGGGCCGGCATTTTACCGGAGGCGTGGCCCCTCCGGGTTTCAATCTCAGCGCCAGCCCCGGCCCTCGCCTCTGCCGTCACCGCGTCGTTCGCGCGGGTCGGCCCGGTTTGGCCGCTCGCGCTGCTCCTGCCAGGCACGCTGCTCGCGCATTTCGTCACGCAGGCGGCGGCGGTCCTCCTGCGGCACGTCGCGCCAGCGCAGGGCACCTTCCTCGCGACGGATTTCCCGTTCCTGCTGCCAGTGCTCGCGCATCTGCTGACGCAACTGGCGCCGCTCTTCCGGCGGCAAGTCGCGCCAGTAGCCCTGCGCCCAGACGCCACCAGCCGAGCCAAGCAGGCTCAGCAGCAACACGGCGAGGGCGAAAAGGCGTTTCATGGCAGGCGTTACGACAGAGAATTTCAGATGTCACCATTGTCCATCTGCTGGCGCCGGTAACCCAGCTCGAAATGTAAGAATATGTTTCCCGGCCACCATCCGACAATCCTTGTTACCATTTCCGGCATTCCATAGACGGCCGATCTGTATTCTTGCCAGCATGAACGAACAACAACACCAACACATTCTTGTCGTCGATGACGACGCCCGTCTGCGCGACCTGCTCACCCGCTACCTTGGCGAGCAGGGCTTCACGGTCAAGGCGGCCGCCGACGGCCAACAGATGGACAAGCTGCGCAGCCGCGAACATTACCATCTGATCGTCCTTGATCTCATGATGCCGGGCGAAGATGGGCTGACCATCTGCCGCCGCCTGCGCGGCCAGGGCGACCGGACACCGATCATCATGCTGACCGCCAAGGGCGACGAGATTGATCGCATCGTCGGCCTCGAAATGGGTGCCGACGACTACCTGCCCAAACCCTTCAACCCGCGCGAACTGCTCGCCCGCATCCACGCCGTCCTGCGTCGCCAGGGCAGCCGCCCACCCGGTGCGCCGGAAGACGACCAGGAAAAGATCACTTTCGGCAACATCGAAGTCGACCTGGCGGCCCGCACACTGACCCGGGGAAATGAACTGCAGTCCCTGACCACCGGCGAGTTCGCAGTCCTCAAGGTGCTGCTCCAGCACCCGCGCCAGCCGCTGTCGCGCGACAAGCTGATGACCCTGGCCCGCGGCCGCGAACAAGGGCCGTTCGACCGCGCCATCGACGTTCAGGTGTCGCGCCTGCGCAAGCTCATCGAAGCCGACCCGGCGCAGCCGCGATACCTGCAGACAGTGTGGGGTTTCGGCTACGTCTTCGTGCCGGACGGCGCCGCCAAGGAATAGTTCGGGTGCTGATGCCACGCACGCTGCTGGCGCGCACCTTTCTGCTGCTGGCCATGCTGGTGCTGCTGACCACGGCGGGCTGGCTCAGCCTGTTTCGCCATATCGATGCAGAGCCGCGTGCCCGGGAAACTGCCCAATTAGCCGCATCTGCCGTCAACCTGATCCGCGCCTCGCTGTTTGCTGCCGCACCGGTGAAGCGTCTCGGCCTGTTCAACGAATTCTCGAGGCGCGAAGGCATCCGCCTGCTGCCGGCCGAACCGGAAGACAAGATCGAGGCGATGCCCGATTCGCGCTTTTTCCGGCTGCTGCAAGGCGAACTGACGGCGCGCCTGGGCGAACACACGCGGATTGCCGCCAGCGTCGACGGCGTTTCCGGCTTCTGGGTCAGTTTCCGCCTCGACGATGCCGACGAAGAGGAATACTGGCTGGTCCTGCCCCGCGAGCGCGCCGCCCGCGACTTCGCCAGCCACTGGCTGGCCTGGGGGCTGCTTGCGGTCGTCCTCGCCCTGGCGGTCGCCTGGCTGATCGCCTCGCGCATCAGCCGGCCGCTCAAGGCCATGGCCAGATCGGCTGAAACCGTCGGTCGCGGCGAGAAGCCGGAGCCCTTGCCGGAAGACGGCGCCGAGGAACTGAGTCGGCTGGCCGTGGCCTTCAACACCATGGCGGCCGACCTCGAACGCCATGAAAGGGATCGCTCCGAAGTGCTGGCCGGCATCTCGCACGACTTGCGCACCCCCCTGACCCGCCTGCGCCTGGAGGCCGAAATGAGCGTTGCGGATAGTGCCCGTCAGGCCGTGGTTGCTGACATCGAGCAGATGGAGGCGGTCATTTCACAGTTCATGGATTATGCCCGGACCGAATCCGGCGAGGCCCCCGTGGCGACCGATCTGGGCGCCCTGCTCTCGGGCATTGCCGAACGCCAGCGCTCCGTTGGCCACGCACTGACGACGAGCATCGACGACTTGCCGGAAATGCTGCTCCGCCCCAAAGCGATCACCCGTGCCGTGACCAACCTGATCGACAACGCCGTCAAATACGGCGGCGGCGAGATCACGCTGTCGGCTGCTACGGTCAACGGGGAAATTCAGGTAGAAATCAGCGATCGCGGCCCGGGCATTCCGCCGGACCAGATCGAGCGCCTGAAACGGCCTTTCACCCGACTCGAGAGTGCCCGCACGGATGTAACCGGCACCGGGCTCGGGCTGGCCATCGTCGAGCGCATCGCGAAGCTGCACGACGGCCATCTCGATCTGCTGCCCCATCCCGGCGGCGGCCTGCTCGTTCGCCTGCTCCTGCCGATCAGAAGCTAAGGCCGGCCCTCAGCGGGAATTCATCGATGATCCGGTAGGACGAACCGAGTTCGCTCAAGGTCGAACGAACCAGCACGAAACGCTCGTTGCGCCAGATCAGCGGTTGAATCGACTGGAGCGCACGGCATTCGGATGGCGCACTGGCCTCCGGCACGCGACGAACCAGCGTGACATGCGGGACGAAATCGCGGCCTTCGCCCCCTACCCTGAATCCGGCCCGCGCCAGGGCCTTGCGCAACTGGCTGGAAAGCGCATCCAAGGCGGGCGACGGCAGCTTGCAGCCAGCCCACAGCAAATGGTTGTGGGACCAGAAGCCAAGCTGATCGACGTTGATGACGAACGGCTCGACGCCCACGCTGGCGGCCGCCGCCGACAACTCGGGCAGACGGGTTTCGGGAACATTGCCGAGGAAGGCGAGCGTCAAATGAATGGTGTCGCGGCGGGTGGCACGGCCACCGAAGGTCTGGGCGGCAGCCTCGGCAATATCGCCGAGGCGCTCGGCGACTTCCGGCGCAGGCCAGAGGGCGAAGAAAACTCTGGCCGCAGCCGGTTTGGGTTGTTTCCGGTTTCGGCCTTCAGCCGACACGTTCCACCAGCGCGATGGCCTGCGCCTCGATGGCTTCCTCGCGGCCGAGGTAGCCAAGGCGCTCGTTGGTCTTGCCCTTGATGTTGACGCAGTCGGCCGCAATGCCGAGGTCGGCGGCGACGTTGGCGACCATCGCCGCGGCGTGCGGGGCGAGCTTGGGTTGCTGGGCGATCAGCGTCGCATCGACATTGACCGGCCGCCAGCCGCGTTCGGCCAGGAGCGCGACGGCTGCGCGGAGCAGGACGCGGCTATCGGCCCCTTTGTAGCGTGGATCGGTATCGGGAAAATGGCGGCCGATGTCGCCGAGCGCAACGGCGCCGAGCAGCGCGTCGGTAATGGCGTGGAGCAGCGCATCGGCGTCGGAGTGACCGAGCAGCCCGGTCGCATGCGGGATCTCGACGCCGCCGAGGATCAGCTTGCGGCCCTCGACCAGCTTGTGCACGTCGTAGCCCTGCCCGACGCGAAAATTGATAGTCGTGCTCATTTGCGTGCTCTCAGTATCATCGCGGCCAAGGCGAGGTCGGCCGGATAGGTGACTTTCAGATTGGTCGAATCACCGCGCACAAGTTTTGGCTTGAGGCCCATGGCCTCGATGGCGCCGGCTTCGTCGGTAACGGCCATTTCATTTTTGAGCGACTTTTCCAGTTGACCGTAGCGAAACATCTGCGGCGTCTGCGCCTGCCACAAACCGTCGCGTGGCTCGGTGGCGGCAACGCGTTGCCCGGCATCGGCCCGCTTGAGGGTGTCGGCGACCGGCACGGCGAGGATGCCGCCAACCGGATCGTCGGCCAGCTCGGCAAACAGCGCATCGAGCATGGCGGCCGACAGGCAGGGTCGCGCGGCATCGTGCACCAGGATCCAGTCATCGTCGGCGGCAACCATGGCCGCCGCGCGCAGTCCGTTGCTCACGCTCGCCGCCCGCGTCGCCCCGCCGCAGCGCACCGTTTCGAGCTTGGAACCGAGTTCGCTCCAGTCGAAACGCGGCCACCACGGGTCGTCCGGCGCCAGCACGACCCACACCCGTTCGATGTCCGGGCAGGCAGTCAGGGCCTTCAGGGTATGGAAAATCAGCGGCCGACCGAGCAGGTCGAGATACTGTTTCGGCTTCTCGCTACCGAAGCGGGAACCGCTGCCGGCAGCGGGAACGATTGCGTAATGGCGTGGCATGGCTTAATTTTACTTAAGAACCATCGCAAAAGAGGATTCGCATGAGCTTCGTGGTCCCGGAACTGGCAGCCCCCGTCGAGGCATTTGGCACGGCGCTCGGTATCGGCCTGCTCATCGGCATGGAACGCGAACGACGCCCGGACGCCGCGGCAGGTCTGCGCACCTTTGCCCTGGTCGCCATGCTCGGTTGCCTGTTTGCGTTGCTCGGCGAGAAAACCGGCGGCCCCTGGGTACTCGCGGCCGGCCTGATCGTCATCTCCGGCGCCATGATCGCCTCCAATTTTTCCGCCCAGCAGGAAGAGCAGTATCGCGGCTTCACGTCCGAGGCGGCAATCATCGTCACCTACGGGCTGGGTGCCGCCGTCTGGTTCGGCTATGCGACGCTGGCCGTCATGCTGGCCATCACCACCACCGTGCTCCTTTACTTCAAGGCCGAACTGCGCCAGATCAGCGAACGGACAACGCCCAAGGACATCAACTCCATCCTGCAGTTCGCCGTACTCTCGCTGGTCATCCTGCCCATTTTGCCGAGCGAGGATTTCGGGCCGTACAACGCCATCAACCCGCGCCAGGTCTGGTACATGGTCGTCCTGATCTCCGGCCTCGCCCTCTCCGGCTATCTCGCCCTGCGCATCATCGGCGCCCGCCACGGCGCGGCACTGCTCGGCATTTTCGGCGGTCTGGCCTCGTCGACCGCAACAACCATGATGTTCTCGCGCCACGCCCGCGACCATGCCGACCTGATCCACATGTCGGCCATCGTCATCCTGATCGCCAACGTCATGGTCATGATCCGTTTGTGGCTGGTCGCCAGCGTCGTCGCGCCTACCCTGGCAACCCAGATCGCCATCGTTTTCGCCTGCGGCATCGTGCCCGGCGTGGCCATGGCGCTGTATCGCTGGAAGGAACTCAGCGATGCCGGCGAATTGCCGATGCCGGAAGTCAAGAATCCGACCGAAATGCGCACCGCCATTTCCTTCGGCCTGTTGTACGCCGTCGTCCTGCTCGCCTCAGCCTGGCTGCAGGACATTGCCGGCAGCAGCGGCCTGTACATCGTCGCCCTGGTGTCGGGCCTGACCGATGCCGATGCCAGCGTCCTGTCCACCTTGCGTATGTTCAATCTCGACAAGGTGGTCAGCGGCAACGCCGTCATTGCCGTCACGCTGGCCCTGCTCGCCAACCTGGTTTTCAAGATCGGGCTGGTGGTCAGCATCGGTGGCGGCAAGCTGGCCCGCCACGCCCTGCCCGGCCTGTTGGCCATCGGTGGCGGCATGGCGGCCGGGCTGATGATCATTTGAGGAGACGACCATGATCAACACACGTCCTCCCGCCGTCGCCGGCGCCTTTTACCCCGGCGACCCCGCTACCCTGTCGGCTACCGTCGATCAACTGCTCGCCGACACCGAAGCCGTTTCCGGCATCCAGCCCAAGGCCCTGATCGTGCCGCATGCCGGTTATGTCTATTCCGGTTCGACAGCTGCCACGGCCTATGCCACGCTGGCCCCGTGGGCGAAAAGCATTCATCGGGTGATCCTGCTCGGCCCGACCCACCGGGTTGCTGTCGATGGCATTGCGCTGCCCGAAGCCGAGGCCTTCTCGACACCGCTTGGCACCATCCGCCTCGACGCCCAGGCCATCGCCGCCATCGCCGGTCTGCCGCAGATCGTCTTCAGCGATCACGTCCATGCCTTCGAGCATTCGCTGGAGGTGCACCTGCCCTTCCTGCAACGCGTGCTCGAGCATTTCACGCTGGTCCCGCTGGCCGTCGGACACGCCACGCCGGAGGCCGTTGGCCAAATCCTGGACTTGCTGTGGGGCGGGCCGGAAACGCTGATCGTCGTCAGCTCCGACCTCTCCCATTTCCTCGGCTATGCCACTGCCCAGCAAGTCGACGCCGAAACCTGCCGGCACATCATGCAGCTCGATACCCACATCCATCCAGAACAAGCCTGCGGCGCCTACCCGATCAACGGCCTGCTGCGCGCAGCCCACCAGCGTGGCCTGAAGCCGACGCTGCTCGGCCTGTGCAATTCCGGAGATACCGCCGGCGACAGGAACCGTGTTGTCGGCTATGCCGCCTTTTCCTTCACCGAGGCCGGCCATCATGCCTGAGCTCGGCGCAACCCTGCTGACCCTGGCCCGCAACGCCATTGCCGTTCGCTTTGGGCAAGCGCAAAACCCGACCGATGATTCTCCGGAATTGCACAAGCCGGGCGCCACCTTCGTCACGCTGACCCAGCGCGACAACCTGCGCGGCTGCATCGGCAGCCTCGAAGCCTGGCGACCGCTGGTTCAGGACGTACAGGAAAATGCCGTCGCCGCCGCTTTTCGCGACCCGCGCTTCGAGCCGCTGACGGCCGACGAGCTACCCATCACCCGCGTCGAAGTGTCGTTGCTGACGCCGGCCGAGCCGATATTTTTTACCAGCGAGGCCGATGCCCTGGCCCAGCTTCGCCCGGAGATCGACGGCGTGATTTTCACGGCGGGCCATCGCCGCTCGACTTTCCTGCCGCAGGTCTGGGAACAATTGCCCGGTCCGGCCACCTTCATGGCGCACCTCAAGCAGAAGGCCGGGCTGCCGGCCAACTACTGGGGTTCCGATGTCCGCCTCGAACGCTATACCGTCAAGAAATGGAAGGAGGCCACACCATGAGCGCCACCGAATCCCTGTTCCCCGGCCGCTGGTGGCACGCCCTGCCCGACGGCCGCGTCCAGTGCGACCTCTGCCCGCGCGACTGCCAGTTGCACGAAGGCCAGCGCGGCGCCTGCTTCGTCCGCCGGATGGTCAATGGCGCCATGCAGCTGACGACCTATGGCCGCTCGTCGGGCTTTTGCATCGATCCCGTCGAGAAAAAACCCCTCAACCACTTTTACCCGGGCAGCAGCATCCTGTCCTTCGGCACGGCCGGCTGCAACCTGGCCTGCAAGTTCTGCCAGAACTGGGACATTTCCAAGTCGAAGGACATGGACCGCCTGATGGACACGGCCAGTCCGCAGATGATCGCCACGGCCGCCCGCCGCTACGGCGCCGACGCCGTGGCCTACACCTACAACGACCCGGTCATCTTCGCCGAATACGCCATCGACACGGCCCTCGCCTGCCGCGAACAGGGCATCCGCAACGTGGCCGTCACCGCCGGCTACATCCACCCGGCCCCGGCACGCGAATTCTTTGCCGTCATGGATGCCGCCAACGTCGACCTCAAAGCCTTTACCGAGGATTTCTATCACAAGCTCTGCGTCGGCCACTTGCAGCCGGTGCTCGATATCCTGGCCTACATCCACCACGAAACCGACTGCTGGCTGGAAATCACCACGCTGCTCATCCCCGGCCAGAACGACAGTCCCCAGGAAATCAACGAACTGAGCACCTGGGTCGCCCGCGAGCTCGGGCCGGACGTGCCGCTGCATTTCACCGCCTTCCACCCCGACTGGAAGATGGGCGATCTGCCGCCGACGCCGCCGGCAACGCTCATCCAGGCTCGCCGCATCGCCCTCGAAGCCGGCCTGCACCACGTCTTTACCGGCAACGTCCACGATCCGGAGGGCGGCACCACCTTCTGCCCGAGTTGCTACGCCGCACTGATCGTTCGCGACTGGTACGACATCCAGCGCTACGACCTGACGCCGGAAGGTCGTTGTCCGCATTGCCAGACCGCCATCGCCGGCCGCTTCGGCAAAGTGCTCGGCCGCGATGGCAAGGCCTTCGGCCCGAACCGCATTCCGGTCCATCTCGCCGCATGAACCGTTTCATAACACTGCAAACCCCGCACGGCTCGCTGCACGGCCAACTCGATCTGCCCGACACCCCATGCGGCCTGGTCCTGATCGCCCGCGCCCATCATGTCGCGGAGGATGTCGCCATTTCGTCGTCGTTCGCCGAGTTCGGCTTCGCCACCCTGACCATGGAACTGCTCACTGCCCAGGAGGTGCAATTCCCCGATGCCACGCAAAACGTGCCGCGCCTGACCCAGCGCCTGATCGACATCCTCGACATGACGCGGAAGGACGGCGACATGGAGCAATTACCGCTGGCCATTTATACCAGCGGCGACGTCGGGCCAGCCGCCATCCGCGCCGCTGCCCTGCGCGACACGCTGATCAGGGCCGTCGCCTGCCATGGCGGCCTGATCGACCGGGCCGGTGGGCAAGCCCTTGATCTGCTCGTCGCGCCGCTGCTCATGCTGTTCGACGCCGCTGACCTGATCGGCAAAACGGCATATCAGCGGGCGACATCACACCTTGGCGGGGTTCATGTCACGCAGTCCGTGACGATGGGCGAAGACCCGGCTGCCATCGCCGCAACTTGGTTTTTCGACATTTTTTCCGGTTGACCGTGGGACTTCGAATGGCCATGGCATTTGGTCATATCCGGACTAGACTGAGACTGTAAACAACAAAATACAGGAGACTCCCATGTCCTTCTTCGATGCCCCCCTCGCCCGGTGCGAAGCTGTCCGCCAAATGGTCCTGACCGATGAAACCCAGGCTGAATGTGCCCGCGAACACGACTGCCCGCCCGGCTTCAAGTGCCCGCTATGCGGTTATTTCACCGAATCCAGCGGACTCAGTGAAGAAGCAAGCCAAAACGTTCTGGACGCCAGCCAGCCGATCCGTCATTGAGTTTTTCCCGGCCGCCCTCCGGCCTTATCCGCCGCTCAGGGCCTGGACGATGACCACCTCATCGCTGGGGTGCAGCAACTGCGACAGCCCATTCGCCGACACGCCATTGACGAAGATACGAATATGGCGGCGCACCTGATGTTGCTCGTCAATCATGCGAAAGCGAATTCCAGGATACTGCCGATCCAGATCGACCAGCACCTCACCGAGCGTTGATCCGCTGGCCTCGGCTTGGGCGCTTTGGGTGTATGAGCGCAAGGCACTCGGAATCAGCACTTTCATGGCGGGGTAACGCTACAGGACGGCCGCTTCAACAGCGTAGATTTCCGGCAGGTGGCGGGCAAGGCATTCCCAGTTTCGGCCTTCGTCGCGGCTCATCCACAGTTCGCCGCTCGTCGTGCCGAAGTAAAGACCCACCGGATCATGGCTGTCACAGCACATCGACTGTCTTTTGACCGTCCACCACGCTTGTTCCTTCGGCATGCCCGCATCCTGACGCTGCCAGGTTTCGCCGCTGTCATGCGTCGCGTAGACCGCCGGCTTGCCATCGGGGCTGGTCCGTGGCCACGCCTCGGTGCCATCCATCGGGAAGACCCAGGCCGTCTTGTCATCGCGCGGGTGTACCGTCATCGTAAAACCAATGTCGCCGACTTCCTCCGGCATGTTTTTCCCTATGCGAACCCAGGAATCCGCTGGCCGGTCGATGCGATAAATTCCGCAGTGATTTTGCTGGTAGAGGCGATCCGGATTGCTTGGGCACAGGCGCAGGCAATGCGGGTCATGAAAAGTGGGGTTCGCGGCATCGAAGCCATAGCCGTCCACGACGTTCATGCCCGAGATGAGCACCCGCCAGGTCATGCCGCCGTCAAGCGACTCGTGCACGCCGCCGCCCGACATCGCAAAATACAGATGGCCCGGATCACGTGGGTCGACGATGATCGAATGCAGCTTGGGGCCGTCGGGCGTGCCGTCTTTCTCGCTCCCCATCCATGCGCGGTATTGCGGGTCGTCATTGATGCCTGAAAACGCCGCCCAGGTCACGCCGCCATCCGCCGAACGGAACAGGCCTTGCGGCGAAGTGCCCGCGTACCAGACATCGGGCTGATTGCGGTGCGCCGGTGTCAGCCAGAAAGTGTGATCCACCACCCGGCCGACTTCGCCCGCGGGCGCTTTGGCAAAGGCGGGTGGCTGCGCAGCTTCCTGCCAGTGGGCACCCCAGTCCGTGGAGCGGAAAATGGTCGGCCCGAGATGCCCCGTTTTTGCCGCGGCCAGCAAGGTAACCTGATCACGCGGATCGAGCACCAGATGGCTAATGATCTGGCCGAGAAAATGCGGGCCATCGACAGCCCAGGTGGTCCGGGTAGCATCGGCGCGGAATATCCAGGCGCCTTTACGGGTAGAAACCAACAGTGCGGTCGTCGTCATGGCTTTCTCCTTTTGCTCGGAATTACGAATCCAGCAATTCGACTCTTGGCATAAACCTTGGTGCCCACGTTTATGGCATTTTTTTGCGGTCGATTCGATTGCTGCCCGGATGACGGCAAGTACCAGCGCGGAATCGTCGTGGCGTATAACGCTATAATTCCTGCCCCGTAACGCTGCCTTCCCCCGAGTGCCCACGCCCCAGTTTCTGCTTTCCCTTCCCGCCCTGCCCAAGGCTGGCGCCCGCGTCGATTTACCGCTGCTGGCCGGTTCCGCCGATGCCCTGGCCCTGGCCGAAATCGCCGGGCGCAGTCCCGGCCGACTGCTCGCCGTCGTCACCGCCAGCGCTGCCGACGCCCAGCGCCTGCTCGACGAAATCCCGTGGTTTGGGCCAGCCCTGCGCGTCCGTCTGCTGCCGGACTGGGAAACCCTGCCTTACGACCATTTCTCGCCGCACCAGGATCTCGTCTCCGAGCGGCTCGCCACCTTGTGGGCCGCCACCCAGGGCGAACTCGACATCCTGCTCGTGCCGGCCTCGACGGCGGTATACCGGATCGCCCCGCCCGCCTTCCTGGCTGCCTACACCTTCGCCTTCAACAAGGGCCAGAAACTCGACGCCGAAAAATTCCGCAGCCAGGTCACGCTGGCCGGCTACGCCCACGTCACCCAGGTCGTCTCGCCCGGCGAATATTCGATTCGCGGCGGCCTGATCGATCTCTTCCCGATGGGGTCGCAACTGCCCTACCGGCTCGACCTGTTCGACGACGAAATCGAAAGCATCAAGACCTTCGACGTCGACACCCAGCGCACCGTCTATCCGGTGCCCGAAGTCCGCCTGCTGCCGGCCCGCGAATTCCCGATGGACGACAAGGGCCGCACGCATTTCCGCCAGGCCTTCCGCGAACGCTTCGAGGGCGACCCGGCCAAATCCGGCATCTACAAGGATATTTCGACCGGCATCGCCAGCGCCGGCATCGAGTATTACCTGCCGCTATTCTTCGATGAAACGGCGAGCGTTTTCGACTACCTGCCCAAGGACGCCGTCTTCGTCACCCATGGCGACGCACCGGCCGCCATCGCGGCCTTCTGGACCGACACCCGCTCGCGCTACAACCTGCTGCAAGGCGACAAGGCCCGGCCGTTGCTGCCGCCCGACGAATTGTTCCTGTCCGACGAAGCTTTCTTCACGGCCGCCAAATCCTACGGTCGACTGGCATTTGAGGCCAAAAATGAAAACGCCAGCGGAAGACTGCCCAATGTTGCCGTCGATCGACGCAGCGAAGACCCGCTCGGTGCGCTGAAAAACCACCTGGCCAGCTTCCAGGGCCGCGTGCTGCTCCTCGCCGAAACTGCCGGTCGCCGCGAGACGCTAACCGCCATGTTTGCCGAACATGGCCTGAAACCCGAAGCCAGTGCCGATCTGCCGACATTCCTGAGCGGCAAGGCGCAACTGGCCCTCGGCATCGGTCCGTTGCAGGCCGGCTTCGCCCTCGACCAGCTGGCCTTCATCACCGAGACCGAGCTGTTCGCCGGCACGCCGCGCCGCACCCGGCGCGAAGCGGCCAAAAAGGCCACCTTCGACAACTGGCTGAAAGATCTCACCGAACTCAAGGTGGGCGACCCGGTCGTCCATGAGAGCCACGGCATCGGCCGTTATCAGGGCCTGGTCCGCATGGATCTCGGCCTTGGCGAGCAGGAATTCCTCGAACTGCACTACGCCAACGAGGCCAAGCTCTTCGTGCCGGTCGCCCAGTTGCACGTCATCTCGCGCTACTCCGGCGCCGATCCGGAAAGCGCCCCGCTGCACACACTGGGTTCCGGCCAGTGGGAAAAGGCCAAGCGCAAGGCCGCCGAACAAGCCCGCGACACCGCCGCCGAACTGCTCGCCCTCTACGCCGCCCGCGCTGCCCGCCAGGGCCACGCCTTCAATTTCAAGGAAACTGACTACGAGGCTTTTGCCGACGGTTTCGGTTTCGAGGAAACCAACGACCAGGCGCAGGCCATCGCTGCGGTCATCGAGGACATGCGCTCCGGCAAGCCGATGGACCGTCTGGTTTGCGGCGATGTCGGCTTCGGCAAGACCGAAGTCGCGCTGCGTGCCGCCTTCTGCGCGGTGGCCGGCGGCAAGCAGGTGGCCGTGCTCTGCCCGACCACGCTGCTCTGCGAACAGCACTATCAGACCTTCGCCGACCGCTTCGCCGACTGGCCAGTCAAGATCGCCGAAATCTCCCGCTTCAAGACCGCCAAGGAATCGGCGCAAGCCTTGCAGGAACTGGCGGAAGGCAAGATCGACATCATCATCGGCACCCACAAGCTGATCGGCAAGGATGTCAAATTCAAGCGCCTCGGCCTCGTCGTCATCGACGAAGAACACCGTTTCGGCGTGCGCCAGAAAGAAACCTTGAAGTCGATGCGGGCCGAGGTCGATGTGCTGACCCTGACCGCCACACCGATCCCGCGCACGCTGGCAATGTCGATGGAAGGCCTGCGCGACTTCTCGGTGATCGCCACAGCACCGCAGAAACGGCTAGCCATCAAGACCTTCGTTTCCCGCTTCTCTGACGGCATCATCCGCGAAGCCGTGCTGCGCGAACTCAAGCGCGGCGGCCAGGTGTATTTCCTGCATAACGAAGTCGACACCATCAACAACATGCAGGAAAAACTGGCCAAGCTGGTGCCCGAAGCGCGCATCGTCATCGGCCACGGCCAGATGAACGAACGCGAACTCGAACGCGTCATGCGCGACTTCACCGGCCAGCGCGCCAACGTGCTGCTGTGTACGACCATCATCGAAACCGGTATCGACAACCCGCACGCCAACACCATCCTGATCAATCGTTCCGAGAAATTCGGCCTCGCCCAGCTCCACCAGTTGCGCGGCCGCGTCGGCCGTTCGCACCACCAGGCCTATGCCTACCTGCTGGTTCAGGACGAAAAGGCGATGACCAAGCAGGCGAAGATGCGCCTGGACGCCATCCAGGCCATGGAAGAACTCGGCTCCGGCTTCTTCCTGGCGATGCACGACCTGGAAATCCGCGGTGCCGGTGAAGTGCTCGGCGACAACCAGTCCGGCGAAATGCAGGAAGTCGGCTTCAACATGTTCACCGACATGCTCAACCGCGCCGTGGCCGCCCTCAAGCAAGGCAAGCACCTGGCCGCGACCGACCTCACCGAACCGCTCGGCATCGGCACCGAAATCAACCTGCGCACCCCGGCCCTGCTGCCCGACGCCTACTGCCCGGACGTGCATGAGCGCCTGACGCTGTACAAACGCCTGGCCAACGGTGAAACCACCGAGGAAATCGATACGCTGCAGGAAGAATTGATCGACCGCTTCGGCGAACTGCCGCTTCAGGCCCAGTCCCTGCTCGCCACCCACCGCCTGCGCCTGCTCGTCAAACCGCTGCTCATCCAGAAACTCGATGCCACGAACGACCAGATCACGATCCAGTTCAGCCCCGAATTCACGCGGAATCCGCCAATCGAGCCGATCAAGATAATCAATTTGATTCAGAAAGACCGCAGCTATAAGCTGGCGGGACAGGATAAAATTTCCCTTTTACGCCACTGCCCGACCTTGAGATTCGCCAGCTGAGCAAATGACCATGACCACACATCACATCGACAACATCAACGTCACCGCCTTCGACGAAATGCCGACGCCGGAAGAAATCCACGCCCGCTTGCCGCTTTCCGAGAAAGCCGCAAAGACGGTTACCCACGGTCGGCATTTGCTGCGCAACATCCTTGATCGCAAGGATCACCGCCTGTTTGTCGTGGTCGGCCCCTGCTCAATCCACGACCCGGTAGCCGGCCTCGACTACGCCCGTCGCCTCAAGGCGCTCTCCGAAGAAGTCGGCGACACCCTGCAACTGATCATGCGCGTCTATTTCGAAAAACCGCGCACTACGGTCGGCTGGAAGGGTTACATCAACGACCCGTTCATGGACGACAGCTTCCGCATCGACATCGGCATGGCCAAGGCCCGCGAATTCCTGCTCCAGGTTGCCGAACTCGGCGTACCGACGGGCACCGAGGCGCTCGACCCGAACTCGCCGCAATACTACGGCGACCTCATCACGTGGACCGCCATCGGCGCCCGCACCACCGAATCGCAGACCCACCGCGAAATGTCCTCCGGCCTGTCCACC
>PHCF01000206.1 GCA_002842145.1 Betaproteobacteria bacterium HGW-Betaproteobacteria-6 | reverse complement strand
GTGCTCGCTTACAAACTCGGAAAACTGCGCAGCCATCACAGTACACACCAATAGGGACAGGGGGCGCGATTGTCGCCCAGCACGCGCCCGCGCGCAAAGCCTGGCGCCCTGGCACCGGCCATCAGCACGCGGAATCCAGCCCGCGTACGTGTGCAGCGCAGGCCTGAAACCCCGTCAATGCGAGACCGAAATATCCGGAAACCCGCTCACCAGCCACCAGCGTTTGGCCTCGTCATCCCAGTGCCAGCGCTCTTTTGTGATCACCACCCGCTCGGCCTGCGACAACCGGCTGACCACGCCGATCTGTACGAATTGCTCGATATCGCCATCCGCCGTCGGTCCGCTTGCCTGCACTTTGTAGCCGGTGATCTGTACCTGTGCAAAACGCGACCATTCCAGATCGCTCAGCGGATGCTCCTTGCGCACCTGCGGATCGACCATCTCCCAGGCACGCTCGAACTCGCCCCAGCGCACCGCGCCGGCATACGCGTAGAGCACCGCGTCCAGCGATTTGGACTTCTTGCTCTCGCTGGCGCAGCCAGCAAGGGCAAGTACGATCACCACCAGCACCACTGAAAGTTTGCGCATGGCCCATTGTTACCCAAGTTGTGCCGGGTCACCAGCCGGCGCGTCCGCAACCATGGCAAAACGCGCCTCCATGCTCGCCACCGGATCGCCATCAGGCCCCAGCACCTGCGCTTTCACGCTCAGGCTGGCACGGCCATGTTGCTGCAAACGCTGCACCGCAGACTCCCAGCGCGACCCGTCCTCCAGCCATGCCTGCGCCGCAATTGCCTGATACAACGGTGCCAGATAGCGGATCTGGCTGTCGGCGACATAGACCTCCAGCGCTGGCAGGGCCAGTGCTTGCGCACGAACCACCAGCATCCCCCACCCAGCCAGGGTCATCAACCCGGCGATACTGCCGCCGAAGGCGCAGCCCTTGTCGTTGACATTGGCCGCCAGTGGCGCATGCAGGCATACCCGCTCCGACGTTGCCGACTTCACCTGCACCGCCATCGCGCGCACTGGCGGCATGGCATCGAGCTTGGCCTGCAACAACGCCGCTACGCTACTCATGATCGGTTCGCCGGCTCGGGTATGGCTTCGACATGCGCGCTCACCGCGCTCAGAATCCCGCGCAGGATATCGACCGGTGCCGGCGGGCAACCCGGGATCGTGCAATGTACCGGAATGACATTGGCGACGCGCCCGCAACTGGCATAACTCTCACCAAACACACCGCCGCTACAGCCGCAATCGCCCACCGCCACTACCAGTTTGGGATCGGGCATGGCGTCATAGGTTCGCTGCAATGCCTGCGCCATGTGCCGCGACACCGGGCCGGTAACCAGCAGCATATCCGCATGACGCGGGCTGGCGACAAACTTGATGCCCAAGCCCTCGATGTTGTAGTAAGGGTTGCTTAGCGCATGGATTTCCAGCTCACAACCGTTGCACGAGCCGGCATCCACCATGCGGATGGTCAGGGCTTTGCCGAGAATGGCGAGCAGGCGCTGCTGGATGTGGCCGACATCCTTGCCGTGATCGGCCGCTGGCAGCGGGCCTGGTTCAGTGACAATGCCGGCATGGGCGATGCGTTTGATGATGTTCCACATTACAAGTCATGTCCTGAATAACTGAGATTGAAGGACTTGTTGATCAACGGAAAATCGGGAACGATGTTGCCGATCATCGCGTGCTCGATCACCGGCCAGTTCTGCCATGAGGGATCATGGCAATGGCAACGACGAATGCGCACGCCGCCGTCATCCGGCACCAGCTCCAGCGCCACCAGGATTTCACCGCGCCAGCCCTCGACCCAGCCGGCACCGAACGCCGCACGCTGCGGCAGCTCGACCGGGCTGCAAGTCGCACCTGCCGGCAATTCATGCACGATACGCCGGATCAGCCGCAGCGCCTCCAACACCTCATCGAAACGAAGGTTTACCCGCGCCGCGACATCGCCGTTGTGGTGGGTCGCGATGCGCACGTCCATCGCATCGTACGGAACCGATGGAAACTGGCTGCGCTGATCCAGCGCCTGGCCGCTGGCGCGTCCGGCCAACCCGCTCAAGCCCAACTGCGCCGCCAGTTCAGGCGTCACTTGGCCGGTGCCGATGAGCCGATCCTGCAGGCCGGCATGTTCGTCGTACAGACTGTGCATCGCCCGCGCCTCGGTTTCGATCGCGTCGCATTGCGCGGCGATCTGGTGCACCGCAGCAGCGCGCGCAACCAGGCCGCACGCAGCGGGATGGTGACGCCGGCTGCCGACTCCAGCGCCATGCAGTACGCCCAGGCATAGGCCACGGTGGAATCGCCGCTGACACGCCCGGCGAGCCGGAACGCATCGTGTGGCGGCAGTTCGGTGAAGCGCCGCTCGATGCCCTTGTGGGTGTAGCCCAACCGCCCTTCCAGCCGCAGCGCTTTTTCGCCTACCACCGAGAAGCGAAAATGCCCAGGCTCGATGATGCCGGCATGCACCGGCCCCACCGCGATCTCATGCACACCATCGCCTTCCACGCGGACGAACGGATACGGCGCCGGGCTGGTGATGGCGAGCGCAGCACTTTCGCGCGCGGCGTACGCCAGTGGCCGAAAATCGCGTGGCCACAGGCCATGATCCAGCCACGGCCGAACATCCAGCGGGTTTTGCGCCTGCACCCCGTGCATGTCGGCCAGTGCCCGTTGCATGCGTTCGGCGCACGGAAAGCAGCTTGCAAGATCGGGGTAGCCCGATGCCGGCGTGGCCAGTGGCAATACCAGCCACAGCAGGCCGCTCTCGATCACGTAGGCCGCGCATACCACCATCGTGCCGTCGGCATCATCACCGCGATCGCTGCCCCACAGCGCCAGCAACCTGCCTTTGGCCTGGGCAATAGAGCGCGCGGCGGCCGACCATTGCTCGCGATCCACGCTGCCATGGAACATCGGCCGAGGTGCGTTATCGGCATCGCATCAGCCTCCGATCATCCGCGCCGCCTGGCGATACCACTCGTCCAGGTAGGGCGGGATATACAGGCCCAGCATCAGGCCCAGCCCCAGGTGCACGAACACCGGCAACAGCGCCGGTGGGTGCTCCAGCGGCTGCAGCGAGGTATCGCCAAACACCATCGGCTGCACCCGCGCAAAGATCGCGGCGAAGGCAACGCCCAGTGCCAGCAGCAGAAATGGCGTCGCCCACGCGTGCTCGCGCATCGCGGTGGTCAGAATCAGGAACTCGCTGGCGAAAACGCCAAACGGCGGCATGCCGAGGATCGCCAGTGCGCCCAGCATCAAGCCCCAGCCGACGGTCGGGCTGACCTTCATCAAGCCGCGGATCTCGGCCATCAACTGGGTCCCGGCCTGCTGGGTGGCGTGACCCACTGCAAAGAAGATCGCCGATTTGATCAGCGAATGCACTGTCATGTGCAGCAGGCCGGCATAGGTGGCAATCGGCCCGCCCATGCCGAACGCGAACGTGATCAGGCCCATGTGCTCGATCGAGGAGTACGCGAACATGCGTTTCACATCGCGCCGGCCCCACAGGAAAAATGCCGCCACCACCACCGAAGTCAAACCAAAACCCATCATCAGATGGCCGGCAAGCTGATTGGACAGCGCGCCATCGGTGAGCACCTTGAACCGCAAGATCGCATACAGGGCAACATTGAGCAGCAAGCCTGACAACACCGCCGACACCGGTGTCGGGCCTTCGGCATGGGCGTCGGGCAACCAGTTGTGCAGCGGCACCAGCCCCACCTTGGTGCCGTAACCGATGAACAGGAAAGCAAAGGCCAAGGTAATGATGTCGGGATCGAGTTGCGCCTTGACCGCATCCAGATGGGTCCACAGCAGTGCCCCGCCTTCGGCGCCGATGACCTTTTCCGCCGCCATGTACAGCAACACCGTGCCGAACAGTGCCTGGGCAATGCCGACGCCGCACAGGATGAAGTATTTCCACGCCGCTTCCAGACTGGCCGCAGTGCGATACACACTGACCAGCATCACCGTGGTCAAAGTGGCGGCTTCCATTGCCACCCACAGGATGCCCATGTTGTTGGTGGTCAATGCCAGCAACATCGTGAAACTGAACAGCTGATACATGCTGTGATACAGCCGCAGCCGCGGTGGCGTCATCTTGCCGCGTTGTTCTTCCACGCGCATGTACGGCCGCGAAAAGATCGCCGTGGTCAAGCCGACGAAGGCGGTCAACGTCACCAAAAAAACATTCAGCGGGTCAATGAAGAATTCGTGCTGCCACGCAAACAGCGGGCCACCGGAAATCACCGCCGCGGTCAGCACACAGGCCGCAACAAAGGTACCGAGACTGAAGCCGACGTTGACATCGCGGGCAAAACCGCGATGTCCGCACCCCGCCAGCACCACGCTGCCCAGCAACGGAATACCCAGAACGAAATAAAGCGCCTGCATCTTCAGTCTTCCTTGAGCGATTCAAGGTGGCGGATATCGAGGCTGTCGAACTGCTCGCGGATCTGGAACATGAACACACCCAGGATCAGGATGCCGACCAGCACATCGAGGGCAATACCCAGTTCAACCACCATCGGCATGCCATAGGTGGCCGAGGTCGCCGCAAAAAACAAGCCGTTTTCCATCGCCAGAAAACCGATCACCTGCGGCACCGCCTTGGAACGCGTAATCATCATCAGGAATGACAACAACACGCAGGCCAGTGCGATGCCCAGAGTGCCGCGCATGATCGTCGTCGACAGCGCCGAGATCGGCGACGCCAGATAGAACGACAGCATCACCAGGCCAATACCAACCAGCATGGTGGTGGGAATATTGATCAAGGTCTCCACGTCCCAGCGCACGTTCAGTCGATTGATCACCCGGTGCAGCAGCCACGGGATCAATACCACCTTGAGCGCAAAGGTGAGCGCCGCCGACAAATACAAATGCGGCTGCTGGGTGACGTATCCAACCAAGGCCGTTGCCGCCACCAGAGTGGCGCCTTGCAGGGTGAACAGCTTGATCAGCGACACGATCCGCCGTTGCGAGATCATCGCAAACGCCAGCAACAGCAGCAGCGCCGCGAACAGGTTGATGAACTGGCCGGAGTATCCGTTCACGTCAGGCCCCCAGCAGCATGTGCACGAGCATCGCCAGCACCGCGATCATGAATGCGGTACCGAGAAACTCCGGTACCCGGAAGATGCGCATCTTGGCGCTGACCATCTCCAGAAACGCCATCAATGCACCACCTACCGCCAGCTTGGCGACCAGGATC
>PHCF01000053.1 GCA_002842145.1 Betaproteobacteria bacterium HGW-Betaproteobacteria-6 | reverse complement strand
GTTCTCCTGGCTGTCGGTTCACCTGCGCCTGCCGTTGGTTGAAGATCTGATGCTCTCCCTGCAGCAACAAGAGACCAGGAAGACGCGGGCTTATCTGGAGAACAATCTGCAGCTCATGGCAACGCGCCTTGGCGAGTTGCAAGGGCGCGTGCTTCAACTCCATTCGCTGGGTGAGCGGGTTTCTGGCCTGGCTGGGGTCAAACGCGAGAATGCGCCGGCAGCTGCAAAGCCCGGACAAGGCGGCCCTTACCTGGCGGCGCCGCTATCCTCCGACGAATTGCAGCAGGAGATCGATCGCCTGGCTGGGGATGTTGAGCAGCGCAACGACGATCTCGCTTTCCTTGAGTTCAAGTTGCTCGAGAAGCGGGTCAAGGATCGTCTGTTGCCAACGACCTTGCCGGTGAAGGATGCCCTGCTGGGTTCTCCTTTCGGCCCGCGTATCGATCCGATCGCCGGTCTGCGCGCCCGGCATGATGGCCTCGATTTTGCCGCCGAAACAGGGTCTCCTGTGGTTGCCGCCGCTGACGGTGTGGTGCTCGTCGCCGCGCCGCATCCGGAATTCGGCAACATGATCGATATCGATCATGGCGATGGGCTGATTTCACGTTACGCCCACCTGTCGCGTCTTGACGTGCTGCCTGGCATGCTGGTCAGGCGAGGCGACCACATCGGGGCGGTCGGGTCGACCGGTCGGTCGACTGGGCCGCATCTGCATTTTGAGGTACGAATGCTGGGCGTAGCCCAGAATCCGGCGCATTTCCTCAAGCAGGGTGGCCAGTACGCACAGGTCAGGCGCCGTTAAGCTACGACGACCTCACCGCACTGCGCAAACCCTATCCCTTCGCGATGATATCCGGACTACTCAAAAAGATTTTCGGCAGCCGCAACGATCGGCTGATCAAACAATACGCCCAGACAGTCAAGCGCATCAATGCGTTTGAGCCTGCCATGCAGGCGCTTAGTGACGAGGCTTTGCGTGCCAAAACGGATGAGTTCCGTCAGCGTCATGCCAATGGCGAATCGCTCGACGCGCTTTTGCCCGAGGCCTTTGCGGTAGTTCGCGAAGCCGGTGTTCGAGCACTGGGCATGCGTCACTTCGACGTCCAGATGATCGGCGGCATGGTTCTGCACGACGGCAAGATCGCCGAAATGCGGACCGGCGAAGGCAAAACGCTGGTTGGCACCTTGCCGGCCTACCTCAACGCCATTTCCGGCAAGGGGGTCCATGTCATCACGGTCAACGACTATCTGGCGACACGCGACTCCGACTGGATGGGGCGTTTGCACCGTTTTCTAGGGTTGACCGTGGGCGTCAATCTGTCGCAGATGGATCACGAGGCCAAGCAGGCCGCCTACGCTGCCGACATTACCTACGGCACCAACAACGAATTCGGCTTCGACTACCTGCGCGACAACATGGTCTATACGGCCGGTGAGCGTGTGCAGCGGACGCTGAATTTCGCCATCGTCGACGAAGTGGACTCGATCCTCATCGACGAAGCGCGTACCCCGCTGATTATTTCCGGGCAGGCCGAAGACCACACCGACCTCTACTTGCGCATGAAGGATGTCGTTCCCAATCTGACGCGGGCAATGGAAGAGAACGAGGAGGGGGATTACTGGGTAGACGAAAAGGGGCATCAGGTTCACCTTTCCGAATCCGGGTACGAGCATGCGGAGCAGTTGCTGGCCGAGCATGGCCTGCTGGCCGAGGGCACCAGCCTTTACGATGCCGCCAACATCACGCTGATGCATCATCTGAATGCCGCGCTGCGCGGCATGACGCTGTTCCACAAGGACCAGCACTACGTTGTGCAGAACGGTGAAGTCGTCATCGTGGACGAATTTACCGGTCGTCTGATGGTTGGACGTCGCTGGTCCGATGGTCTGCATCAGGCCGTTGAAGCCAAGGAAGGCGTGAAGATTCAGGCCGAGAACCAGACGCTGGCCTCGATTACCTTCCAGAACTATTTCCGGATGTACAACAAGCTGGCCGGCATGACGGGCACGGCCGACACCGAAGCTTACGAATTCCACCAGATCTACGGCCTGGAAACGGTCGTTATCCCGACCCATCGTCCGATGGTCCGCAAGGACATGAACGATCTGGTCTACAAGACCGCCGATGAAAAGCACGCCGCGATCATCGCCGACATCAAGGATTGTTCACAGCGCGGCCAGCCTGTGCTGGTCGGCACGACCTCGATCGAGGCTTCAGAGCTGCTCTCCGGCTTGCTCGACAAGGAAAAATTGTCGCACCAGGTCCTGAATGCCAAGCAGCATGCCCGCGAAGCGGAAATCGTCGTCCAGGCCGGTCGACCGGGGATGGTAACCATCGCCACCAACATGGCCGGTCGCGGTACCGACATCGTGCTCGGCGGCAATATCGAGAAGCAACTGGCGGCCATTCGCGATGACGAGTCGCTGCCCGTGGCCGAGCGGGAGCAGAAGGCTGCTGCAATGAAGGCCGAGTGGCAGGAAGTGCACAATGCGGTGCTGGCCGCCGGCGGCCTGCACATTATCGGTTCCGAGCGCCATGAATCCCGCCGCATCGACAACCAGTTGCGTGGCCGGGCTGGTCGTCAGGGTGACGCCGGATCGTCGCGCTTCTACCTGTCGCTCGACGATCCGCTTTTGCGCATCTTTGCCGGCGAGCGTCTGCGCGCCATCATGGACAAGCTGAAAATGCCGGAAGGCGAAGCGATCGAGCATCCGCTCGTTACCCGCTCGCTGGAGTCCGCCCAGCGCAAGGTTGAGGCCCGCAACTTCGATATCCGCAAGCAGTTGCTCGAATACGACGACGTCTCCAACGATCAGCGCAAGGTGATCTACCAGCAGCGCAACGAGTTGCTGGAAACGGAAGACATTTCCGAAACCATCACCGCCATGCGCCAGAGCGTCATCGCCGATGTCTTCCGCACCTACGTGCCTGCCGAGTCGGTCGAAGAGCAATGGGACATGGAAGGCCTGGAGCGTGCGCTGGCCACCGATTTGCTGATCAATGCACCGGTTGCCCAGTGGTTCAGGGACGAGCCGACGCTGTCTGACGAGGAAATCCTCGAGCGCATCATCAAGGAAGCAGACGAGGTCTATCGGGCCAAGGTCGACCTGGTCGGTGCCGAGAATTTCCAGCAGTTCGAACGCAACGTCATGCTGCAGAGCCTCGATTCGCACTGGCGAGAGCATCTGGCGGCGCTCGACCACCTGCGTCAGGGCATCCATCTGCGCGGCTACGCCCAGAAGAACCCGAAGCAGGAATACAAGCGCGAAGCCTTCGAGCTGTTCGAGGGTCTGCTCGATCAGGTGCGCAAGGAAGTGACCCGCATTGTGTTCACCGTGCAGATTCGTTCACCGGAAGATGTCGAGGAAACCGCCCCGCACACCGATGTACAGAACGTCCAGTACCAGCATGCCGGCTTTGACGAGGCGCTTGGCGACGGCGATGAGGCGCCGCCACAACAGCTGGCCGATAGTGGGCCGAAGGTTGGTCGCAACGATCCCTGCCCCTGCGGGTCGGGCAAGAAATACAAGCACTGCCACGGAAAACTGAGCTAGTCGTTAGTTATTGGTCGTTAGCAGTTAGCACCATAAGGAGGCCAGCCATTCGCTGGCCTCTATCCTATCAACTTGATCCTGGATCCTTTCATGCCAGTCAATTACGCTACCCCCGCCGCCGATCAACTTTTCCCGGTTGCCGGGGTTCGTCTCGGCGTTGCCGAGGCTGAAATCCGCAAGAAAAACCGCCGTGACCTGACGCTGGTGGCCCTTGATGCCGGTTGCACCGTGGCTGGCGTATTTACGCAAAACCGTTTTTGCGCCGCACCGGTGCAGATTTGCCGCAATCATCTGGCCGCCGGCCATGAAATCCGTGCGCTGGTCGTCAATACCGGCATCGCCAATGCCGGAACCGGCGAGCCGGGGCGTCTGGCGGCGCAGGAAACCTGCGAGGCGGTCGGCGAATTGCTCGGTATTTCGGCCGGGCAGGTACTGCCTTTCTCGACCGGCGTCATTCTCGAACTGCTGCCGGTGGAACGGATCAAGGCTGGCTTGCCGGCGGCGTTTGCCGACCTCAAGGCCGACAACTGGCATGCCGCCGCCCACGGCATCATGACGACCGATACGGTCGCCAAGGCCGCTTCGCGGATTGTTACGGTCAACGGGAAAAAAGTGACAATTTCGGGCGTCTCCAAGGGCGCCGGCATGATCAAGCCGAACATGGCGACCATGCTTGGCTTCCTTGCCACCGATGCCGGCATTGCCCAGTCGCTGCTCGACAGGCTGGTCAAGGAAGCGGCCGATGCCTCGTTCAACTGCATCACCGTCGACGGCGACACCTCTACCAACGATTCCTACGTAATGATCGCCACAGGCCAGTCCGGCGCCAGCTTCGCATCTGAAAGCGATTCCGGCTGGGCCGAAGTCAAGGCAGCGATCATTGCTGTCTCCGTCGAACTGGCCCAGGCCATTGTGCGTGACGGCGAGGGGGCGACCAAGTTCATCACCGTTGCCGTTCAAGGCGGGCAGGACATCGAAGAGTGTCGCAAGGTCGGCTATGCCATCGGCCACTCGCCGCTGGTCAAGACGGCCTTCTTCGCTTCCGACCCCAACCTTGGCCGCATCCTGGCTGCCGTTGGCTATGCCGGGATAACCGACCTCGACGTCGATGGCGTCAAGGTCTGGCTCGATGATGTGCTGGTTGCCGAACAGGGCGGTCGGGCGGCAGCCTACAAGGAAGAAGACGGTGCCCGCGTCATGGCGCAGGCTGAGATCATCGTGCGTGTCGATCTCGGTCGCGGCGCGGCTCAGGCCCACGTTTATACCTGCGATTTTTCCTACGATTACGTGAAAATCAACGCCGATTACCGCAGCTAGTAAAATACAGCATCCGGCATTGTCCGACGAAATCCAGAAAGCCCGCGTAACTGCGGGCTTTTTCATGCGCTATGGTCCGATGTTGTCCATTGACATCCAACTAAAAAGCGGGTACAAAAGCGTGTACCTAATCTAATCATGGCTCTGTTAAAAGCGGGTATGGCTTGAAAGCCTGCGACAGAGCGGAATCCCGTCACCAAGGGGGCGCAAATGCTCACAGACACGCAATGTCGCAACGCTAAGACAGTAGATAAGCCGTTAAAACTGAACGACGGCAAAGGGCTTTATCTTGAGGTGCGCCCAAATGGCTCCAAGCTGTGGCGATACCGATACAAGATCAATGGCAAGGAAAACCTATTTGCTGTGGGCGACTACTGCCAGCAGCCGGCCGGCGAAACTGAAGAAGAATCCAAGGCTAGGAGGGATGGCCGGCGGTTCACCTTGAGTGAGGCGAGGGGCGAGCGCGAAAGGTGCCGGGGCCTGGTCAAACAGGGCGTCCACCCGTCGCATAGCCAGCGCACCGAAAAATTGCGTCGATCCATCGAAGCCGGTAATACGTTTCAAGCTGTGGCTGATGCCTGGATAAAAGATCATGGGAAAGAGTGGTCGGATGGCTACCGGCGGCAAATCGTGCAACGTTTGGGCTCCGACGCATATCCCCACATCGGAGCCTTGCCCATCAAGGACATTACCCCGGCTCACGTCAAAGACGTTCTAAAGCGGGTAGAGCGGCGCGGCTCCCCAGCCAGCGCGAAGCTGTTGCGTACCTGGATCGGCGGGGCATTCCGATACGCTGCCGGTGAACTGCTAGTCGAAACTGACCCGACATGGCCCCTGCGAAACACGATTCGAGCGCCGAAAACGCAGCATATCCGGCACTTGGGCGCCAAGGAAATACCTGCATTCCTAGAAGCCTTGGAGTTGGTACAGGCTGAACCCACGACGAAGATTGCCGCCAAATTGCTTTGGCTAACCGTGGTTCGCACGGTTGAATTGCGGTGCGCTGAGTGGGTAGAGTTCGACCTCGATGCTGCAATGTGGAATTTGCCAGCGTCGAGAATGAAGATGCGCGAGGCCCACGCTGTGCCATTGCCCGAGCAAGCCGTCACCCTGTTGCGGGCCTTGCATGTGCTAACCGGGAATGGGCGCTATGTTTTCCCTGGCCGCAAAGATCGGGAGCAGCCATTGACGCATGAGGCAATCCGGGACGTGTTCAATCGGGCTGGGTATGCGGGCAAGTTCACACCGCATGGCGTGCGCTCTACGTTCTCAACCTACTTCAACGAAGCCAACGTCGACCATGAGTTGATTGAACTGACCTTGGCTCATGCCGAGCGCAACAAGGTCCGCGGGGCATACAACCACGCGAAGAAGATGGGGCCACGCCGGCAACTCTTGCAGCAATGGGCTGATCTGTCGGATGCATGGCGCCAAGGTGCCGAAGTGTTGCCGTTTCAAAGGAGCGCAGCATGAAAAATATCAAGAGACTGCCGGCCAATACAGCTGTCGATGCAGCCCAAGGTGATATTTCGGCTGCCGAAGACATCGGCGGCCAGTTGGCAATTTTCTTAGCCAATCTTGCCGGAAATAAGGATGCCCAAAAAGCCCTACTGGCGGCCGGTGTGGGATGGATGGGCGATGCTGCGGCTAATCTGTTAGTCGAAAGGCTGTGTGCCCCCGCCCCAGATGGCAAGGGGAAAACGCCAAAATCTGGAATGGACTTGTTCGCTAAATTCCTGGTGCCTGGTAAGGAGGCACTGCGCCGGCAGCATTCACGGTGGCTGTCGACAATGGTGGAAGCCAATACGACGGGCAATCCAACAAACGAGGATTACTGCCGTGTGGCCGAATTGTGCCGAGCGGTAATAGATGCAAACGACCGGATTTTTCGAGCCCGCGAGGATGGATACAACCCAGAGATACCGCCTAAATCATTCGGCATCATCACGAAAGATAAATTGCAAAAAGCATACTTGAGCCTTGGCGCCGAACGCGACGGGCGCGATGGTATTCACCGGGCAAAGTAGCTTTCAGCGCGGCATGTGGTTGGGCATGTTGCGCTGAATATTTAGACGTAGACGGAAATCCTAGGATGGCGTTGTACTAATCAACGAGGACCTCCAAAATGTACCGTCTACCAGAAACGGGGTATTTGCGAATCGCGCAAATCCTAGGCAACCCTAAAGCTGACCCCCCTATCCCTGCAATAATCCCGGTCAGTAAATCCAGCTGGTGGGCCGGGGTCAAATCCGGGCGATACCCACAGGCGATCAAATTGGGGCCGCGTACCACAGCGTGGCCCGTGGAATCGATTCGCGCCCTTATCGCTTCGACCAGTGTTTAGGGGGATCGATCATGGCCGTAATTTTCCCGCCTGTCTCTGCACGCCGCACGAGCAAACCCCCGTCCAATCCACACCGCCAGCGCGCCGAAATCGAACGGCAGCGCCGCGCCGAGTTTGCGCGTCGCAATGTGGCAATCATTAACCACCTGAAGGGGTGCTACAAATGAAAAAAATTAACAGAGATGCCTGGCGCAAAGTCGCCAAGGTAGCGAACGATTTCAATATAGCCCACCGGCTTGCAGGAAGTCCCATGTGTAGCGGGATTGATGCCCAAGCACGCCGGAGCTTCAAGCTGGCGATGGATGACGCCCCGCCTGTCGTTAAATTCACAGGGGGTAATGCTGATTGGGCAACCCTTGAAGTGTGTGGCGTTAAACAGTCGATGGTCGGCCCTATCTTGGAAGCGCTCGGGGCCGATCCTGTCGCTATTGCAAAAGCCGTTGATGACCCGAGCCTGGCCTGGGATCTGCTGACCGAACTAGGCGCCAAATATCGCGCAGAAAGGATTCCAAAATGACTAACGCCAAAATTGCCGAATTACGTAGCGCATGGGAGAGCCATGCTGCCCGGGGCGATCATGCTGCCGCTTATTCTCTCGAACAGGAGATAGACGCGCTTGAACGCCAAGCCAAACGGGAAGCAGTGCAACAGCAAGCAGAAGCTGCCGAATCCCGCCGCATCGCCGCTGTGACCGCTGCCAAGGCGGAAATAGAGAAGATCGAACGTCACAGGGTGGCGCGGGCTGAACTCGAGAAGGTTGTTGCAGAGCTTGAGACAGCCACGGCGGCGGTAAATGCGGCCATGGGCCGGTTGCCGAAGGCTTGGACTCCCTGCCGCATTTCTTACCCTACCGGCGAGACCTTCAGCGATCCGGCGCAGCAAGAGGCCTATAACGAGGCCCTCGGCGATTACCGCTATGAGAAATTTGAGCCGCTGCGCCTGAGGTTGCGACTGCCCGCGGTGCAGGACATCCTGGCCGATCGCGCGCGCGGGTGCTGGGACATTATCAGCACTGCGGACAGCCGCTTCTGACCAAATGGGCGGGTTAGGCTTAGGTAAATTATTTACCTAAGCATTTGAATTAACAGCGTTTTATATTGACTAACGTACTTTTACCGCGCAAAATACAAATGCCCGCAAGCGCTACCAACGCAAGCGGGCATTTTTGGCAGCCTAATCAGCTACCGGGTATTACAGTTTCGCACGATCAATATACCCTCTAGTGACACTTCCGTCAACAGGCTGCCGTTTTGAAACCTCGAAAGGGCCTTCATCATGGCAATCGATCAAACTGAAATCCTCACCCCTGGGGATGTCGAACGGGAATACGGCATCCCGGTATCTACTCAACGCGTGTGGAAATGTCTTAACCGTTACGGCTGGGGCGACCTGACTATCAAAGTAGGACGAAGCACGCGCTACCGCCGCGCCGATATCGAAGCTTGGCTAGCCGCCCGCAAGGGGGTTTGACCATGAACACTTTCGCCATTAAATACCATGGTGTGCCTCTCCCTTGCTTGCCATACAAACCGAGTCTCGACAGCTACAAGCTATGCCCGATTCGCTCCGGCGACGTTCCCCACTGCTGGGGCTCCCGCTGCGCTGCATTCCGCCCGATTGATGCCGTGCAGGGCGTATGCCTGCTGATTGAAGGGGGTTCAGCATGAACGCCCAATTTGCCTACAGCATCGGCCAGCGCATTGAAGACAACTGCCCCGCGCAGAGTGTGGCCACATCCTGGGATGATTTCGTCGCTGTCTTTGACGCCCCTGATTATCTGCGGTCGACGGCCAAGGGCGGCCGGTATCTTTGCGGACCCATGCGCGCCGGCCAGCCTGCCGGTAAATCTGCGTTCGCTACTTGGCGCTGCAATGAGCTGGCCGCGCCCGTGGCCTGGCTTGCCCTGGACTTCGATAGTCTGGACGGCCCCGGCGCCTTGGATACGCTCATAGCCACATGCGGCGCAATGTTCACTTGCCTGTGGCATCACACGGCCAGCAGTACGCCACAGCTGCCCCGCATTCGCATTGTCGCGCCCCTGGATAGGTTGGCATCACCTACCGAGGTTGCGGCGCTTGCTGCGGCGCTTGGCCCTATCCTTGGCCCGCAACGGGACACCAACCAAGACCGCACGAGCCAGCCCCTTTATCTGCCATTGCGAGGCACTCAGATAATGCGGTGCGATGATGCGCCGCCGATCTGCGTCGACATGTGGCTACCGTCTGCCACTTTGAGCGCCCCCGCTGCGCCCGTGGTCTCTTCCATGCCGGTCGACCAAGATTGGACCGAGGAGCCCCGTGCTGACTGGCGGGGGCCTACGGATGATGATGAATTAATCCGGCGCGCGCTGGCAGCAAAGCCGAGCGCGGAGAGAGCATTCGGAGGCAAGGCTACTTTCGCCGACTTGTGGAACGCCAACGGCGAGGCGCTGGGGCGTTCCTATCCTGCCAGCGACCGTCGCGACGGGCTTCCTTACGACGCCAGCCGAGCGGATGCCGCCCTTGCTCAAATGTTGGCGCGGCGGACGGGTAATGACTGCTCCCGTATCGAGCGGCTTATGGAGCGCTCCGCACTCAACCGGGATAAATGGGGGCGGGCTGACTACCTGCAGCGCACCATCCTGGGGGCGGTCGGTCGGCAATTGGAGGTATTAACCGACAAAGCACCGCCGGCCCCCTTGCCCCTCGTCATGACGGCACCGGCCGGCGCACTGGCTCTCCAAGGCGTGGAAATGTCATTGCTACAGCTGGGCACGCAAGACAGCGTGGCGCAGATATTCGCCCGCCAGATGGCCGGGAAAATGCTTTTCAACCACACCCGTAAGACGTGGCTCGAATGGGACGGTACACGCTGGCAGATCGAGCGAACGGAAAAGGCTTTCGACTTCGCCCGCGATCTGGCCCGGACGGTAAATTACGAGGGCAAAAGTTCGCTTGGTTCCTCGTCATTCTGTGCCGGCGTCGAACAGTTCGCCCAAAGCGACCGAGCGCTGGCCGTAGAGGGCACCGAATTTGACCGGGACAATTACCTACTGAACACACCGGGCGGCACGTTCGACCTTCGCACCAATACCCTACGCCAGCACGACCCCGTGGACCGCCTGACCATGTGCACTGCAGTCACCCCCAGCGCGGAAGGCGGGGCAGCATTCGACAAGTTCATGGGCGAAATCACCATGGGCGACCGGGAGCTAGCCGAGTTCCTGCAAGTTTCCTTGGGGGCGTGCCTATCGGGCGCTGTGGAGTCCCATTGGATGCTGTTTTGGATAGGGCATGGGCGCAACGGCAAAAACACCTTGGGGGACTTGGTACAGGATGCAATGGGCGACTATGCGCGGAAAGTGCCCACGTCAACGCTGATGGCAAAGGCCCACGAGGGACACCCGACCGAGATTGCTAATCTCCAAGGCATCCGCCTGGCGCTGTCCTCAGAAATCAACGACGGCGAGCATTGGAACGAGGCCCGAATCAACGAAGTGACCGGCGATGCCACTTTAAGCGCCCGATTTATGCGCGGCGACCTCTTCACTTTTCAGCGGACGCACAAGCATCTTATTTTCGGCAATAACCGCCCCCAGCTGCGGACCGTGGGCAACGCGATCAAGAGCCGCATAAAAATTGTGCCCTTCAAGGCTTCATTCATCGGCCGCGAGGATGCCGACCTACCCCGGCGGCTACGTGAAAATCTTGGGTACGTTATCGCCTGGCTGATCGAAGGGCACCGCAAGTGGCTGGCGGCCGGCAAGCGGCTGCCTCAGTGCCAAGCGGTGGAAGCTGAAAGCGCGGACTACTTCGCGGCGCAATCGACGGTCGACATGTGGCTATCGGAGCGCGTGCAGGTATTGGCCTCTGACGACCGCAACGTCCTGGCACTGCCGAAGGCGGGCGAACTGTACCGGGACTATACCGACTGGAAGAAGGAGCGCGGGGAAAACCCCGTATCTATGACCCGTTGGGCGGAATCGTTGCGGGGATTCGAGAAGGTGAAGAGTTCCGGCGTTCGCTATCGCGGCTTGATGCTGATTCCACAGGCTGGGAATGTGCCGTTTCCTTTCTCGCCCAACGCTCAACCCAGCTACGTAAATTAGCGATTTATGGCCTTTGGTAGCACTTGGTAACACTCTCCGGTTTATCGCATAGAACAGCCAATTTCTATAGGGAGTAACCGGAAGGTGTTACCAAGTGCTACCAAAGCAAGGAGTAGATGATGGCTGTGAATATTTCCGACGACGAAAAGCGCCGCCGCCTCAAAGCATATTTCGCAGAGGTCGCCCGTGTGGATGCCTTGCGACGTCAATGGCAGCTCACTTACGACGATAGGGGTACTGATTTTTACTTAGAGCACGGGGTGTGGCCACCGCCGCCGATCCTGCCCAGCTATCCCGAGTTCCCGGCTGAGTGCTTCGACATAAGGTGCGGCGCCAAGGCCCACAGCTCTGGCGAACCGTGCAGATCAAAAGACATCCATAAAAATGGACGATGCCGCTTCCATGGAGGTCTATCGACCGGCCCAAAGACCGCCGAAGGTAAATTAGCGGCGCTTGGAAACCTAAAGCAGTTCACCGAACCCCATGGGGCTGCTGACCAAAGTTGAGTTTGACGGCATCTTGTCCGAACTCCATGGCGAGGATGGATAAATACTAGCTATTTGCCCGCTAGCCGTGGGTAGAATGACCGTAGTGAAATTATGGAAGCGGGTACAAAAGCGGGTATGGTGACGAACTATAAAATCATTTTGTCAGTGTTTGCACGGCATTGCGGCCTTCAACGCTGATTACCGCAGCATTCCTCGTCCGGAATCCATGAAAATGACTGAAATCCGCCGCGACCTGGCCCGCAACACGCTGGCCATACTTTGCATCCTCGGGCTGATCGGTCTGTCGATCTGGGTGTTGCTGCCGTTTCTCGCTGCGACGGTCTGGGCGGTGATGATCGTGGTCGCCACCTGGCCGCTGTTCAGGTCGCTGGAAGCGCGGCTGGGTCACCGGCGCGGTCCGGCGGTGATGATCATGTCGGTGGCCATGTTGCTGCTCCTGGTGCTGCCATTGTGGCTGGCCGTCGATACTATCATTGAGCACTCGGCGCAGTTGACCGCGGCCGGAAAATCGTTCGCCGTCGATGGCCTGCCGCCGCCACCGGCCTGGGTCGCATCCCTGCCGCTGGTCGGTGAGCGCGTGGCGGCGACGTGGGTTCAACTGGATGCCGCCGGTACGACGGGCATTGTTGCCAAGGTTACGCCCTATGCGACCGATGCAGGTAAGTGGGTGCTCGCTCAGGTTGGTGGCATTGGCGGCATGCTGATCCAGTTTCTGCTGGTTGTGACCATCGCCGCCATCCTTTATTCCGGCGGCGAAACCGGGGCGCGCATGGCGCGTCGTTTCGGCCGTCGGCTGGCCGGCGAGCGAGGCGAGAATTCGATCATTCTGGCCGGTCAGGCGATTCGTGGCGTGGCGCTCGGCGTTGGTGTCACGGCCATCGTGCAGACAGTCCTCGGGGGAATCGGGCTGGCCGTCGTCGGCGTGCCGTTCGCTTCGCTGCTTTCGGCCGTCATGCTCATGCTGTGCATAGCCCAGATCGGGCCGATGCTGATTCTGCTGCCAGCCGTCGGCTGGATGTACTGGATGGGCGATACCGGCTGGGCGACGGCCCTGCTGGTGTGGAGCGTGATCGTCGGCAGCCTCGACAACTTCCTGCGGCCCATGCTCATCAAGCGGGGGGCGGACCTGCCCCTGTTGCTGATTTTCGCCGGGGTCATCGGCGGCATGCTGAGTTTTGGGCTGATCGGCATCTTTGTCGGCCCGGTTGTACTGGCCGTGACTTACACGCTGACGCTGGCCTGGATCGAGGACGCGCTCGGCAAGGATGAACCGGAACTTCCGCCTGCGCCGCCGTCAGAGCTTCCTGAGCCGGATCATCCGGAACCAGCCGCCAGCCAGGGCTGACTGATCGTGCTCCAGCACCAGGCTGGAGCCTTCGCTGAGCAGTTCTTCAAAAACCACATCGAGCCGCGTCGCTACGCGGCGGACCAGCGGATTGACCAGTCGGCGCAGAATGGCCGGTTGCCCATGCCGCAAGAATTTGTCGAAGACGAGCACCTGTCCGCCCGGTTTCAGTACCCGCTCGATTTCCGCGAAGCAATCGGCCGGTTGCGGCACGACGGCGAGAATCAGGTGCAGCACGGCGCTGTCGAACGACGAATCGGCAAACGGCAGGCGTTGGGCATCGCCCTGAACCGGAATGAAATCGACATGGCCGGCCCGGGGCAGGGCGCGGCGCAGCATGGCCTGGTTGAGGTCGAGGCCGATGTAGCGGTGCTGCGGTGGCAGGTGTGGTAGATCGAGTCCGGTGCCGACCCCGGCCAGCAAGACCCGCCCGCCTTGTTCCGGCAGCGCCGACAGGCTGCGCGCCCGGGCTGCCTGCGTGGCCCGGGCAATGGCTGCGTCGTAGAACGGCGCAATCAGCGTGTAGCTATGTTTGAGGCTCAATGCAGGGCGCGCGGACTGGCCAGGACGAATTCGGGGATTTCGGCCTCGAAATGCGTGCCGTCTTCAGCCACCATCTGGTAGCTACCTTTCATCGTGCCGATCGGCGTTGTCAGTGATGAGCCGCTGGTGTACTGAAAGCTCTCGCCGGGCTGGAGCAGCGGCTGCTTGCCGACGACGCCGAGGCCGCGCACTTCCTGCACCTCGTTGTTGCCGTCGGTGATGATCCAGTGCCGCGAAACGAGCTGGGCCGGGACACTGCCAACGTTCTTGATGGTGATCGTATAGGCAAAGATGTAGCGGTCATTTTCCGGGTCGGACTGCTCCGGGATGTACTGCGGCATGGGGTGAATTTCGATTTGGTACTTGTCGGTGTCGGGCATGTGATAATTTCGTCTATCTGTTTTTGTTCAGGGATACATCATGTCAGCCAAAGATTACGTCATCGCGCCGAGCATCCTGTCCGCCAATTTCGCCAAACTGGGCGAAGAGGTGGCCAATGTCATTGCCTCGGGTGCCGACTGGATTCACTTCGACGTGATGGACAACCATTATGTTCCCAACCTGACCATCGGTCCGCTGGTGTGTGAGGCGATTCGCCCATGCACCACGGCACCGATCGACGTGCATCTGATGGTCAAGCCGGTAGATCGCATCATCCCCGATTTTGCCAAAGCCGGGGCCAATATCATCACCTTCCATCCGGAAGCCTCCGATCACGTCGATCGCAGCCTGTCGCTGATCCGCGATGCCGGCTGCCTGGGTGGCCTCGTCTTCAACCCGGCGACGCCGCTCGATTACATGGATTACGTCCTCGACAAGATCGACGTCATCCTGCTCATGAGCGTCAATCCCGGCTTCGGCGGCCAGAAATTCATTCCCGGCACGCTGGTCAAGGCAAAGCAGGCGCGGGCCAAGCTCGATGCTTATGAAAAGGAATCCGGCCGGCGCATCCGCCTCGAGATCGACGGTGGCGTGAACACTGCCAACATCGCCGACATCGCCCGTGCCGGGGTCGATGCCTTCGTTGCCGGTTCGGCCGTCTACGGCGCCGGCAAGGACAGCGACCCGCATCGCTACGATTCGATCATTGGCGCCCTGCGCACGGAATTGGGGAAGGTCTGATGCACTTCGAATCGGTTACCTTCGATCTTGACGGCACGCTGCTCGACACCATCGCCGATCTGGCCGAGGCCTGTCGCCTGATGCTCGATGAAGTCGGCGCCCCGCCGCGCACGCAGGCCGAGGTGCACAGCTTCGTCGGCAAGGGCATGGCCGTGCTCGTCGAGCGCTGCCTGACCCACGAGCAGCCGCCAACGGACGAGACGCTGCACGCCGCCATCGAATCCTTCAAACGCCACTATTCCACGGTCAACGGGAAATTTTGCCAAATTTACGAAGGTGTTCTCGATGGCTTGGACGCCTGGAAAGCCAGTGGCCTCAAGATGGGCGTCGTTACCAACAAGCCCGGCATGTTCACCGAGCAACTGCTCGACCGCATGGGGCTGGCCGACTATTTCGACGTGGTTGTTTCCGGCGATACGACGGCCCATAAGAAGCCGCACCCCGAGCCCATCCTGCACGCCTGCCGCCTGTTCAATGTCCGGCCGGACCGCAATCTGCACATCGGCGACTCGGAAAACGACATCCTGTCAGCCCGTGCTGCCGGGTCGCCGACCTTCTGCGTGCCCTACGGTTACAACGAAGGCAAGCCCGTGGACAGCGCCGATTGCGATGCGCTAGTATCAAGCCTCCTTGTTGCCTACCAACAAGCCCTCACTTTTCAAGACCTCAAACACAAATGACGACTCTGCGAATCTGGAACGAATGGCAAGGTTGGCGTCGCTGGCGCCCCTGAACTCCTTTCGCGCGCCTTCGCGGCGCACCGCTCCAGAACGCAATACCCTGTCATTTTCGAGGCTTCCCCATGACTGAAACCGAATTCAACGCGCTTGCCGCGCAAGGCTACAACCGTATTCCCGTTACGCTGGAAACGTTTGCCGATCTCGATACGCCGCTATCGATCTACCTCAAGCTGGCCAACGCGCCCTACACCTACCTGCTCGAATCGGTGCAGGGCGGCGAGCGTTTCGGCCGCTACTCGATCATCGGCCTGGCCGCCTCGACGCGCATCGTCGTCAATGGCCACCAGGTCATGGTGCTGACCGGCAATCGGGTGGCCGAGCGCGAGGACGACACCAATCCGCTCGACTTCATCGGCAAGTTCATGGCGCGTTTCCGTGCACCGCCCAGCACCGGCCTGCCACGCTTCTGCGGCGGCCTCGTTGGCTGCTTCGGCTACGACACCATCCGCTATGTCGAAACCAAGCTGACGCGCACCCACAAGCCGGACGACATCGGCACCCCGGACATCGGCCTGCTTCTCTCCGAGGAAATTGCCGTCGTCGACAACCTGTCCGGCAAGCTCACCCTGATTGTTTACGCCGAACCCGGTTTCCCCGGGGCCTACCAGAAGGCGCGGGCGCGCTTGATGGAATTGCTCGCCAAGCTGCGTACCCCGGTCACCATCCCGGGCGAAAAGCCGGTGCACTCGGAGGCGGCGGTCTCCACCTTCGGCGAAGCGGCCTTCAAGCAGGCCGTCCTCAAGGCCAAGGACTACATCACCGAAGGCGACGTCATGCAGGTCGTGCTGTCGCAGCGCATGACCAAGCCCTTCGGAGCCAGTCCGATGGCGCTCTACCGGGCGCTGCGCAGCCTCAACCCGTCGCCCTACATGTTCTACTTCGATTTCGAGGATTTCCATGTCGTCGGCGCCTCGCCGGAAATTCTCGTCCGCCTCGAAGGCGACCGTGTCACCGTGCGCCCCATCGCCGGCACCCGCAAACGCGGCGCCTCGCCGGAAGAGGATGCCGCGCTGGCTGAAGAGCTGCTGGCCGATGAAAAGGAACGCGCCGAACATACGCAACTGCTTGACCTCGGTCGTAACGACTGCGGTCGCGTCGCCAAGGTCGGCACGGTCAAGCTCACCGAAAACATGATCGTCGAGCGCTACTCGCACGTGATGCACATCGTTTCCAACGTCGAAGGGCGCCTGCAACCGGGGCTCGACGCGCTCGACGTGCTGCGCGCCACCTTCCCCGCCGGCACCGTCTCCGGCGCACCGAAAGTACGGGCCATGGAAATCATCGACGAGCTGGAGCCCGTCAAGCGCGGCATCTACGCCGGTGCCGTCGGCTACCTCGGTTTCCACGGCGACATGGACATCGCCATTGCCATCCGCACGGCAGTCGTCAAGGACAAGCAGCTCCATGTTCAGGCCGGCGCCGGCATCGTCGCCGATTCCGACCCGCATTCGGAATGGGAAGAAACCCGCAACAAGGCCCGTGCCGTGCTGCGTGCCGCCGAACTGGCCGAGCAGGGGCTCGATACGCGGGTCGATTGATCCCGGGCTGTCAGCCGTGCCGGAAGAGCCGCCTCAAAAAGGCGGCTTTTTTTGTGTCGACCGTAGCAGACGGCCGAGGTGTCGGGATTCCGATGGCAGTTGCCAGGAGGTGACGGAAATCCGATACGGTGGTCGCCGGTACCTGAAAAAACACTCGATAAATCAGGCGACTGTGCTTTTGTGCTCGTCTCGTTTTTCTGGCACGCTAGCTGCGTAGTAGATCCCACCGAAGCCGGGCAACGGCTTCTTCCAAACTAGGAGACGACATGAAACGACTTGCCATTGCTGCCGCACTCGCCACTGCCCTGAGCGCTGTTGCCACTATCCCCGCTCACGCCCAGGAGTCCGCCACCCTGAAAAAAATCAAGGAAACCGGCAGCATCACGCTGGGTCATCGCGAATCGTCGATTCCGTTCTCGTATTACGACGACAAGCAGCAGGTCATCGGCTATTCGCACGAGCTGATGCTCAAGGTCGTCGATAGCATCAAGAGCGAACTCAAGCTGGCCAAGATTGACACCCGACTGATGCCGGTCACCTCGGCCAACCGCATTACGCTGATCCAGAATGGCACGGTCGACATTGAATGCGGTTCGACCACAAACAACCTCGAGCGTCAGAAACAGGTTGGTTTCTCGACCACCATTTTCGTCATCGGCACCCGCCTGATGACCAAGAAGGATTCCGGCATCAAGGACTTTGCCGACCTCGCCGGCAAGAACGTGGTGACCACCGCCGGGACCACCTCCGAGCGCCTGATCCGCAAGATGAACGAAGACAAGAAGATGGGCATGAAAGTCATCTCCGCCAAGGATCACGGCGAAGCCTTCCTGACGCTTGAAACCGGTCGTGCTGTCGCCTTCATGATGGACGACGCACTGCTCTACGGCGAAATGGCCAAGGCCAGGAAGCCGGGCGACTGGATCGTCACCGGCACCGCCCAGTCGAAGGAAGCCTACGGTTGCATGGTGCGCAAGGACGATCCGGGTTTCAAGAAGGTGGTCGATGCCGCGCTGACCAAGGCGCTGACCTCGGGCGACGCCGAAAAAATCTACAGGATTCCGCCCAAGGGCCTGAACCTCAACATGCCGCTCTCGGATGAAATGAAGGCTGCCTTCAAGGCGCCGAACGACAAGGCTTTCGAATAAGTCTCCGCCGCCCCTCGCCGGCCAGCGGGGAGGGGCAATAAAAAATCCTTGAGGAGTCCATCATGGCTTACCAATGGAACTGGGGCGTTTTCCTGCAGCCGAGCGCGAGCGGGGACGACACCTATCTGGGCTGGATGTTCGCCGGCTTCAAAATGACCATCGCCCTGTCGCTGACCGCCTGGGTTCTCGCCCTGTTGCTCGGCGCCCTGGTCGGCGTGCTGCGCACGGTGCCGAACAAGACGCTGGCCGGCATCGCCACTGCCTATGTCGAGCTGTTCCGCAACGTCCCGTTGCTCGTCCAGTTGTTCATCTGGTATTTCGTGCTGCCTGAACTGCTGCCGGCCAGTATTGGCAATGCTTACAAGCAGTCCGATCCGGTATTCCAGCAATTCCTCGCCTCGATGGTCTGCCTCGGTCTGTTCACCAGTGCCCGCGTCGCCGAGCAGGTGCGGGCCGGCATCAACTCGCTGCCCAGGGGGCAGAAAAACGCTGGTCTGGCCCTTGGCCTGACCCTGGCGCAGACCTATCGCTTCGTGATGCTGCCGATGGCTTTCCGTCTGGTCGTCCCGCCGTTGACCTCCGAATTCCTCAATATCTTCAAGAACTCCGCCGTCTGCTCGACCATCGGCCTGCTTGAACTCGCCGCCCAGGGGCGCCAGCTGGTCGATTACACGGCACAGCCCTACGAGTCCTTCATCGCCGTGACGCTGTCCTACATCATCATCAACGTCACCGTGATGACCCTGATGCACAAGTTTGAAAAACGCATCGCAGTGCCCGGCTATATCGGAGGCAAATAATGACTTACGAATTCGACTGGTCCTCCATCCCCGGCGCCATGCCCTTCCTCTGGGACGGCATGAAGATTTCGCTGGTCATCACCG
>PHCF01000205.1 GCA_002842145.1 Betaproteobacteria bacterium HGW-Betaproteobacteria-6 | reverse complement strand
GCGGTCGGCGAGCAGGGTATCGGCGTCGAGCGCCGAGGTGTGTTTGCTGACCGGCTGCGATTCGCCGGTCAGCATCGAATCGTCGGTGTGCAGCTCGTGTTGGCGAATCAGCCGGAGGTCGGCCGGAATGCGGTCGCCGGCGGTCAGCATGACGATGTCGCCGGGCACCAGTTGCGTTGCATCGAGCTGCTTGCGATGACCGCCGCGGCGCACGGTAACGGGCGTCGCCACGCTGCGCGCGAGGGCCGCCAGCGCCCCTTCGGCCTTGGCCTCCTGCCAGTAGCCGATCAGCGCATTGACGATCACGACGCCGAAAATGACGCTGGAGTCGACCACTTCGCCGAGGGCGCCGGTGACCATGCCGGCGCCGATCAGGACGACGACCAGGGGCTGCCCGAGCTGGGCGGCGAAACGTCGCCAGGCCGGTTTGCCGGGCCGTTCGGTCAGTTGGTTCGGGCCGTGACGGGAGAGGCGCGCGGCCGCTTCGTCGTCATCCAGACCGCTGGCGTGATCGACCCTCAGCCGACGGGCGGCCGAGTCTACCGAGTGGGCGTGCCAGGCTAGTTCCGGCGCGTCGTCAGCAGGAGGAAAGGAATTGTCAGGAAGGGCCATAGGCTGGCGACCAGGCGCGTCAGGCCGTTGAAGTTGAGGAAGTGCCCTTGCCGCCAGACGGCCAACGCAGCTTCAGAATAGGGGTTGGGCGGTGCCAAGTTAACCAGCACGGTACCCGCCATCAGCGTCAGCGCGGTGATGATCAGGCGCGGCGTTGTCGGCAGGGCGACGACGACGGCGAGGACACCGCTGCCAACAGCCAGCCCCAGCTTGGCACCCGGAGTCAGCCAGGCCAGCGAATCGGCCGGGCTGACCAAAACGGCCGCGGAGACGGTGCTGATGATCAGACAGAGGAGCAGAAAGAGCGGCACGATGAGGTAGGCGAACAACAGTCGCGCGCACAGCATGCGGACGATGAGGCCGACCGCCACGACATTGAAGGCCGTGATGGTGGCTTCGATCATGACGAAGCTTTCAGCGGCGAACGGGAGTGCGCCGGTCAGCCCCAAAACTTGCCGCAAATCGCCGGCCCCGAAGAGCAGGGTTTCCGGCGAGAGCGGCACGAACAGCCACAATCCGAGAAGCGTCAGGCCAAGCTCGGCGTGCGGGATGGGGGCGATCAGCCGATGTTCAAGTGCCGCCAGCCGGGCGAAGACGCGTGGCCCGACATGTTGTGCCCAGAGCGCGCCGAACAGCCCGCCCAGCGTGTTGCAGACAAGGTCGAGATTGGAGGGTACGCGCGACGGCAGCCATGTCTGCACGGTTTCCAGGCCAAAACTGACGCCGCAGGTAAGCAGTACGGCGAGGATCGGGGCGGAGAAACGCCACGGCAGGCTGCTCAGCGCCAGCGTCAAAAAGAAGCCCAGCGGCAGGTAGACCGCAACATTGGCCGCCAGATCGAAGACCGTCCAGTAGCGCGGCCAGCCGCCTTCGAGGAAGGCAATCGGCGACACCCCGGTATCGCGCCAGCCAGCAAACGGGTGCAGGCTGGCATAGACGACCAGCCCGACCCAGGCGAGGGCGAGGTAGCGGGAAAGCAGGATGGGGCCACGACCGGGATGGGACATGACCTGATTTTAGGGGCGATTGGCCAGCCCGTCAGCCCTTATGTGTCGTAACAATGATGGCGGTGTCCGATCGCTTTTATCGGCACCTTGTCACACTGTCACGAATAATCCGGGTGCCCGGGCGACCAGGGCTGGCTCAGTGGTGATGCGGATGTTCCGTCGCGTGGTGGGTTTCCGCTGCGGCGCGATGGTGCAGGGCATCGTGGATGTCTTCCGGCGGCCGCCGATGGCCGACCCATTGGGGCAGCAGCGAACCGGCAATCATGCCAAGCAGGCTGACGGCCAGCCCGATCAACTGCGGTGGCACGGCCTGGCCAATGCCGACCAGCGCGTAGGCGTATTCCGGTCTACCGGAAGGTTCGCCACCGATGCTGACCAGCACTTCAATCAGGATCCACGCCGAGAGACCGCCGAAAATAGCGGCCAGCGCGCCTTGCGTTGTCGCCCGCTTCCAGAAGGCGCCGAAGAACAGCGGTACGAAGGCGCCGGCCAGCGTGATCTTGTAGGCGTTTTCAACCATCTTGAAAATGCTGGCGTTGGAATACAGCGCGAAGCCAAGCACGATGCCGGCAAATACCACGATCGAGCTGCGCATCACTTTCAGGAACTGGTGGTCGCCCATATGCGGGTAAAAGCCGCGCACAATGTTTTCCGAGAAGGCGACGGACGGGGCCAGCAAGGTGGCCGACGAGCAGCTCATGATTGCGAGTCGGTTTCCATGAGACCGTTGAACAGCTCGGGATCGATCAGCGTCGCCGAGTAGGCGATGAACATCGGCACGAAGGTGAAGCAGAAATAGATGGAGGCACCGAGAATCGAGCCCCACAGCGCAATGCGCTGGCTCTTGGCTGACGTGATGCGCTGGAAGACGTCCTGCTGGGGGATCGAGCCGAGCATCATGGTGATCCAGGCACCAAGGAAGGTCAGCCACAGCCACGGGTCTGGTGGCGGGAAGAAATCGAGCTTGCCGGCTGCCGAGGCGTGGTTGACGACCAGTTCGACGCCGCCGGTCAGGCCGGAGACGACGTAGCCGATATACAGCATGCCGCCCATGATGACGCCCATCTGGACGAAGTCGAGGATGGCCACCGAGAGCATGCCACCGAAGGTCGTGTAGGTCAGCACGATGGCAGCGCCGAGGATCATGCCGGCGGTCTGGCTGACATAGCCGGCCGTGACGACATTGAAGACGAGGCCGAGCGCCTTGATCTGGGCCGAAACCCAGCCGAGGTAGGAAGCAACGATGCACAGTGTGGTCAGCACTTCCACCGTGCGGTTGTAGCGCAGGCGGAAATAGTCGCCGAGGGTCAGGATGTTGAGCTTGTAGAGTTTCCGCGAGAAGAAAACGCCGGCGATGATCAGGCACATCGACGAACCGAAGGGGTCGGCGACGACGCCGGTCAGGCCGTCCTTGACGAAAGTGGCGGAGACGCCGAAGACGGCTTCGGCGCCGAACCAGGTGGCGAACACGGTGGCGGTGACGACCGGCAGCGGCAAATGGCGGCCGGCGATGGCAAAATCCTTGGCGCTATGGACGCGGGTCGCGGCAAACAGGCCGATGCCGATGGAAACCATCAGGTAGAGAACGACGAACCAGATCAGCATGATCGTACGGTCAACCGGGAAAAAGGGTTAAAACGCAAAAATTATACGGTCGTTGCGCGGTTTCGCAGCGTCAAAACGGGGCGTCGCAATGAAATTGCAGGGGTTCCACGGTCAACGGGTGATAAAGCCCCAAATCCATGGCGTGCAGCAACAGTCGATCAGCCAGCGCGGTCGCCTCGCCACCATAGAGATCGTCGCCAAGAATCGGATGGCCGAGCGAGGCCATATGGACGCGCAACTGGTGCGAACGGCCGGTTACCGGTTCCAGATCGACGCGCGTCGTATTGGCCACCGGATCGCGGCTGACAACGCGAAAACGGGTCAGCGACGGTTTGCCGATCTCGAAATCGACCTTTTGTCGTGGGCGATTCGGCCAGTCGCAAATGAGCGGCAGTTCAACCTCGCCACTATCGTCGCTCATCAGTCCATGCACGACGGCGACGTAACGCTTGTCGATCTGGCGCTCGCGAAAAAAACGCGACAGCAGCCGGTGCATCTCGGCACCCCGCGCCAAGATCAACAGGCCGGAGGTTGACATGTCTAGCCGATGGACCGTCAGAGCATCGGGATATCGCGCCTGCACGCGCGCCGCCAGGCAATCGTCCATGCCCTCGCCTCGCCCCGGCACCGAGAGCAGCCCGGCCGGCTTGTCTACGACAACGATAGACTCATCGGCAAAAATGACCGGCAGACCGTTATCGGGCGGCGGGATGTAAGCGGTCAAAATGACTTGACCCGAATGCTGCAGGCGCTGTCCTTGAATGCAACGGACTCGCGAAACCAACCGCCGCCGGGAGAGGTTTGAGCGCAGACACGGTGATCGGTAGCCCGGCTCGCCCACCAGTACCACGCTGCCGGCTTCGCCCAGCCGTAGCCAGTAAGGGCCACCAGCGCCATGGCCAGCAGCAGTTTGCCGAGCCTTGATTTGAATGCAGAATTTTCTTGCCAAGCGGCCATGGTAAATGTACTGTATTTATACACAGTATTAATGTTGGGCGGGACGGGCTGGGAATATACCTCGCTCTTTCCGCAGGATCACTGAAATTGACGTCTGACGAATGCATATCTGAAAAATCAGTCAGTCGATACAGCTCAGCAATTTCTATTCCATCTTTGGCCCCTGCAACAAGGCAAAGGCGCTCGCCGCAGCGCTGCAACAGATCGAAAAGCAGTTTGGCAAAGGCTCCATCATGAAGATGGGCGACGCCGAAATCGACGAAGGCATTCAGGTCGTGTCTACCGGCTCGCTCGGTCTGGACATCGCGTTGGGCGTCGGCGGTCTGCCGCGTGGTCGCGTTGTTGAAATCTACGGTCCGGAATCCTCAGGCAAGACCACGCTCTGTCTGCAGGTCGTCGCCGAAATGCAGAAACTCGGTGGCACCGCTGCCTTTATCGACGCCGAACACGCGCTCGATCCGCAATATGCCCAGAAGCTTGGCGTCAATGTCGGCGACCTGCTGATCTCGCAGCCAGACACCGGCGAACAGGCGCTCGAAATCGCCGACATGCTGGTTCGCTCCGGCGGTGTCGACATCATTATCATCGACTCGGTGGCGGCGCTGACTCCGCGCGCCGAAATCGAAGGCGAAATGGGCGACCAGATGGTCGGCCTGCACGCCCGCCTGATGAGCCAGGCCCTGCGCAAGCTCACCGCCAATATCAAGAAGACCAATACGCTGGTCATCTTCATCAACCAGATCCGCATGAAGATCGGCGTCATGTTCGGTTCGCCCGAAACGACGACCGGTGGCAACGCCCTCAAGTTCTACGCTTCCGTCCGCCTCGACATCCGCCGCATTGGCGCAATCAAGAAAGGCGACGAAGTCATCGGTAGCGAAACCAAGGTCAAGGTCGTCAAGAACAAGGTCGCCCCACCCTTCCGCGAAGCCATCTTCGATATTCTTTACGGCGAAGGCATTTCCCGTCAGGGCGAAGTGGTCGAGATGGGGGTCGCCCACAAGCTGGTCGAAAAATCCGGTGCCTGGTACTCCTACAAGGGCGAAAAAATCGGCCAGGGCAAGGACAATTCCCGTGAATTCCTGAAGGCGCATCCGGAAATCGCTCAGGAAATCGAGGCAGGTATCCGCGAAGCAGCCAGCACCAACGTCATCAAGCCGGTCAAGGCGGCCAAGCCGGATGCCTGAACTGCGCGTGCGAGCCCTCCAGTTGCTGACCCGGCGTGATTTCTGCCGGGCGGAGTTGCTGGCCAAGCTCGCACCGCATGCCGAATCGGCCGAGGAATTGGAAAGCGTGCTCGACACGTTGCAAGGCGAACGCCTGCTCTCCGATCAGCGCTACGCTGCACAGCGGGTTGTGGCGCGAGCCGGCCGATATGGCAATGCCCGCTTGAAGCAGGAACTGCGGCAAAAGGGCGTCGGCGATGACGACATTGCCAGTGCCCTGCCCGAAGCCGGAGACGAGACCGAACGTTGCCGGGCAATTTGGGGCAAAAAGTTCGGTCGACCGCCGGAATCGCCCGAAGAACGTGCCAAACAGATTCGTTTCCTGCAATATCGCGGCTTTTCAGGCGATGCCATTCGGCGGGCCATGCAGGGAGTAGACGAATGACCATGCCGGAGGCCAAGCTCTCGGCCCTCAATCTCAAGAAGCGTTACAAGGCGCGCACTGTCGTCGAGGATGTCTCCTTCGAGGTCAAGTCAGGTGAGGTTGTCGGCCTGCTCGGCCCGAATGGTGCCGGCAAGACGACCTGTTTCTACATGATCGTCGGGCTGGTCGCCGCGGATGGTGGCGAGGTCTATATCGACGACAGCCGCCTGACCCATCTGCCGATGCATAGCCGGGCGAGGTTGGGCCTTTCCTACTTGCCGCAGGAAGCCTCGGTGTTCCGCAAGCTCAATGTCGAGGAAAACATCAGGGCGATCCTTGAACTGCTCAATTTGCCACCTGCCGAACTCAATGATCGCCTTGAGGGCTTGTTGGCCGAACTGCACGTCAGCCATGTTCGCCATGTCAATGCAGCGGCCCTCTCTGGCGGCGAGCGGCGCCGGGTCGAAATTGCCCGTGCCTTGGCCACCAATCCACGGTTCATCTTGCTCGATGAGCCGTTTGCCGGCGTAGATCCGATCGCCGTGCTCGAAATCCAGAAAATCATCCGCTTCCTCAAGGAGCGCGGAATCGGCGTCCTGATTACCGACCACAACGTCCGCGAGACGCTGGGAATTTGCGACCATGCTTACATTATCAACGCCGGAAAAGTTCTGGCGGCTGGACGTCCGGACGAAATCGTCGATAATGAAAGCGTAAGAAAGGTTTATCTCGGCGAGCACTTCAAGCTCTGACCGGTAGATAGAAACCAACACCAACCGATGAAGCCGGCACTCCAGCTAAAACTTTCCCAACATCTGGCGCTGACCCCTCAGCTGCAGCAGTCGATCAAGCTGCTTCAGCTGTCGACGAT
>PHCF01000204.1 GCA_002842145.1 Betaproteobacteria bacterium HGW-Betaproteobacteria-6 | reverse complement strand
CCAGTGATCACGTCGAAGATTGAGCCACTGGGTTAATGGATGTTCTGGCTACTCGGTTGTGGATAAGTCTATCGGGTCTGCTGTTTTTCGATCTCCTTTCTGAGCTCTGCCGCGTGGCTTTGGTGTTGCCGCGCCGGCGGCACTGGAATGCTTGAATCGCCAGCTCTCATTGCCCGTCTCCACGATGTGGCAGTGGTGCGTGAGGCGGTCGAGCAATGCGGTGGTCATCTTGGCGTCGCCGAAGACGCTGCTCCATTCCGAGAAGGTGAGGTTGGTGGTGATCACCACGCTCGTTCGCTCGTACAGCTTGGAGAGCAGGTGGAACAGCATCGCGCCGCCCGACTGCGTGAACGGCAGGTAGCCCAGCTCATCCAGGATCACCAGATCGACGTACATCAGGCGGTGCGCCATTTGTCCGGCCTTGTTCTGCGCCTTCTCCAGCTCCAGGGCGTTGACCAGCTCCACCGTGGAGAAGAAACGTACCCGCTTGCCATGCATGCGGATCGCCTCGATCCCCAGGCTCGTGGCCAGGTGCGTCTTGCCCGTGCCGGGTCCACCGACCAGGACCACGTTGTGGGCCGACTCCACGAAGCGAAGGGTGTGCAGCTGGCGCACCAGCGCCTCATCGAGCTGCGCGTGGGCGAAGTCAAAGCCGGCGAGATCGCGGTGCGATGGGAAGCGCGCCACGCGCATCTGGTAAGCCATGGAGCGCACTTCGCGCTGAGCGGTCTCGGCCTTGATGAGCTGGTGCAATACAGCCTCGTGATCGAGCGACTTCATGCGGGCGGTGCCCAGCACCTCCGGCCAGGCACTGGCCATGCCGTGCAGGCCCAGCGCCTTGAAGGCATCAATGACGTCATGCATGGTCGGACTCCGGTGACGCCTCATGAGGCTGGACGTTGCGCAGTGCGTCGTAGCGCTGCAGGTTGGCCAGCGGCGGCGTGTTGAGCGTGAGCATCGTGGCCACCGGTGGCTCGGGCACGCGCTGCTCCTTCAGGCGCGAGAGCACGTTGAGCACATGCTCCGCACTCACCCGACCGCTCTGCAGGGCCAGTTCCACCGCCACCAGCACGGCCTCCAGCCCATGCAGGCTCACACCCATGAGCACCTGTGCCATCACCCTGTCGCCACCACTGTGACGCAGCAACTGGCGTTGCAGCTCCTGCAGGGGTTCGGGCATGGTCTTGAAGGGTGCGCCGTTGCGCAGCGCACCGGGCTTGCGCTCGATCAGCGCGATGTAGTGCATCCAGTCGTAGATCGTCTGGTCACACTCGAAGCTGCGCGCCAGGTGCACCTGTCGCCCATCGGGCCCGACCACCAGCAGGCCATCGGCATAGGCCCGCAGACTGACCACCGCATGGATCCACTCGCACGGCACGCTGTAGCGGTTGCGCTGGAAGTGGATCAGCGAGGTGGCAGAGACCCGCACCGGCTGCTCCACATAGCCATCAAACGCGCGGGGGTTGGGCATGAGGCGAGCACGTTCGTCCTGCCAGACATCGGCCACCGTGAGTTGTGTCCATTCGGGGTGATTCATCTCAGCCCAGGCCTTCATGCAGGCCTGCTCCAGCCAGTCGTTGAGTTCGCCAAGCGATCCCCAGCGCCGCTCACTGGCCTCGCGCCAGATGTCCTTGCGCCGATCTTGCACGTTCTTCTCGACGACTCCCTTCTCCCAGCCGGCGGCCCGGTTGCAGAACTCCGGCTCGAACAGGTAGTGCCCGGTCATCGCCTCGAAGCGGGCATTGACGCTGCGCTGCTTGCCTTGGCCGACCTTGTCCACAGCGGTCTTCATGTTGTCGTAGATGCCCCGCCGGGGCACGCCACCGAAGAGGGCGAACGCCCGCGCGTGCGCATCGAACAGCATCTCGTGCGCCTGGCTGTAGTACGCCACCAGGCAGAAGGCGCGGCTGGCCGCCAGTTTGGTGTGTGCCACCTCCAGGCGGCGACGCAACCCGCCGATGAAGAGGTACTCGCAGCTCCAGTCAAACTGGAACGCCTCGCCCAACTCGAAGCTCAGCGGCACGAAGCCTGCACCACGCGCAGCGTTGCCTTGCTCTTGCTGCCAGCGCTGGGCAAATGCATAGACCGGGCCTCGGCTGCCGCCATAGCCCTGCGCCCGCAGCGCTTCAAACATCGCCTTGATCCCGCGCCGATCTCGTTTGCTGCGATGGCTATCGGCCTTGAGCCACTGGCTCAACTGCTCCTTGTACGGATCGAGGATGCTGGGGCCTGACACCCGCTGCGGGTATCTGGGTTCGGCCATCTGCCCTTCTTTGAGCCACTTGGTGGCTGTGTTGCGCGAGATGCCCAGCCTGCGGCTGGCCTCGCGCACCGACACGTCCTGCCTCAGCACGAGGCGGCGCAACTTGCTCAATGTGCTCACGTTGATCACTCCTGCTCCCCCGTGCTGAAAAATTCAGCAGGATAGAGCGGCAACGTGGCTCAGATTTCAACGTGAATACGCCCCGAAATGGCCCAGCCTTGGAAATGAATCAACA
>PHCF01000203.1 GCA_002842145.1 Betaproteobacteria bacterium HGW-Betaproteobacteria-6 | reverse complement strand
CAAAGGCACTTCGGTGCCTTTTTTGTTCGTATGCCTCCCGCTTCCTGTTATCACTGTGGCCTGCCCATTCCCGATGATGTCGATCTGTCGGTGACGGTCAGCGGGGAGCCGAGGGCCATGTGCTGCTTCGGCTGCCAGGCGGTGGCCCAGTCGATCGTCGATAACGGCCTGGCCGATTATTACCGCAGCCGCGATGCGATGCCCGAGTCGCCGCGCGAAGCCATGCCGGCAATTCTCGAACAACTGGTCATGTACGACCATGCCGAGTTCCAGAAAAGTTTCGTCAAGGAGCTGGGGGAAAATGAACGGGAAGCGTCGCTGCTCCTCGAGGGCATCACCTGTGCTGCGTGTATCTGGCTCAATGAGCAGCATGTCGGCCGCTTGCCGGGGGTGACGGCCGTTACCATCAATTACACCACCCGCCGCGCGCGCGTGCGCTGGGACGAATCCCGTATCAAGCTTTCCGATATCCTCGGCGCGGTCGCCGCCATTGGCTATCGCGCCTACCCCTACGACGCGGCCAAGAATGAGGAAATCTCCCGCAAGGAACGGCGCGACGCCATGTGGCGCCTGTGGGTTGCCGGCTTCGGCATGATGCAGGTCATGATGTATGCCTACCCGGTCTACATCGCCGACGGCGACATGGCGCCAGACATCGAAAGTCTCATGCGCTGGGCCAGTATGTTGCTGACTCTGCCCGTCATCTTCTATTCCTCGGCGCCGTTCTTCCGCAACGCCTGGCGCGACATCAAACTGCGTCGCGTCGGCATGGATGTGCCGGTGGCGCTGGGGGTCGGCACAGCCTTCGTGGCCAGTTGCTGGGCGACCTTCATGCAGGCCGGCGAGGTCTATTTCGATTCGGTCACGATGTTCATTTTTTTCCTGCTCGGCGGCCGCTATCTTGAAATGACGGCGCGCCAGAAGGCGGTCAGTGTGACCGAGGCGCTGGCCAGGCTACTCCCTGCCTTTGCCCAAAAAATGCCCAAATTTCCGGTTGACCGTGAGACCGAGCAATGTGTCGTTGCCGATTTGCATCCCGGCGACTACGTCATGGTTAGGGCAGGGGACGTCGTGCCGGCGGACGGTCGGGTCATCGAAGGCATCAGTTGTGCCAACGAGGCCTTGCTCACTGGTGAAAGCAAGCCGGTACCGAAGGCTCCCGGCGAGGCGGTAACCGGCGGCTCGATCAATGCCGAGAGTCCGCTCGTCGTTCAGGTTGAGCGCGTCGGCGAAGAAACGCGTCTGTCGGCGATCATCCAGTTGATGGAAAGGGCGGCGGCGGAAAAGCCGAAAATCGTCGTCCTTGCCGATCGAATTGCCAGCTATTTCGTTGCGGTCCTGTTGGCCGTGGCCGTTTTGGTTGCCATCAGCTGGTATATCATCGATCCATCAAAAGCGCTGTGGATCACGGTGTCGGTGCTTGTCGTCACCTGTCCCTGCGCCCTGTCGCTGGCCACCCCCATTGCGCTTACCGTCTCTGCGGGCGCCCTGGCCAAGGACGGTCTCCTTGTCACGCGTGGCCATGCCATCGAAACGCTGGCCAGGGCAACGCATTTTGTTTTCGATAAAACGGGCACTTTGACTACCGGGCGGATGCATCTGGTTGACGTTTTTCCGGCTGCTGCCACGAGTCGAGAGGACTGTCTGGCCATCGCTGCCGCCCTCGAGCATGCCTCCGAGCATCCGGTAGCCAGCGCATTGCGCCAGGCTGCCGGGGAGCAATTGCCTGCAACTTCAGCTGCCGTAAGTGAGCCGGGTCAGGGCATGGAGGCGATCGTTGCCGGCCGTCGCTGTCGCATCGGCCGTCCCGATTACGCGCTGGCCCTGAGTGCGGGCAAATTGCCGGATACCGCAGCCGACTGGTTGGAAAGTGGCGACACGGTGGTCGTTCTTGCCGATGAAGATGGCTGCCTGGCGCTGTTCAGAATCGGTGATGAGTTGCGCCAGGAGTCAGCTGCGCTGATCGCTGAGCTTCATGCCGCAGGCAAAAAAGTTATCCTGCTGACGGGCGATGCCCCGGCTGTGGCCCAGCGCGTCGCCGATAAGCTGGGTATCGCCGATGTGCGGGCTGGTGCGACCCCGCAGGGCAAGCACGATTGCGTTACCGGGCTTCAGTCTGAAGGTGCCGTCGTCGCCATGCTGGGAGATGGCGTCAACGATGCACCTGTGTTGGCCCAGGCGCAGGTCTCGGTTGCCATGGGCGGTGGTGCCCAACTGGCTAGGACGCAATCCGATTTCATCCTGCTTTCCGAGAATCTCGACCACCTGCGCCACGGTTTGCGGCGAGCCCGCAAAACGCTGGAAGTGATTCGCCAGAACCTCTGGTGGTCCTTGTCGGCCAGTTCTTTGCTGGTTGTCCTCAATTCGCTGCGCATTCAGCGCGTGGAGACAGATTGATGGAAAGTGTCTACCTGCTTATTCCGGTTTCGGTACTCTTGGTATTCGGGATCGCCGTGGCTTTCTGGTGGTCTGTGCGTAGTGGCCAGTTCGATGATCTCGAGGGGCCCGGTTTTCGCGTCCTGATGGACGAAGATCAGCCGACACCACCCAAGACCGATGAGGAAGCCAATAAACCCGCCAATAGTTGACCTGCGTCAACGCTTTGGGGGAACGTGCTTGGCAGAATTGCGCCGTTGCGAGGCAAATGTCTCGCTGTAATTCTCTGTTGGGGTTGGGGTGCGTTACGACGCACCCTTTTTTTGTCCACGTTTCCTGTGTGCCAGTCTGCGACTACATATTTCGGACTATCTGCCTTAGATAATAGGTAGGTTGATCTAGGTCAAAACGCATGCCCTGAACTAGAATACCATCGCTTTCCATGTGTCCCCTTGGGTTCAGGGAGGTGGGCATTCCGTTTTTTCTTTACGAGAGGTGGGTTCATGTCTGGAACGAAAACCACATATAACGATAAGGTCGTACGGCAATTTGCTGTCATGACTGTTATTTGGGGCATTGTTGGCATGCT
>PHCF01000052.1 GCA_002842145.1 Betaproteobacteria bacterium HGW-Betaproteobacteria-6 | reverse complement strand
GGGAATAACAATGCTCAAGCATGAACAAATTGAAAAGAGCGTAACGCTCCTTATCGTTCTTACGTTGTTGGTTGTGATCTGGGGTGGCTTGCTGGAGATTGTTCCGCTGTTCTTCCAGAAGTCGACAACCACGCCGGTCGAAGGCACGAAACCGTATGACGCCGTGCGTCTTGCTGGCCGTGACGTTTATCTTCGCGAAGGCTGCTATAACTGCCATTCGCAGATGATTCGTCCGTTCCGTGCGGAAACAGAGCGTTATGGTCACTACTCGGTTGCGGGTGAATACGTTTATGACCATCCGTTCCAGTGGGGTTCGAAGCGTACGGGGCCTGATCTCCATCGCGTTGGTGGTCGCTACTCGGATGAGTGGCAACGTGCTCACTTGATCAATCCTCGTGACGTGGTTCCCGAGTCCAATATGCCTGCCTTTGCCTTCCTGGCAAGTGCCAAGGCCAAGGATACGGTTGGTGCCGACATCGAGAAGAAGATGCAGGTCATGCGCACCTATGCGAATGTCCGTGGCATCCCCACCTACTCTGATGAAGAAATCAAGGGCGCCAAGGCTGCTATCGGTGACAAGACCGAACTTGATGTCCTGATTGCCTACCTGCAGGGCATGGGTACGGCACTGAAGAACGTCAAGTAATAGCCATGGACATCAACGATCTGCGTTCCATCGTTACGGTTGCTGGGTTGCTTTGTTTCTTGGCAATCGTTGGGTGGGCCTACGGCAAGGGTAGCAAGAAGGGTTTCGAAGAAGCTGCCAACTTGCCGTTCGCGGAGCATGATGATCAGGGTGGGGCGTCAAAGCCGTCGCACCCCCGCTGAAAAAAGGAAAGCAAATGAGCGATTTCGTTAGCGATTTTTGGAACCTGTACGTAGTAGTGATCGTGCTGGCAAGTATTCTTGCTTGTGCGGTACTTCTGATTGTGCAGGGAAAGGCGACGTTTACTCCGGGCAAGACCATGGGGCACGTTTGGGATGAAACCCTCGAGGAATACAACAATCCAATGCCGAAGTGGTGGAGTTGGATGTTTGTAATCACCGTAATTTTTGCGCTGGTTTATTTGGCTCTGTATCCGGGCCTAGGTAACTACAAGGGCATGCTTGGCTGGACATCTGGTGGTCAGCACAAGGCCGAAGTCGATAAGATGGACGCTACGGTCAAGCCTTTGTTTGACAAGTTCATGGCCATGGATGTCAAGGCCGTGGCTGGTGACAAGCAAGCCATGGAAATGGGCAAGCGTTTGTATCTTACCTACTGCATGCAGTGTCATGGCGCCGATGCTCGAGGTGCCAAGGGATTCCCCAATCTGACCGACAATGATTGGCTGTATGGTGGAGAGCCGGATCAGATCAAGGAAACCATTTCCAATGGTCGTATGGGTGTGATGCCTCCGCATGAGCAGTTGGGTGCAGATAGCATCAAGGATTTGGCCAACTTCGTTCGCTCGCTGTCGGGGCTTCCGAATGACTCAGTCCGTGCCGCCAAGGGTAAGGAAACTTTCGAGTCTGCCGGTTGCGTTGGTTGTCACGGCATGGATGCTCATGGTATGCACGCCGTTGGCGCCCCAAACCTGACCGACAAGACTTGGTTGTATGGTTCATCTGAAGCGACCATTACCGAAACGATCACCAAGGGGCGTCAGAATCAGATGCCTGCTTGGAAAGAGTTCTTGGGCGACGCCAAAGTTCATCTGCTGTCGGCTTACGTGATTAGCCTGAGTCAGGGCTCCAAGTAATGCCATGTACGGGGCGGCTTAGCCGCCCCGTTTTTATTCCGGCATCAATAAACTGATTTGTATCTAAATTGCGTTGAAATAGCGCCTGGAAATGCTCGTTCAGCGCAATTTAGATACGGATAAGATAATGATGGAACCATCCAGCAACAGTTCCCAAACCAAATCTGCCGATGCGAAGGCAGAAGTGTCTTTTTACGAAAAGCACAAAAAAGTATATATCCGTGACGTCAAGGGGTGGTGGAACAACTGGCGCTGGGTTTTGGTTTGGGTCACACAGATACTTTTTTATTGTGTGCCATGGCTAGAGTGGAATGGTCGTCAGGCCGTACTGCTCCATTTGGTCGAACGAAAATTCTATTTGTTTGGCTTGGTCTTGTGGCCTCAGGATGTTTTCTACTTGGCATTGCTGCTGATTGTTTCTGCCTATGCCCTGTTCTTGTTTACGGCGATTGCCGGGCGCCTGTTCTGTGGGTACGCCTGTCCCCAGACGGTGTACACTGAAATATTCATGTGGATCGAGAACCGGATTGAAGGAGATCGTTCGACACGTATGAAGTTGGACAGGGGGCCTATGACGGCGAGAAAGTTTCGTCTAAAGGCGCTGAAGCACGCAGTTTGGTTGCTGATCTCGTTGTGGACCGGGTTTACGTTGGTGGCGTATTTCACCCCTGTGAGCGAACTGCTGGCGGCGCTTCCGTTTGATTTTTCAGGATGGGAACTGTTCTGGACTTTCTTCTATGGCGGCTTCTGCTATATGCAGGCTGGCTTTCTCCGTGAGCAGGTCTGCAAATATATGTGCCCCTATGCGCGTTTTCAAGGAGTCATGTTCGACCCGGATACGCTGATCATTACGTACGACCCTGAGCGAGGGGAGCCCCGTGGTCCTCGCAAGAAGTCGGTCGATGTCAAAGAGTCGGGCCTTGGCGATTGTGTGGATTGTGGATTGTGCGTGGTGGTTTGCCCGACGGGTATCGATATTCGCAAGGGGCAGCAATATGAGTGTATCGGTTGCGGTGCCTGCATCGATGTCTGCGATCCCGTCATGGACAAGGTGGGTTTGGCCCGTGGGCTTATCCGCTATACTACAGAGAATGCACTAGCGAAGCATTTCACGTCGAGGGAGGTGTTTGCGCACCTTGTTCGGCCGCGTATCGTGCTTTACACAGTGATTCTGATGGCTATATCGGTCGCTGCTATATGGTCCTTGGCAGTTCGTGTGCCATTGAAAGTTGACGTTATTCGCGACCGTTCTCTATTGGCGAGAGAGGCTGAAGATGGACGAATTGAAAACGTCTACAACCTGAAAATCATGAATACCACGGAGGAGCCCAAGCGCTATGCGTTGTCTGTTAACGGGTTGGACGGGGCGGAGATTGTTGGCGACCGTATCGTTCAGGTAGCCGGTGCTGAGAACCATGAAGTCACTATCGTCGTCCGCGTGCCACCGGAGTCCGGAAAAAATGGTGCGAACACCATTTATTTTGATATCAAGGCCCAGAACCACGACAAAATTGCGGTTCACGAAAAGGCCTCATTCTTGATGCCCTGATATGAGTAATTTAATGACATTGAATAATGACAGTCGACCTTGGTACAAGGAGCGTTGGCCTTGGTTCTTAATGGCAGGACCGGGCGTCGTGATTGTTGCCGGTTTCGTCACTTTATGGCTTGCTGTTGTAAGTAATGATGGCTTGGTAAGTGATGATTATTACAAGCAGGGGCTGGCAGTAAACCAGAGCCTGCAGCGAGACCATCAGGCAGGAAGTCTTGGATTGCAGGGCGATGTAATGCGTTCCGGCTCAAGTTTGCGCCTTTTGCTTCGCGCCGATAGCGATGCTGGGCTGCCTTCGGAGATTGTTCTGAAGCTGGCGCACCATGTTTCAGGGCGTTGGCTTGTGTCGATTGAGGATCCTGCCGCTAAATGGCGACTTCAAGGTGAATGGCAAGCTGATTCGTTGGAACCGTTGCGCCTGATGGCGCGATCGGGAAAGTAGTTGGATTTTTAATTTGTTACTGGGAGGTGACATATGGCGTGGGAACTTTTGTTTAGCAGTGATTTCGGTCTGATGAGCTTTGCAGTGATCGTAGGCGTTCTGATCATCGGTGCTGTAATGGGCAAGATGTACTCGAACAAGATGGATGAGGACGCGCGTAAGGCTGGTAAGTAACACCGTTTGGGTCATATTGCTCGCTGAGCAGTGATTGGTTACAAACCCTCGATTGGCTCTGCTGCTCGGGGGTTTGTTTTAGCCCGAAGAACAGTGATGCACGAAATGCGATGGTTCGGGCGTGGCGCATTTTGTTTTCTTGGATGCTAAAAAGGACGCCAGACGCGAAGCCGGTAACTGATGTTATAAGATCGAGTCCGCCTCCAAGGCAAAATATCGACGTATCCGAATATTGGCCGTTTTTCCAGTTGACCGTGGTGGTCGCGTATGCCGGAAATGTGGGCTCTGGCATCCCCTCCAGGAGCCGGATATTTAATCGTCGGGAGCTTGAGAAGGTTGAGCGCGCCAAGTTTGGCTAAGGTGCAGTCGAAGTCGATAGATTAGGCAGGGTTTTGACTATTTCTTTGTCGGAGGCATGGTCGGTGCGGATCGAGGGACCTTACGTAGCGGAAAGTTCTGTTTCGTGAAAACCGTAGGTCCCGCGTGCGCGGTCGCCGAGGTAGCGCTCGAGACATAGGCTGACACTACGAAAGGCCAGTTCATTCCAGGGGATTTGTTCTGGATGGCGCAGGCTGACTTCGAGGCTTTCCTCTCCAGCGGAAAAATGGGGAGTAGCCATACGGCCGCGATAGAACAAATGGACTTGGTTGATATGAGCGATACTGATCATCGCGAACGGTGCATCAATCAGAATCGTCGCGCCTGCTTCTTCGTAGGTTTCGCGAATGGCTGCCTGTGCGGTGGTTTCACCGTTCTCCATGAAACCGGCAGGAAGTGTCCAGAGGCCTTGTTGAGGTTCAATGGCGCGCCGACAAAGCAGGATCTGGCCGTCCCATTCAGCCACGCACCCGATCACTAGACGGGGGTTTTCGTAGTGGATGTGCCCACAAGCATGGCAGATGTGTCTGGGTAGTGAATCGCCTGATGGAACGGAAAAAGTGACAGGTGCGCCACACTGCTTGCAGTATCGAATCATGGTCAATAGTCCGCGTTTGAAGGCGCCCTCAGTCTACCACCGGGGATTGATGCCATGCCGCGGGTAAGACGAGCTCGTCGTCCTCTTTCTTTGCACTCAAGCAATTCAAGTGGCTACAATAGCGAAAACCAATTACTGGGCGGATTTGCGCTGGCTATCGCCGGTGCGACAGGGGGCTTTGCATGTTTTTGATTGTTGGTTACGTCATCATTCTGGCTTCGGCGCTGGGAACGTATGCACTGCATGGGAGCCTCCTCGCGCTCTGGGTGCCGACCGAGTATGTCGCGATTGTCGGCTTGACCATCGGTTACTTTGTTGCCGCCAATGACATCAAAATCATCAAGGCGACGATCGGTGCTGTTCCCGGTATTCTCAAGGGCTCGAAATACAACAAGGCATTCTACATCGATGCCTTGGCTATGCTTTTCGAGGTTCTTGGCAAGGTACGGAAGGAAGGGTTGATGTCAATTGAAGGCGACATCGAAAATCCTGAAGCAAGCCCGATTTTCAGCAAATATCCGAATCTTGTGCACGACCACCATGTCATGGAGTTCACCTGTGACTACCTCCGGATGATGGTTGGTGGAAACCTGAACACCGTCGAAATTGAAAGTTTGATGGATGTTGAACTCGAAACTCATCATCACGAAGCTGCCGAGCCCGGACATGTTGTGGCTAGCATGGCCGGTGCAGTGCCTGCCTTCGGTATCGTGGTGGCTGTGATGGGCGTTGTGAACGTGATGGGATCGGTCGGTAGCCCACCGGCCGTTCTTGGCAAGATGATTGGTGGTGCCTTGGTTGGAACTTTTCTTGGTATTCTCATTTCCTACGGCTTCGTCGAACCTGTCGCCAAGCTGCTGGAGCAAAAGGCGCACGAAGGTGCGACTATATACAAGACCATCAAGATGGTGCTTTTGGCATCCATGTCTGGTTATGCACCACAGGTGGCCATCGAGTTCGGCCGGAAGACACTGGGGGCGCACGAGCGGCCAAGTTTTATCGAACTTGAAGAAGAGCTGAAGGCCCGCAAAGGCAAATAGCCGGCCGGTAACCTTTAGATAAAAAACGATGAGTGACGACTCCACACGCCCCATAGTCATCAAGCGCAAGAAGGTCGTTGCGGGTGGTGCCCATGGTGGTGCCTGGAAAATTGCCTACGCCGACTTTGTGACGGCGATGATGGCTTTTTTCTTGCTGATGTGGCTGCTTGGTTCTACGGCCAAGGGTGATCTGCAGGGTATTGCCGATCATTTCCAAAACCCTCTGAAGGTTTCCATGCAGGGTGGTAGCGGCTCCGGTGATGCGACCAGCGTGCTGCAGGGTGGGGGTAAGGATTTGACGCGTCAGGCCGGACAAGTCAAACGCGGCGATGTCGAGGCAAAAAAATCGACCTCCTTTTCAAAGGAGGCGCAGGCGGAGTTCCGGCGGAAGGAGCGCGAGCGCCTGGAGGGACTGAAAGCAGAGATCGAAAAAATGATCGAACAAAGTCCGCAACTTGCTCAGTTCAAGAAGCAGATGTTGCTCGATATAACTTCCGAGGGGCTTCGCATTCAGATCATCGACGAGCAGAATCGGCCGATGTTCGACTCCAGTAGCGCTGATCTCAAACCCTACACCCGAGATATTCTGCGCCAGATCGGTAAGGCACTGAACGGCGTAACGAATAGGATAAGTCTTGCCGGGCATACCGATGCATCCCAGTTTTCCGGTGGTGAAAAGGGATTTTCAAATTGGGAGCTTTCTGCCAACCGCGCTAATGCTTCCCGGCGAGAACTGGTTGTTGGTGGGATGGACGATAGCAAGGTCATCCGCGTTGTCGGCCTCGCCTCTACCGTTCTTTTTGACAAAAATGATCCGCTCAACTCGGTTAATCGGAGGATCAGCATTGTCGTCCTGAATCGCAAGACCGAGATGGCAATTCTGCAGGAAGACGGGCCAGAAACCGAGCTTGACGGAGAGGGCTTGTTGCCAGATGGGTTGAAGCTGCCTGTGGGCGGTAAAGGAATTGCTGGTTGATCGACCGGCGTTCTATGTAAGCTTGGTGGCAGGTTTATGCAAGATCGGAAGTGCGGTTGATGTCGCATTCCGTGTTTTGTTAGCACGTTGACCATATTTCGCAAAAAACGGGTGATGTTTCCCAAAAATTGGACAAAATGGCAAAAACCATTCTTGCAGTTGACGATTCCGCATCCATCCGTCAGATGGTGTCTTTTACCCTGAAAAGTGCCGGGTACGACGTGGTTGAGGCCGTCGACGGGCAGGATGGCCTCGATAAAGCCAAGGCTAGGAGTGTCAATCTGGTGCTGACCGACCAGAATATGCCGCGTATGGATGGGCTGACCTTGATCAAGAGCCTTCGCGGGATGTCGCAGTATGCATCAACCCCCATTCTGATGCTTACCACTGAGTCGTCGGATGCAATGAAGTCGCAAGGCAGGGCTGCCGGCGCTACTGGCTGGTTGGTCAAACCTTTCGATCCCCAGAAGCTGATTGAAGTCGTACGCAAGGTGATCGGTTAAGTGAAGCCGGCAGACCTGTAACAGAGCGGGTCTTTTGCATTCAATTTTCGGTTTCCGGTCTGCGCTGAGCAGAAACCAGGGGGTGGTATGACTATCGATATGAGTCAGTTCTACCAGGTGTTTTTTGAGGAATCTGCGGAACACTTGGCGACCATGGAAGGGCTGCTGCTTGAATTGGATATCGAGAATCCGGATTCCGAGCAACTAAATGCCATTTTTCGTGCCGCACACTCGATCAAAGGGAGTGCGGGAACCTTCGGTTTTACCGATCTAGCTGAAACCACCCATATCCTGGAAAACCTGCTGGATCGTATTCGCAAGCAGGAATTGGGATTGCGGGCGGATATGGTTGATGCCTTTCTGGAGTCCGGTGATCTTCTGCGAGATATGCTTGAAGCCCATCAAGGCAGAGGCCAAGTAGATCCCAAGGCGGTAGCGTCGATTTGCGCCCGGCTGCGCCAGTTGTCCGCCGATGAGTCGGTTCCAGTCGTTTCTCCATTACATCCTGCCGATGAGCCGGGGCCTGTGGAAGCAGGGCGAAATGTGATAGTAGGCAAGCGTGCCTTTGATATCCAGTTTGTTCCGACCGAGGTCTCGGCAAAAGGGAATGGCCTTGCCAATTTTCTCGACGAGTTGCGTTCATTGGGTAGTCTGGAAATCCTGAATCAGCCTGCATCGGATATGAACAATGTTGGCTACTGGCAGCTTCGTCTGGTTACCGGAGCCGGCGAGGAGGCTTTTTCCGACCAGATTGACTTCATTGCAGAAAACGGTGCGTGGCGTGTTGTCGAAGAGAAAGTTGCTGACGATGCTGACCGCGACTTTGGTTTTTTTGACAATTCACTAGGAGCGCCGGAGGTGGACCCGGGTTATGGTTTTTTTGAGCCAGCGGGTAGCTCGACAGACCTTGCGTCGGAAGCCGAAGTGGCTGCGGCCGTGGATGAGTCTTATGGATTCTTCGCGCCGCTACCGCATGTCGATGGTGGGATTCCAGCTGTCCCCGCAGCATTGGGCGAGGATGACGATGGCTACGGATTCTTTGCGCCTTTGCCGTCACCCGTGCCCACGCAGCACGTTGCCGAGGAGGGAGACGGGTTCGGCCTTTTTGAGCCGCTGGCTCCTCCGCTTGTTTCTATGGGTGCCATTGAGCCAGTCAGTTCTGCGAGTGTCTCTATCCCTGGGGCCATAGAAACTAAGGCTGCCGCTGCGGCTTCGCCTGTGCGTGCCGGAAAGTCGCAGCCGGGCGCTGCCGCTGGTGCTGAGTCTTCCATTCGTGTCAGTGTCGAAAAAGTTGACCAGTTGATCAATCTGGTTGGCGAACTGGTCATCACGCAGGCAATGCTACTTCAGACGGCGGCACAGATTCTGGACGGTGCACCTGAACGGTTGATCAACGGCCTGGCTCAACTGGAAAGAAACACCCGAGACCTTCAGGAATCGGTTATGTCCATTCGGATGATGCAGATTTCCTTCGTATTTTCGCGTTTTCCCCGTGTTGTTCGTGATCTTTCGAGCAAGCTTGGCAAGCAGGTCGAGCTCAAAACATCTGGTGAAACAACTGAACTGGACAAGGGGTTAATCGAGCGTATTGCTGATCCTCTGACTCACCTGATACGTAATAGTCTTGACCATGGCATAGAGTTGCCGGAGACAAGAATCGCCGCAGGTAAGAATCCTGTCGGGACGATTACCTTGAAGGCCTACCATCAAGGTGGAAGCATTGTCATCGAGGTCGGTGATGATGGCGCAGGCTTGCCGCGTAACAAGATACTGGCCAAGGCTCGCGAACGAGGGCTCCTGGTATCTGACCAGATGACCGATTCAGAAGTGTTTAATTTGATTTTCGAAGCCGGTTTTTCGACGGCCGACCAGATTACTGATGTGTCTGGGCGGGGCGTCGGGATGGATGTTGTCCGCCGCAACATTCAGTCGATGGGAGGTCGGGTAGAGATCGAGTCGATGGTGGGCGTGGGAACGCGAATGACGGTTCGCTTGCCGCTGACGCTTGCCATTCTTGATGGGATGTCGATTGCCGTTGGCGACCAAACCTACATATTGCCTCTTTCCTATGTGGTCGAGTCATTTCAGCCAAAAGTTGGCGACATCAAGACCTTGTCCAATCAGGCGCGGGTCATCCAGGTTCGTGGCGAGTTTTTGCCGGTCGTGGTCTTGCACGAATTATTCAATATCAGGGCGCAATCGAACGATTTCTCGCAAGGCATCATGGTTGTGATCGACGCGGATGGCATCCATGCAGCACTCTTTGTCGATGCCTTGATTGGGCAGCACCAGGTCGTTATCAAGAGTCTGGAAGCAAACTATCGCCGCGTCCCTGGGATTTCCGGCGCAACCATCATGGGCGATGGTCATGTGGCGCTCATCCTGGATGTCTCGGCCATCGCGGGAATGGCCAAAAACAGTCTGCAAAAAGCTGGCTGACAGTTGAACTGAGGAGCAAGAGATGGAAGCGATGACCCATGGTGGTGGCACGGTAAATGACGACGAATTGGTCGTCAGCGAGTTCCTGACTTTTACGCTGGGCAGCGAAGAATATGCAATAGACATTCTCAAGGTTCAGGAAATTCGTGGGTACGAGCAGCCAACGTTGATTGCCAACGCGCCGCCATTCATCAAGGGTGTGATCAACCTGCGAGGCATCATTGTTCCCATCGTCGATTTGCGTATCAAGTTCAATCTCGGAAAGGTCGAGTACACGCCCTTTACCGTGGTGGTCATCCTCAATGTTGCCGGGCGCGTGATTGGCGCCGTGGTCGACAGTGTATCCGACGTGTTTTCGCTAACACGTTCGCAGATTCGTCAGGCCCCCGATTTTTCAGGAACGTTCGATACCAAGTACATCATTGGCCTGGCAACGGTCGACAGTCGCATGATGATTGTGACTGATATCGAACGCTTGATGACTAGCGCTGAGATGGCGCTTATTGATTCGGCCAGCGAATAACGCTCCGCCCTGTTTCAGGAGGCACAGGATGTTGAATTTACGACACTTCAAAATTGGTACTCGCCTGATCATGACGACGGTCGGTGCGTTGGCGATGATGATTGCCATTGTGGCGATCGCCCTATTCAGCCTGAATACTATAGGTGGGAAAGTCGATCATATTGCCAACGGCAACATCAAGAAAACGGAGCTGGTTTTTGACATGGAGACGCGCAATCTGTTGATTGGCAGACATGTGCGAACCGCCCTGATTCATGAGGAAACCGAGAAACAGCAGGCTGAGCAAAAGAAGGTTGAGGCCGATCTCCGTGCTTACTTGGCTTCAGAAAGCCAGATTGGCGGAACATTGGATTCGGCAGATGCGAAGGAGATTTTTGCGCGAATTTTGGGGGCAAGAAAAGATGCCGAGGCATCGATAGCGCAGATGTTTTCGCTGGTCAGGGCAGGGAGTCAGCCGGAGATTGAGGCACATTTTTTCAACAGCTTCCGTCCCAAAATGCAGGTGTGGTTCGATGTAGTTGACGAAATGCTTCAGCTGCAAAAGGAGAATAACCGAGGCGATGTGGCTGAGATCGAGGCTATCAAGGCGAGCGTTCAAACCACCATGCTTCTGCTGATCGGCTTTGCAGTGATCATCATGATTCCTGCCGGCATTTGGGTGACGCGACAGATTACGGGCCCCTTGGATGCAGCGGTTGATGTGGCTGACGCGGTGGCCTCCGGAAATCTGGATAACAGCATTGATCTTAGCGGAGGCGATGAACCTGCGAGGTTGATGAATGCACTTAGTAGCATGCAGGCCGGCCTCAAGGCGCGTACTGAGGCTGAGCACAAGGTGGCCAATGAGGCGCTACGTATCAAGGTGGCCCTGGATGTGTCATCAAACAGTGTGATGGTCGCCGACCCAGGCGGTGTGATTATTTACTGCAATGCGGCTGCGCTCAGCATGATGCGTGCCGCCGAGGACGATATTCGTAAGGATTTGCCGGCGTTCCGTGTCAATTCGATCGTCGGCTCGAACTTCGACATCTATCACAAGAACGCCTCCCATCAGCGCAATCTGCTCGCCGGCCTCAAGGGAATGCACCGCTCCCAGATCGTGGTTGGAGGACGAACTTTTAATCTCGTCGCCAGCCCCATAGTCAATGAACTCAATGAGCGTCTCGGAACCGTGGTCGAATGGGCTGACCGTACCGCGGAGGTGGCGATAGAGGAGGAAGTCAGCGGCATAATCGCAGCGGCGGCTTCGGGCGATTTTTCTTGTCGTATCGATGCCCATGAAATGAACGGTTTCTTCCGTCAGATTTCTACCGGCATCAACGATCTCCTTGAAGTGAACAGCAGGGCGTTGGCTGATGTAGGGGCCATGTTGACGCGCCTCTCTCAGGGCGACTTGACCCAAAAAATCGATACTGACTATCAGGGGGTTCTCGGGCAGTTGAAGGAAGACGCGAATGTTACGGTCGACAACCTTCAGGAGATCATTTTCTCGATCAAGAACGCGACCGATGCCATCAATACAGCAGCGCAGGAGATTGCCAGCGGCAATCAGGATTTGTCCGGTCGAACGGAGCAGCAAGCCAGTAATCTCGAAGAGACAGCTTCCAGCATGGAGCAACTGACCAGTACGGTCAAACAGAATGCCGACAACGCGCGCAAGGCCAGCGAATTGGCCGGCAGTGCCCAGCTGGTCGCCGAAAAGGGGGGGCAGGTGGTTGGTCAGGTGGTGGAGACCATGGGGGCGATTCATCTGGCCTCGAACAGAATTTCGGACATCATTAGTGTTATCGACGGAATCGCTTTCCAGACCAATATCCTCGCCCTCAACGCAGCGGTTGAAGCGGCTCGGGCCGGCGAGCAGGGGCGTGGTTTTGCCGTGGTGGCGACCGAAGTAAGAAATCTTGCCCAACGCAGCGCGGCGGCGGCCAAGGAAATCAAGGCGCTGATTTCGGACTCCGTGGACAAGGTGCAAACAGGGGGGCGTTTAGTCGATCAAGCAGGGCAAACCATGGGCGAGGTCGTAGCGAGCATCCAGCGGGTAGCCAAAATCATGTCGGATATTTCATATGCCAGCCGGGAGCAGACCGCGGGCATTGAGCAGGTTGGGTTGGCAGTCAGCCAGATGGATGAAATGACGCAGCAAAATGCAGCGTTGGTTGAGCAGGCTGCTGCTGCGGCGGAAAGCCTCGAAGAGCAGGCGCGCAATCTGGCTGAGTCGGTTGCCGTATTCCGTCTTTCCGGGAGTCTTGTTGTTCAAGGTCAGTCAGCTCTTGCCGGTCTGGACTTTAATGGGGCGATTGCCGCACATGGCAAGTGGAAGCAGCGGCTGTTGGATTACGTAGCCGGGGGAGGGGAGCAGCTAGATCCCGCGCTGGTTGGTCGCGATGACCAGTGTGCACTCGGATGCTGGATTCATGGTGATGGCCGTACTTTGAGCAGCAATGCCAAATATACGGAGCTGAAAGATGAGCATGCCGGATTCCATCGTTGTGCGGCAGAGGTTATTCGTACCCAATTGGCGGGCAACGTTGACGGTGCAAGGGCGCAGATTAGCGGTGAGTTCTCCAACCGTTCGGCCCGGGTAATTGGTTTGCTGGAAAGCATGCGTGGAGGAGATAAAAGAGGCGCTCCCAGACAACTGACTTCACCAGCTTCCGGAAGTGTTTCATCCGTCAAGTTGCCAGCCCTTGCGGCACCGGACGAAGACGAATGGGAAGAATTCTAGATCGATAGAGCCTAAGGCATAGGGACTAAAACAATGCGAAATAACCAGCCCGTGACCAACGTGGAAGTCGAACTGGATGACGATACCCTCATCGTCTCCAAGACCGACCTGAAGGGCCAGATTACCTACGTCAACAAGGCATTCATCGACATCAGTGGTTTCTCTGAATCCGAACTAATCGGCCAGCCCCACAATATATTGCGTCATCCGGACATGCCGTCAGAGGCTTTTGCCGATTTGTGGAGGGATCTCAAGAGCGATCGCCCGTGGACCGGTATGGTCAAGAATCGCTGCAAGAACGGTGACTATTACTGGGTTCTTGCCAGCGTAACGCCACTGCGTGAAGGAGGCGCGGTGGTCGGTTATATGTCTGTCCGCCGCAAAGCGAGTCGGCAGCAAATTTCTGCGGCCGAAACCGTCTACGCCGAGATTCGCCAAAAGCGTGGAGGTGGAAAAGAAATTTACCACGGCAACGTGGTGGCGGGAGGGGTAGTCGGCGCTCTGCTTCGCTGGCTGTCGAACGCCTCGTCATCTCGAAAAATTGTGCTCGGCATGTTGGTGGGCTTCGGCATTATTCTCGGCGGGGCAACCCAGTTGCTCGGAAACCACGTCGCAGCGCTGTTGGATACGCAGGGGCGTGAGGGGTTGAAAAAAGACGTGGAGCTCATTAAGGCAACGGTAGAGACGAGCCTTACGGGGCTGCGCAAGGAAGCGATTCAGTTGAACCGCGGCTTCATCTTGTCTTTTAATGACGAAATCGTTCTGGAAGGCTCAGAGGATCAGTCTGTTTTACGGCTGACAAAAGGGGGCATCCTCAACGGTGACTTCCAAGCGGTTGATCGTTTCACCGAAAAAACTGGTGCGGCATCAACCATTTTCATGCGTCGTGGCGACGATTTTTTGCGGATATCAACTTCGCTCAAGAAAGAAAATGGCGAACGGGCTGTGGGTACCACTCTGGCTAAAAATCACCCAGCACTGGCTGAGTTGTTGGCCGGGAAATCTTATGTTGGGCGTGCCAGTCTGTTTGGAAAAGCCTTTTTTACAAGCTATACGCCAATTTTTGCCAGGACTGGTGCGGTAATAGGCGCCACCTTTATCGGGCTTGATATTTCGACTGAGCTTGATTCGCTAAAAAAGCAGATTCGCGCTCTGAAAGTGGGGGAGACGGGTTATTACTACGTACTCGATGCCAGCCAGGGCAAGGATTTGGGAACGCTTCTCGTGCATCCTGCCAAAGAGGGGAGCAACATCATTGGCGCCAAGGATGCCGCAGGGCGCGAGTTCATTCGTGAAATGTTGGAGCGTGGCCAAGGCGAGATTAACTATCCTTGGCTCAACCCCGAGCTGGGAGAAACGGTCGCCCGGGAAAAAATCGTGGTGTTTGATACATTGCCTGATGCTAAATGGCTAATTGCTGGCGGAACTTACCTCGATGAATTCCACGCCTTGTCCAATCAGGTAACTCGCTATGTCATGGTGGGGGGCTTGGTTCTGGCGCTGCTGCTGGCGGTCTTTCTTTACCAGTTGATAGCCAGGCTGATTGTCAGGCCACTTCAGCAAAAAGTCCTGCCTGTGTTCAACGACCTGGCGGAGGGACGTTACGATACGCCTCTGGACATAGGCGGGAATGATGAGGTCGGGCAGCTCCTGCAGGGGCTTCAGTCGATGCAAATGCAGCAAGGCTTCAATGTGGCCGAGGCGCAGCGAGTTGCCGACGACAATTTGCGTATCCGTATCGCCTTGGACTGTGTTTCGGCCAATCTGCGGATAGCCGATGATGATGGCACGGTGATCTATGCCAACAAGGGTTTGTTGACGACCCTGCGCCAGATCGAGCCGGGGCTGCGCGAGCAGCAGCCGGATTTCACGGTCGACGGGTTTATCGGCAGCAATATCGGCGGTTTTTACCAGGATCCAGAGGCTGCGCTGAGAAGTCTGCGAGAGTTGCAGACAACCCGACATGCCGAACTCAATATCGGTCATCGGATTTACAACGTCATTACTAATCCGATCATCAGCGAGCGTGGCGAGCGGCTTGGTACGGTGGGCGAATGGGTGGATCGCACCGCCGAGTTGAATGCTCAGCGTTCGGTGGCAGCGCTTGTAGCGCAGGCCTCGGCGGGGGATCTGGATGCGCGGCTCGACACATCCTCGCTGGAGGGCTTCTACAAGGAGCTTGGTACGGGTATCAATAGCCTGGTCGAAACGAGTGGCTCGGCGATCGGAGAGATTGCCAACCTGTTGTCCAGAGTAGCCGATGGAGACCTCACCCAGACCGTGAACAGTTCCTATGAAGGGACGTTTGGGCGCTTGCGCGATGATGCCAACGAGACTGTAACTAAACTCCGAAATCTGGTTGGCGACATTCAACTGTCGGCACAGACAATCAATACGGCAGCCAGGGAGATCGCCACGGGCAATCAGGACCTGTCGGGGCGAACGGAGGAACAGGCGAGCAGCCTTGAAGAAACTGCGTCGAGCATGGAACAGCTGACCGGCACGGTCAAACAGAACGCTGACAATGCGCGCCAAGCGAACGAACTGGCCGGTGCGGCCCAGCGGGTGGCCGACAAGGGCGGAGAAGTGGTCGGGCAGGTGGTCAATACGATGAGTGCGATACATCAGTCGAGCAGCAAGATCGCTGACATCATCGGCGTGATAGATGGGATTGCTTTCCAGACGAATATCCTTGCCCTTAATGCTGCGGTCGAAGCAGCGAGGGCCGGCGAGCAGGGGCGCGGTTTCGCCGTGGTTGCTACAGAAGTGCGTAATCTGGCGCAGCGTAGCGCCGCTGCTGCGAAGGAGATCAAGGGGTTGATCTCTGATTCGGTGGACAAGGTGGAGGTCGGCAACAAACTGGTCGACCAGGCTGGGCGGACGATGGAGGAGGTAGTCTCCAGCATCAAGCGCGTGGCCAAAATCATGAGTGATATTTCCGATGCCAGCAACGAGCAAAGTGCGGGTATCGAGCAGGTTTGCCGGGCCGTGAGCCAGATGGATGAGGTCACTCAGCAGAATGCGGCGCTGGTTGAGCAGGCGGCGGCCGCGGCGGAGAGTCTGGAAGAGCAGGCGCATCAGTTGGCGCAGACGGTTGCCGTTTTCCGGATTGCGGATGGTCGGGAAGCGCCCCGTTTGGCTTCGCCAACTGCACGTCTTCAGCGGGAAGCAGCCAAAGCAACGAATGGTGAGCGGCTGGGTGCCCGAAAGGCCCCTGCGCTCAGCCTTGACGATGAGTGGGAAGAGTTTTAGCCATGGCCGATTCGCGAAATCCCTTGCCGCCGCCGGTAGCCGCATTGAGTTCATCGTTGTCCGCGATCCTGAACACCCGCGATGGAAGCGCCCGTGAGTTTGCGTTTTCGAGCGCTGATTTTGAGCGTGTCCGCAAACTGATCTATCAGCATGCCGGCATCTCGCTATCTCCGGTTAAACAGGACATGGTGTATTCGCGCTTGGCGCGTCGTCTGCGGGCTACGGGCATGCCCTCGTTCGCTGCCTATCTTGACGGGCTGGAACGCAATGGTGGCGACGAGTGGGAGCGCTTCGTCAATTCGTTGACGACCAACCTGACTTCGTTTTTCCGCGAGCCGCACCACTTCCCGATTTTCGCCGATCACTTGCGCAAGCTGGGTACCAAACGACCGGTCCGCGTCTGGTGTTCGGCCGCGTCAACGGGCGAAGAGCCGTACTCAATCGCAATCACCGTGGCTGAGACCTTTGGCACAGATGTGTCGCACGTATCGATCATTGCCTCCGATCTCGATACCAACGTGCTGGCAACTGCTGAAAAAGGGGTTTATCCGATCGAACGGGTAGAAAAGCTCTCGCCAGAGCGCCTGCGCAAATTCTTTCTGCGGGGGACCGGTAGTCAGGAAGGATTTGTCTCGGTTCGCCCGGAACTGAAACGGATGATCTCGTTTCAGAGGATCAACCTACTCGACACGAGTTATTCGGTCAGGGGGCCGCTGGATGTGATCTTCTGTCGCAATGTTATGATTTATTTCGACAAGCCGACGCAGTACAAAATTTTGTCTCGCTTTGCCCCGATCATGCAGCCTGACGGTCTGATGTTCGCAGGACATTCGGAGAGCTTTCTGCACGCGGCGGATCTTTTCAAATCCCAGGGCAAGACGGTTTACGCCCTGGCGCGCGGCCGATAGCGAAGGGGCCAAGTGCAACACGCCTACGACGAACCGCTCGCTACCAACCGATACTTCGACCGAAAGTTTGGCCTTGAGGCGGCAAAGATATTGCCGGGCGAATACTTTGTGTCCGACAAGGATGCACTGCTCGTGACGGTCCTTGGTTCATGCGTCGCAGCCTGTATCCGGGATGCCGACTCGGGCGTTGGCGGCATGAATCACTTCATGCTGCCCGACGATGGCGGGCGGAGTCCGTCAGGAACTTCGGCGCGTTATGGCACTTACGCCATGGAGGTGCTGATCAATCACCTGCTCAAGCTCGGCGCGCGGCGTAACCGTCTTGAGGCCAAGGTATTTGGCGGCGGCGCCGTGCTGGCCAGCTTGGCAAGCAGCAACGTGGGGGCGAAAAATGCTGAGTTCGTCCTTGACTTCCTGAAAGTGGAAAAAATCCCGGTGGTAGCCAAGGACTTGCTGGATTCATATCCGCGGAAAGTCTATTATTTTCCGCACACGGGACGTGTCTTGGTCAAGAAGTTACACCGGGTTCACAACGCCACCTTGTTCAGCCGCGAAAGCGATTACAAGGCACGCCTGAGCGGTTCTGCCATTGAAGGCGATGTCGAGTTGTTCGTTTGATACGGTCAACCGGAAAAATCGCCAATTTTGAAATCCACCTCAATAGATATCCATGAAAACACGAGTCCTGGTTGTTGATGATTCTGCATTAATGCGCGGACTGTTAAGCCAACTGATCAACTTGGCACAGGATATGGAGGTGGTGGGGGCTGCGCCGGATGCACAGACTGCCCGCGAAATGATCAAATTGTTCAATCCGGACGTCCTGACGCTGGATGTCCAGATGCCGAAAATGGATGGCCTGGCGTTTCTCGAGCGTCTGATGCGCTTAAGGCCGATGCCGGTTGTCATGGTTTCGTCATTTACCGGGTCTGGTTCCGAGACAACGCTCAAGGCACTTGAATTGGGCGCTATCGATTTTATTGGCAAGCCACGGACTGACGGTGGCAGGAGTATGGAAAGCTATGCAGAGGATTTGGTCGAAAAAATCCGCGCCGCCAAAGGCGCGCGCTTGCGCCCTTCAATGAGTTCCTCCAGCGCTGTTCCGTCGTCACCGGCACTAGCCAAAAATGGTCAATCCTCCAGCGGAAAGATCATTTTTGTTGGCGCCTCGACCGGCGGCACTGAGGCGATCAAGGAATTTTTGTTGGGCATTCCTGCCGACTGTCCGCCCATCATGGTCGTCCAGCACATGCCGGAGTCTTTTACCGCCTCATTTGCCCGTCGCCTGGACACCCTGTGTGCTCCGCACGTCATCGAGGCGCAAGGCAATGAGAAGATCGAACCGGGTACGGTCTATATCGCACCCGGGCATTCACATTTGCTGATTCGGCGGGGACCTGCCGGATTTCTCACCGAGTTGGCCCCGACGCCACCCGTCAATCGTCATCGCCCGTCAGTTGATGTGCTGTTTGATTCAGCTGCTACCTTGGTTGGGCGGAAGGCGGTCGGCGTTATTCTGACCGGCATGGGCAAGGATGGCGCTCAAGGTTTGTTGCGCCTGCGCCAAGCGGGGGCGCGCACTTTCGGCCAGGATGAAGCAAGCTGCGTCGTCTATGGAATGCCACGCGAGGCCTTTCTGATCGGCGCCGTCGAAGAGCAGTGTCCGCTGGGAGAGTTGGCCCGGCGCGTGATCGGAGCGATTTGCGTATAGCCGTGCCTGTCGGGCTTGTTGCGGATGGTCAAAGGATTAAACTAGGACTAGGTTTGACTTTTTAGGGATAGGAAAACATATGCAGGCAACTGTTCTCAATGAATCCGGCAAGGTAACTCTGAAACTTGTGGGGCGTTTTGATTTCAACACCCACCGTGAATTCCGCGCCGCCTATGAGCCACTCATTGCCGATTCGGCCGTTCAGTCCGTTGCCGTCGATTTTGCCGGTGTCGATTATCTCGATAGCTCGGCACTCGGTATGTTATTGATGTTACGAGATAAATTGGGTGGAGCCAACAAAGAGGTTGCGCTAACTGGCGTAAGGGGTAACGTAAAACAGGTGCTAGATATTGCTAATTTTGGTAAATTGTTTCAAATTTCCTAAATGCTTGGTGTTCTAAGCCGTAAATGGACGGTAGGGTGGGCACCCAAATGGTGCTGGTAGCAAGTTCATCGTCGGGTGATGCCAGAATTGGAAGCGACACTGGGTCAGCTCCTGATTTCCGGGGCTGGCCGGATACGCAGCATGCGAGAGGATGGCAATGTCAGAATTATTGAAGAATATCGATGCACGAACCAAATTGGCGGGCACCAACAAGCTTGAGATACTTCTATTCTTTCTCGGCTTGGATCAACGTACGGGACGCCGCGAAACGTATGGGATAAATGTCTTCAAGGTTCGTGAGGTCATGCGTACCCCGGTCATTACCGCGGCGCCCGATATGCCTTCCTCTGTCGAAGGTATGGTCAGTCTGCGTGGGGCGCTGGTGCCGGTCATCGATCTCGCCAAGTACTCTGGAATATCGCCCGAGACGCCGCGGGAAATCATGATCGTGACGGAATATAACGGCCACACCCAAGGCTTCTTGGTCGAAGGTGTCGATACTATCCTTCGCTTGGACTGGAGCAAGATGCGGGTCCCTCCGGAAATGTTGACTTCGCAGACAGGGGGGTTGGTGACGGCTGTTACGGAGTTGGAAGATAACCGCCTTGTCATGATGATGGACGTCGAGAAGGTGCTTTCCGAAACGACCAACATCGACAACGAGATCATGTATCGCGGCGTGGTTGTGGTCGACAAGCCGGATAGCACGGTTTTCTATTGCGATGATTCCAGCGTTGCTCGCAAGCAGATCGAGCGCACACTTGCTGCCATGGGGGTCAGAGGGATCTCGGCAGTAAATGGCCGCCAGATGTGGGAAGAAATGGAGAAGGTTGCGAGTTACGCCCAATCTGTCGGCAAGCCAGCCTCATCGATGATCAGCCTTGTTCTTACCGACATTGAAATGCCGGAAATGGACGGTTACATCCTGACTAAAAAGATCAAGTCCGATCCGCGATTCAACGGGATACCCGTGATCATGCACTCGTCACTGTCGGGGATGTCGAATCAAAAATTGGGGGCGTCGGTCGGCGTAGACGAATATGTACCAAAGTTTGAACCCTTGCGTCTGTCCGAAACATTGGCCCGGCGACTGGGGGTTGAAACTGCGCCGGTTCGTGTGGCCTGAGATATAGCGGGAGTTGGCGATGGAACTCGTTGAAAACAAAAACCTGCTTGATAGTGTCGACGCTCGGACACGACTGGCTGGGTCCAATAAGATGGAAATTTTGCTGTTCACGCTAGGAACGCGCGAAATTTTCGGCATTAACGTATTCAAGGTCCGAGAGGTTGGCAGGACTCCGCACATTACCAAGACTCCCAATATGCCTCGTGGGGTTGAAGGGTTGATTTCCCTGCGTGGCAACGTCATTCCAGTCCTGTCGCTGGCTCCGTTTATGCATCTGGATGCGCCACCCGGTCTCGGCAAGACGATGATGGTGGCCGAATATTCCAAGCGGACCTTGGGTTTTCTCGTGCACGATGTCGATCGCATCATCCGGGTGGACTGGGAGCGAGTGAAAGCTCCGGAAAGTGTTCTTGCGACGAATCAGGGGCTGATCACGGCAGTCATCGAGTTGGAAAGCGGTGGTTTGGTGTCAATTCTCGATGTCGAGCAGATTCTCGCCAATGCATTCGGTGAGGCCTTGATTGTCGATATCCCTCCAGCCAAAGTGGCGCCGGATACCAGCGTATTTTTTGTGGATGACTCTGTCGTCGCGCGGCGCAAAATCGCGGAGGTTCTCGATAAGCTTGGTGTGCGCCACAAGCATGCGACCAATGGCATGGAGGCTTGGACGCGCCTTCAGGGTATCGCCGCCCATGCTATGCAGATGGGGACCGACATTCGTCAAGACATTCGTCTCGTTTTGGTCGATGCCGAAATGCCTGAAATGGATGGATATGTCCTGACCAAGAACATCAAGTCCGATTCACGTTTTGAAGGCGTTCCAGTAGTTATGCACTCCTCGCTTTCCTCTGAGGCGAACAGGGCGATGGGCAAGTCGGTAGGTGTAGATGCCTATGTCGCAAAATTTGACGCTGAAGCGCTTGCTGATACGTTGCGTCCGTTGATTGAACGATAACAACCCAAGTTTCCGGAGTACCGCATGGCAGCTGATCCCAAAATGAAGTTTCTGGTGGTGGATGACTTTTCCACCATGCGTCGAATTGTTCGAAATCTATTGAAAGAACTCGGTTTCACGAATGTTGATGAGGCCGAGGATGGTGCAATCGCGCTGCAGAAGCTGCAGGGTGGTGGGTTCGAGTTCGTGGTGACCGACTGGAATATGCCCAACATGGATGGCCTGACTCTTTTGCAGTCCATCCGGGCAACGCCGAATCTTAAGCATCTGCCCGTATTGATGATTACGGCGGAAGCCAAGAAGGAAAACATTATCGCTGCCGCTCAGGCAGGGGCTAGTGGCTATATCGTCAAGCCGTTTACTGCAGGAACGCTTTCGGAAAAACTGAATAAGATTTTCGAAAAAATGGGTCAGGCGTAAGGGGGAGCCATGTCTGCGAATAACGATTCCGATGACCTTGAAGCTCTTTTTGACTCAATTGCAGCGAGTGCAGTTGTTGCTCCGACGCAACCTGTGGTTCCGCCTGTAGAACCCCCGTGTTCAGTACCTTCGTCAGATTCCGATAGTGACGATCTGCAAGAGTTGTTCGACAGTGTTGCCGCCAAAACAGAGCTTGAACGTGCCACTGTAGCTGAGCCCGCGACGGCCTCTACCGAGGGGTGGACTCAACAGGAGGCTGTCTTCAACCGAATCGGGCACATGGCGCGCGCCCTTCACGATACCTTGGGGATGCTGGGCTACGACAAATTAATAGAGAAGACTGTCTCGGCGCTTCCTGATGCCAAGGATCGCCTTGCTTACGTGGCCAATTTGACTGAACAGGCAGCTTGTCGTGTTCTTAATGCCACCGATATCGCCAATCCCCTGATCGATGAAATGGAGAGCGGCGCTCAGGGCTTGGGGCGGCGCTGGGATCGGGTTTTTGCCAACGATATGGGAACGGCTGAATTCAAGCAGCTCGCCGTGGATACTCGACTGTTCCTGAATCAGCAACTTCCCGAAAAGACCCGTGCGACGCATGCGCAATTGACTGAAATAATGATGGCGCAGGATTTTCAGGATCTGACTGGGCAGGTGATCAAGAAAATTGTTGGCTTGGCACATGAGCTTGAGTCTGGGTTGATGACGGTTCTTATAGAAGTGTTGCCTGAAACCAAGCGCACTGAAGAAGTGGCTAATTTGATGAACGGTCCGGTAATCAACGCTGAAGGGCGTACCGATGTTGTGGTCAACCAGGAGCAGGTTGATGACCTGCTGGATAGCCTCGGTTTCTGAGGGGAACAAAAATGAGTGACTTTGGCGGAATGGAAGATCTGCTGCAGGATTTTTTGCAGGAGGCGAATGACCTGTTGTCCGACGTTGACAACAAGCTCGTTGATCTTGAAAAGATGCCTGATGACCGTGCCCTGCTGAACGACATTTTTCGGGGGTTCCACACCGTCAAAGGTGGCGCGGGTTTTCTTAACGCAACAGAGTTGGTGACACTGTGTCACCTCACTGAAAATCTGTTCGACAGGTTACGTAATGGCGAACTTGAGCTGACGTCAGAATTGATGGATGTCATCATGGATGCCACAAAGGGCGTCCGTGAAATGTTTGGTGAATTGGGGCAGTTGGTTCAGCCGCAGCCCGCCGATCCAGCGGTGATTGCCGCATTGAAAGGGGTTCTGAGCGGCGAGGGCGTGGTGGCTGCGAGCCCTCCCGAACAAGTGCAACCTGCGACTAGTGTTCCGCAGGAGCCCACGTCTGAGCCCGACTGGAGCGCCCTGCATGCTGCGGTAACTAGAGATGCGCCTTCCGTTGCGCCAACTCAGAGCGAAGTGATTACCAAAGCCGAAGCGGCGATAGTTGAGGCAGCAGCTACTTCGGCTGCGGTTGTGGCTCCGGGGGGGGCTGCAGCATTTGGCAGGAGAGCAACGGACAGGCCAGGCGGTCAGCCTACATCTGCGAGGAGGGCAGAGGAGCGCGGCCGGGAAAATACTATCCGTGTCGATACATCTCGCCTAGACCAAGTCTTGAACCTGTCTGGTGAAATAGGCCTGACCAAAAACCGGCTGACCAGTTTGCGAGCCGATATTTTGGCTGGGAAAAATGACTCCGAAACGCTGCATGCGCTAGATCAAGCTGTAAGCCAACTCGATTTGCTGGTGTCGGATCTACAAAACTCGGTCATGAAGACCAGGATGCAGCCCATCGGACGACTTTTTCAGAAGTATCCAAGGATTGCCCGCGACCTTGCGCGCCAGTTAGGTAAGGATGTCGAACTGGTCCTCGCTGGTGAAGAGACAGAAGTCGATAAGACAATGATTGAGGATCTCGCAGATCCGCTAATCCACCTGATTCGTAATGCGGTTGATCATGGTGTGGAAATGCCGGAGGAGCGTCAGGCAGCCGGTAAACCACCTAAGAGCCTAGTCCGCCTTGAGGCGCGTCAGGAGGGGGATCACATCGTCTTGATCATCGCCGACGATGGCAAAGGAATGAATGCTGAGCGCATTCGCGCCAAAGCGACGGAGAAAGGTTTGATTTCCGAAGAAGAGGCGAATACGCTCGATGAGCGCCAAAGCCTCAACCTGATATTCATGCCGGGCTTCTCGACAAAAACTCAGATTTCCGATGTGTCGGGTCGAGGTGTCGGTATGGATGTTGTGAAGACCAATATCCAGAAACTCAATGGTTCTATAGAGATTCGCTCGGAGCCAGGCAAAGGTTCTGTCTTCATAATTTCGCTGCCGTTAACGCTGGCGATATTGCCGGTACTGCTTGTATTACTAGGTGACCAACCATTCGCACTTCCGTTGTCGCTTGTGCGCGAAATATTGCCTATCGAGCAGAGCAAGATTCAAGAGGTTGGTGGTAAAGAGACCTTGGTGGTTCGAGGTGAGGTTTTGCCGGTAATTACGTTAGCCCGCCTCCTTGGCTGGCCGGTTGAGCGATATCCAGAGTACGGCGTATTCATGCAGACAGCGGAACGGAGTTTTATTCTGGCGGTTGATAGCTTCGCCGGGCGGGACGATGCGGTGATCAAGTCCTTGGAAGATTTTCGTCCCAAGGGGGTGGCTGGTGTTACAACCCTTTCCAACGGGCAAATTGTTTTGATTCTGGATATGAAAGAGCTACTTTCTGATCTTGGTCAGCATTCTGATTTTGGGTCTGCGGTTCGGGCGCTAGACTTCGCCTGATTCTTCTTTTTAGTCAACGAATTAAGAGGGGGCGTTGCCCCCTCTTTTCTTTTTGGGTGTTTACCCTGTTGTCATAGCCATAACGTAAACCAAAGATGGCTATGGCCGAAGATAGCGACCTCGAGAAAACAGAAGAGCCTACAAGTAGGCGAATCGAGCAAGCCCGGGAGAAAGGGCAGGTCCCTCATTCTCGCGAACTTGGTACTTTTCTCGTTCTGATAGTCGCTGGCGCAGCTTTCTGGATGATGGGCGGCTGGTTCATGCGGCGGTCTATCGCAATTGTGGAAAAAAGTTTCACGATTGAGTCGCAGGTCATGCGTGAGCCAAGTCTAATGCTGCCCCGCTTGGCCGAAATTTCGGGCGACGCGCTATTTGCTTATTCTCCGTTGCTTAGTTTGCTTCTTCTGGCTGCAGTCGCTCCGCCATTTTTTTTGAATGCTTGGGTGTTTTCACCGCAGGCGCTGGCACCCGATTTCAATCGGCTGAATCCGCTTACAGGTTTTGGCCGGATGTTTTCCTGGAATAGCTTGATGGAGTTGGGCAAGGCTATTCTGAAGGCAGGGTTGCTCGGTGGCGTGGCGGTTGGGCTGGTCTGGAGCCAGCGTGACGAAATATTCGGTTTGCTGGGCGAGTCGCTGGAAGCAGGGCTTGTGCATGCAGGAAATCTGGTTTCCTTTTCCTTTCTTATGATGGCTGCAGCGCTGTTGTTGGTTGTCGCAGCAGATGTTCCTTTTCAGCTATGGCAATACTTCGATAAGTTGAAGATGACCAAAGAAGAGGTCAAGCAGGAAATGAAGGAAATGATGGGTGATCCGCACGTCAAGGGGCGCATCCGGAGTTTGCAGATGCAAGCTGCGAGAAAGCGAATGATGGCTGCGGTTCCTACGGCCAATGTTGTGGTCACCAATCCGACGCATTTCGCCGTGGCGCTGGCCTATCGGACTGGTATGGCTGCTCCCAAGGTGGTGGCCAAGGGGGTGGGGGCGATAGCGTTGAAAATACGAGAAGTGGCCCACGAGAATGGGGTGCCGATCATGGAGGCACCACCGCTTGCGAGAGCTCTTTACAAGCACGCGGACCTCGATTCGGAGATTCCCTCTGCTCTGTACGGTGCGGTTGCCGAAGTGCTTGCTTATATCTACCAGCTAGCCAACTGGCGTCAAGTGGGTGGGGTGTATCCGGCGCCGCCTCACGACCTTCCTGTGCCGCCCGAGCTGGTTCCGGTGGGGGCTTAAATGGCTGCCTCGTCACTGGGATTACAGGACTTTATCGCACGGGTGAATGCTCCGCAGCTTGCTGCGCCTGTGCTTATTTTGACGATTTTGGCAATGATGGTTTTGCCACTTCCGGCTTTTGTTCTGGATCTGCTCTTTACGTTCAACATTGCCATATCGGTATTGGTCTTGCTTGTTGCGGTCAACACGCAAAAGACCCTGGAATTTTCGGTCTTTCCGACGGTTTTGCTGGTCACAACCCTGCTCCGGCTCTCGCTGAATGTTGCCTCGACGCGAGTGGTTATGTTGGAGGGGCATACAGGTCCAGATGCCGCCGGAAAAGTGATCGAGGCATTCGGCCATTTCATGGTTGGCGGGAATTTTGCTGTCGGCATCCTTGTTTTCATGATCCTTGTGGTCATCAATTTTGTGGTGATTACCAAGGGTGCAGGGCGGGTTGCCGAAGTTTCGGCGCGCTTCACGCTTGATGCGATGCCAGGGAAGCAGATGGCCATCGATGCCGATCTCAATGCCGGACTCATTGGTGAAGAGGATGCTCGTCGGCGTCGTTCCGAAATATCTCGAGAGGCTGAATTTTTCGGTTCGATGGATGGCGCATCAAAATTTGTACGTGGCGATGCTGTAGCGGGCATCATCATCATGCTGCTCAATGTTGTGGGGGGGCTAATTGTCGGTGTCCTTCAGCACAATATGGAGCTTGATCAGGCAGCGAAAAACTATACCTTGCTGACCATTGGTGACGGACTCGTGGCCCAAATTCCGGGGCTGATAATTTCGATTGCAGCGGGCATGGTCGTTACAAGGGTGTCGGATGATCGCGATATCGGCCAGCAGGTTGTCGGGCAGATGTTCAAAAACGCCAAGGTTATTGGAATCACTGCTGCGATTGTTGGCTTCCTCGGGATGATTCCTGGTATGCCTAATATGGTTTTCCTGATGCTGGCATCCAGTATGGGTTGGGTGGCTTGGCGGATGATGGAGAGGGAAAAGCGCATTGTCGAAGCACCTGTTAGGGTTGCGCCGGCACCGGTTCAGGAGGCTATGGAGGCAACCTGGGGAGATGTGGCGCCACTCGACGTACTTGGCCTGGAGGTCGGTTATCGTTTGATCCCATTGGTCGACAAATCGCAGGACGGGGAGTTGCTCCGTCGTATTCGTGGTATTCGAAAGAAGTTTGCACAGGAAGTCGGCTTTCTTGTTTCCCCTGTCCATATTCGCGACAACCTGGAATTGAAGCCTAATGCTTACCGAATTCTTCTCAAGGGCGTAGAGGTTGGTCAGGGCGAAGCTTACGCAGGGCAACTGATGGCTATCAATCCGGGGCGCGTTGCAGGGACGTTGAATGGTGCGGTGACCAAAGACCCGGCGTTTGGGCTGCCCGCTGTTTGGATTGATCCTGCGCAGCGAGAACAGGCGCAAGCCTATGGTTATACCGTGGTAGATGCCTCGACCGTGGTCGCTACGCACCTCAATCACTTGATCCTGACGCACGCGGGAGAGCTATTGGGGCGTCAGGAGGTTCAGCAGCTTCTGGATCATCTTGCCAAGGAAATGCCAAAACTGGTTGAGGATTTGGTGCCCAAGATCTTGCCGCTAGGTACGCTGCAAAAAGTCCTTCAAGCGATGCTTGAAGAGGGGGTACATATTCGGGATATGCGGACCATCATAGAGACTGTTGCCGACCATGCTACGCGTACCCAGAATGCTGATGAACTGTCGAGCCAGGTGCGTATAGCCTTGGGGCGCGCAATTGCTCAGCAGCTATTCCCAGGGAATAGCGAAATGCAGGTCATGTCGCTTGATCCGACTCTGGAGCGCCTGTTGTCACAAGCCGTGGCGGGGGGCTCTGAAAACACGAGTTTTGAACCAGGGCTTGCCGATACGTTGTTACGCGAGACAGGCCTAGCTGCTAGCCGTCAGGAAAACTTGGGTTTGCCGGCAGTGCTGTTGGTTCCAGGAAGTTTGCGCCTGTTGTTGTCCAGATTTTTGAGGCGGACCGTTCCTCAGTTGAAGGTGTTGTCCCACAACGAAGTACCTGAAACCCGAATTATCAAGGTGACCTCGATCATCGGAGGTAGAGCATGAACGTCAGAAAATTCATTGCGGCAAATGCAAGGGATGCATTACGAAAGGTCAAGGAAACCCTGGGGAATGACGCGATCATTCTTTCAAATCGGGGGGTCCCGGGCGGCGTAGAGATTATGGCTGTAGCTGCGCGCGACATGGCAATGATCGTTCCCACCTCGGTTGGTGAAGGTGCTGTATCGGAAAGGCATTCGCCAGATAGTCTTCAGGAAGATGACTACCGTGTAGTACTGAGTTCGGCGCGAGCGAGGATTTCTCAGCCACCCCAGCCTACAGTTGTTTCGTCTTCATCGTCTGTTCCTCGTCACTCGCCCGCGAGCAAATCATCAGCTCCGCCAGTCAACGCGGGCATTCCGAGAACCGGGGCGTTGCGACATGTGGAAGCCAGCCATCAAGGCTTTCCGGGGGCGCGTGACGCGCGAATGACACCAAGTGCAGCTATGCCACCATCGGCTGCAGCAATGGGCGGGGCTCGCCGGCCAGATGCTGAAGTCGTGCCCATGGAGGTGATGGACGAAATTCGATCATTACGCAAAATTGTTGAGCAGCATCTTGCCGGTTTCGCGTGGGGGGAGTCTGCTCGTACCGAGCCGGTCAAAACAGATATCCTGCGCCAGATGCTGGATGCCGGCTTTTCCCCCCTGTTTTCCCGCGAACTGCTTTCTGATTTGCCGCGAGAAATGACCGGGCCAGAGGCAATGGCTTGGGTGAAAGGGGCTGCCGACCGGTCATTGCTCACTATTGGAAATGAAAGCGATATTGTCGACCGAGGTGGTGTCTACGCGCTGGTCGGCCCTACAGGTGTGGGAAAAACGACTACGACCGCAAAGCTTGCTGCGCGTTGTGTTTTACGCCACGGTCCCAGTAAGGTGGCTCTTGTCACTACTGATGGATATCGGATCGGTGCTCATGAGCAATTGCGCATCTATGGCCGAATCCTTGGGGTTTCCGTTCATTTGGTCAAGGACGCCAAAGAGCTTCGGCAGACGCTGGCGGAGTTGAAGCACAAGCATATGGTTTTGATCGATACGATGGGAATGAGCCAGCGAGACAAGCTGGTTCCAGAGTTGACCGATATGCTAGCCGGTTGCGATGTTCAGCGCTTGTTATTGCTCAACTCGACATCTCGTGGGGATACCCTGGATGATGTCGTTCGTGCCTATGCTGGAGATACGCTGACTGGATGCATTTTGACGAAGATTGATGAGGCTGCCAGTCTGGCAACGGTCCTGGATGTGATCATGCGCCATGGTCTCAAGCTCCAGTATGTGTCCAACGGGCAGCGAGTCCCCGAAGATTTACATCTGCCTAATCGCAGTTACTTGCTTCATCGCGCATTCAAGGACGTACCAGAGACCTCCCCTCACAAGTTCGACGGCCTCGAACCCGGATTGATGATGGCGAGCGCCGGACTCGTTGCTGCGGGAGGTCGTCGTGGCTGACTTTTGCGTGGATCAGGCTGCGGGATTACGTCGCCTATTGGGCGGGGGGGCGCAATTGCAGGTCATCACATTTGTGGCTGGATGTGACGGCGTTGGTCGTAGTGTTGCCGTCGCAAATATTGGCGTGGCGCTTGCCCGACTGGGAAAAGAGGTGCTGATCATTGACGAACATGCCGCCGGTGATGATATCGCCTCTATGTATGGCATGAGTGCGAGACACGATCTACTCAACGTGGTTCAACGTGAAATGCCGCTATCGCATGTCTTGCTTCAGCCTATGCTAGGTTTACGGGTTCTCCCCGCAGCACGGGCAGTGAGAAAATTGGGCCGCCTATCTTTGCTGCAACAACAGACGCTACTCAACGCAATGTCCGGTCTTGAGAGGCCATTTGACGTTATTCTGGTCGATGCGAGCGTGGCTCATCCAAATGGCTTTTCGCCGTTCGGGTTGGTTGCCCAGGAGGCTGTGGTCGTTCTCTCGGGGAGCAGTGCCTCGATAACAGAGGCGTACTCGTTAATCAAAAAAGTTAGCCATGCATTTTCGCGAAAGCATTTCCGGATTCTGGTAAATAAGGTTCGCAGTCAGTCAGATGCGCGTTCGATTTTTGAGAATATTGCCCAGGTTGCAGCGCAACGAGGTGTTGCTCAGCTTGACTATGCTGGAGCTATCCCACTTGATGAAGCATTGCGTCAGGCGGCTCAACTTTGCCGGCCTGTCGTCATTCAGGCACCCGACTCTTTGGCGGCGGCTGCATTCCGGGATGTCGCTTCGGATATGCTTTATTGGCAGCGTAGTGAATGCGAGGCGGGTGGCGTCGGTCAATTTATGCAGCAACTGCTACACTTGAGTCAACGTATAACCCCAAACGTATTGCGAGCTTGATGTATACCGCTGCCGGGCAGCCAGATAGGGAGCAGTTGGTTCAGCGCTTCATGCCGCTGGTGAAGCGTATTGCCTATCACCTTATGGCGAGGCTGCCGCCCAGCGTGCAGTTTGACGATCTGGTCCAGAACGGCATGCTTGGGTTGCTTGACGCCATTGATCGCTACCAAGAAGGATTCGGTGCCCAGTTTGAAACTTATGCGACGCAGCGGGTCAGGGGCGCGATGCTCGATGGCCTCAGAGAAAACGATTGGCTGCCACGGAATTTGCGTCGAGAGTTGCGGCGCATCGAAACGACAATTAATCAGCTTGAGCACGAACATGGTCGCGCTCCGTCCGAAAAAGAGCTCGCTGAAGCACTGGGCATGTCGTTGGCGGAATATCAAAAGACCTTGCAGGATGCCCGCGGCCATCAGATTGTTTACTACGAGGATTTTTCAGGTGCGGATGATGAGGATTTTCTCGAGCGCCACTTAACCGATAACGATTCCGATCCTGTGAGCATTCTCGAAAATCAGGGGGTAAAGGAGCAGTTGGTGTTGGCTATCAGCTTGCTGCCAGAACGTGAAAAATTGATGATGGCTTTATATTACGAGCAGGATTTGAATTTACGGGAAATCGGCGAAGTTATGGGCGTGACCGAATCTCGCGTTTGTCAGTTGCACACCCAAGCTATTGCTCGACTGCGTAGCCGTATAGTCGGTGAGCGGCCTGTTGGAAAGAAACATCGCAAGGAGATAACCGGTGGATAAAATCAGCCTCGCCGGCCTTGCGATAAGCGTTGTAGCAATCATTGGTGGCCAGTATCTTGAAGGGGGAAGTATTGGCTCGCTGGTTCAGCCAACAGCGCTTTTGATTGTCCTTGGGGGAACTCTGGGGGCCGTGTTGCTACAGAGCCCAATTCACATCTTCAAGCGGGGAATGAAGATGGCGAAGTGGGTCTGGATTCCACCGGTTATAGAGCAGAAGCGTCAAATCGAACAGATTCTTAATTGGAGTCAGATGTCACGCCGGGAGGGCTTACTCGCGCTTGAAAACTATATTCCTGGAATTAAGGATGAGTTTGCTCGGAAGGGGTTGCAACTGCTGGTAGATGGTGCTGATCCGGAGCGAATTCGGGAGTTGCTGGAGGTCGAAATTGGAACATTTGAAGATGAATGGCGCCAGTCAGCAAAAATTTGGGATGCGGCTGGTGGGTATTCTCCGACGATAGGTATTCTCGGCGCGGTGATGGGGCTTATCCATGTCATGGAAAATCTATCTGATCCGACGAAGCTTGGTGGCGGGATTGCTGTTGCCTTTGTTGCGACAATCTACGGTGTCGGCCTCGCCAACCTGGTATATCTTCCCGTCGCCGCCAAGCTTAAGTATTACGTGGGGCGGATGGTGTCATCGCGGGAGATGCTTGTTGACGGCTTTGTCGGGATAGCGGTCGGCGACAACCCCCGAATCATCGAGGGGCGCCTCAAGGGCTATCTCCACTGATGGCACGCAAGCGCCGTGAGGAGGAGCACGAAAACCACGAACGCTGGTTGGTTTCCTACGCCGATTTCATTACGTTGTTGTTTGCATTTTTTGTGGTCATGTACGCTGTCTCATCGGTGAATGAGGGCAAGTACAAGGTTCTGTCGAATTCTCTGACCAATGCATTCAATAACAAAACCGGGGAGCCTGGCGGGCAGCCGATCGCCGTGATTCAGGGAGCGCTTCCCATGCCACCCCGTCCCGTTATTAAAGTTGACAAGGCTCCCGAAACCGCAAAAGCCGAGTCGAGGAAGACCGAACAACGGCAAAAAATGAAAAATGTGGCTGGCGATATCATGGCTGCGCTTCAGCCATTGGTTGCCGCAGGAAAGGTCAGACTGCTTGAGACCAGTCGGGGCGTGACCATCGAAATCAACGATAGCGTCCTTTTTCCTGCCGGCCAGGCAAGACTGCAGCCTGCTTCAATAAATGCCATGGGAGTCATCGCGCAGGTCCTTGCGACTACCGACTATCCGATAACCATTGAAGGGCACACTGATAATGTGCCGATTTCTACCCCCCAGTTCCCTTCAAATTGGGAATTGTCAGCTATGCGGGCGACGACCGTTCTCCGGCTGTTTAATGATGGAGGGGTTGGTGCCGAACGATTGACGGCAATTGGCTACGGAGAAACCCGCCCCGTGGAAACCAATACTACGCCGGAGGGGCGAGCCAGAAATCGCCGTGTAAGTATCCTGATTGATTCAAATCGTCCGGAAGAGCCAACTGAGATTAATGAGGCACCCAAGACGCCAGTTCGTTGAACTGCCTGAGTGTTGTAATCAGTCTCAAGCCGAATCGATGATTCTACTGCCTGTGTTCAGAGCGGATTGTCCGCTGCTGCTGTACAGCGACTGATCTACCTGACCTTGGGTTAGAACGAAAAGCGCTTCGCTGGTTTTTTGGTGCAGCGCGTTGATCAGGCTTCCGTTCAAATCGTTCATATCGCGGGCATCCCGTGCAGCTGCTAGCAAGCCATCCCACAGCTCAGCTGTTTCGGTTTCCTTTGGGTGGGCTGACAGCCATGCCTGCATGTCGACCGCTGTTTGACCTGGTGACGAAAGAATGCGGGAGCGTTCTGCTCCCGTCTGATTCAGATCGTCAACGAGCGAGAGTTTTTCTTTGCTTAATTCCGGCAACCCGTCCGTGTTGCCGGACCGCAAAACCTCCTGCTCACGCAATAGCGTACTTTTGAAGCGCGCCACCAGTTCAGTTTCACGCTTTAGTAGTGCTGCAAGCGTGCTCATCAAGCCTTGCGCTGCGAATCTAGCAGGTCGCGTGCAGACTGAATCAATCCATCGGCGATCGCCTCCGGATTGACCTTGAAGCGGCCTTGCGAGATGGCGTCCTTGATTTCCTGAATACGTGCTGCGTTAACCGGTGGCTTTTCAGCTCCCTGGATAGTGCCGGCCAGTTGGCTAAGACTCACTGATTCGGCGCTTGACGACGCTTCCTGAGGAGAGCGCGAAACAGGCCGATTGGTGATCGGGGGGGTAACCGGTTTGTATGTGCTGTCGATTTTCATAATGTGGCTCGCAATACTTTTTGATCTCAGACGGTATATCGGCCGCCAATGGCGAAACTTTAGCTTAAAAATTTATTTCCACGCTGCCATCAGCACGCGCTGTGCCAGTTATGGTTTGACCAGAGTTCATCCGCACCTGCGTTTGCTGGCCGATGGCTGCATTGTTGATGGCTTTACCTTCGGCGCGAACCGAAAATCCGTTTCCGCTGGATATTACCCTGACTGTCTGGCCCTGATGAATGACGACTGGGGCGGTTAGCTGATTGGCTCGTACGGTTTGCCCTGCGCCCAGGGAGTTACGCAGTGTCTTCCCGATAATGGAAGATGGGTCGCTGACGACACCTGTCGGTAGATGGGAGATGTCGCCGCTCAGTGTGACCAGATCTGATGCAACGATTACCTGACCGGCAATAAGTGGTCGGCTGGTCGTGACATAGTTGCCGGCTACGGCAATTTGAGCCGGCACAAGAACGGTCCAGCTATTTGGCGAAAGGCAGCGTACTCCAACGTGTGTTCGGCCTACGACCTTGCTGCCCTGTGGTGTGAAGGCTTCGAATGTCGAGCACGGCGGAAGCTTGCTCGCATCAATTTTCCCCATCGAAATAGTTGTCTTTCCGGAAAGGCTTTTCGTCTGCAGACGGATGTGCTGCTCTGCTGTGGCGAGAATGGTAGCTGAGTCCGCGGCGAGAGCGAGCAGGCTATTGGGGAGCAGGAAAAGGAGGGCGATTAGACGAGTCTGCATGCGTGCATTTTGCCCTAATGACGGGGGCTGCGTATCTATTTGTCCGTGGCACGAAGTATGCTTATTCTGATCCAACAATTGTTGGAGTCCCGTATGTCAAACATCGCACAACATTTTTCGGTCTTAAGCAAAGCGCTCGATTTGCGTACCCAGCGCCATCAGGTTTTGGCCTCCAATATTGCCAACGCCGATACGCCGAACTACAAGGCCAGAGATTTTGATTTCAGGTCGGCCATGCAGAATGCCTTGACGGGGCGTGCTGATAGCGGGGCGTTGAGCATGGCGGTGACCTCTGGCGCGCACCAATCGGGAGGCGGAGTGAGCGGTAGCGGCCCCCTTCAATACCGGACCGAAACGCAATCGGCGGTTGATGGCAACACGGTGGATATGGATGTTGAGCGTGCTCAGATTACGGATAACGCGCTTCAGTATCAGATTCTGACTCAGTTGATCAGCAACAAATTCCAGGGGCTGCGCAGTGCGATGGCTTCGACGCAGAGCTAAGGAGATATTGAATGAGCCTGTTTAACGTATTTCAGGTGTCATCGAGTGCGATGACTGCGCAGTCCATGCGCCTCAACGCGGTGGCATCGAATCTGGCTAACGCTGACAGCATCGTGTCGTCGGATGGACAGCCCTACAGGGCCAAGCAGGTGGTTTTCGAGGCGACGCCGATGGGCGGCGCCGGGGAGATTTCAAAAGGCGTCCGGGTGCGCCAAGTGGTGGACGATGCCTCTCCTCCGCGCGTTGTGTATGACCCCAAGAATCCGGCGGCCGATGAAAAAGGGTATGTCACCTTCCCCAATGTCAATGTGGTCGAAGAAATGACCAATATGATTTCCGCCTCACGCTCGTATCAGACGAATGTCGAGGTCATGAATACTGCAAAGACCATGATGCTGCGCACGCTGCAGATCGGTCAATAAGGAGACGAATCATGAGTGGCGTTACAAGTACTCCCACGGTCAACTCGGTTTTACAGCAACTTTCGGAAAGCAAAAGCGCGACGACAAGCACGGCTGACCAGTTGGGCGACCGTTTCCTGACCATGCTGGTTACCCAGATGCAGAATCAGGATCCGCTGAATCCCATGGATAACGCGGAAATTACCAGCCAGTTGGCGCAGATCAATACCGTCAAGGGTATCGACAGCCTGAATACGACCATGCAAAAGCTGCTGACCTCCTACAGCGAGGCTCTTTCCATGCAGTCCTCGTCGCTGGTCGGCAAAAATGTCCTTGCCGCCGGCAATTCTCTGCCGCTGGGCGACAACGGCGCGCTGGGTGGAGTGAAGCTCGATGGCGATGCGGACAAGGTGAGCATCGTGATCAGCGACGCCAATGGCGTCAAGGTGGCCCAGGAAGATCTGGGGGCGCAAGAGGCCGGCGTGATTAATTTTGTCTGGGATGGCAACGATGCTAGCGGAAACCGTTTGGCTAACGGCAGCTATCAATTCGCAGTGCAGGCTACGCAGGGCAGCAACAAGGTGACGACGACCGCGCTGGAGGTTGGCACGGTATCTGCTCTTGTTAGAGGACAGAACGGCTTCCAGCTTGAAATCCCGGGCACGGGCCTGGTTGATTTCAGTGCAGTCGAACAGATTTTTTGAGATTGAGTCAAGGAGCACATCATGGCATTCCAACAAGGTTTGAGCGGTCTGGCTTCCTCTTCCAAGGCGCTGGATGTTGCCGGTAACAATATCGCCAATGCATCGACAGTCGGTTTCAAGTCCTCGGCAACACACTTTGCCGACGTCTATGGGGCCTCTCTGCAGGGCGGTGGCGGTTCGCAGATCGGTATTGGTAGTACGCTGAGCGGCGTGCTGCAGCAATACACTCAGGGCAACATCACCGCAACCAACAACCCGCTGGATATCGCAATCAACGGCACCGGGTTCTTCGGATTGACCCAGAACGGCTCGGTCAGCTATTCGCGTAATGGCCAGTTTCACTTGGACAAGGATGGTTTCATCATCAATGACCAGAACCGGAAGCTGCTTGGTGTGCTTGCCGATTCGACCGGCAGTATTCCGCAGCAGCCGCCGACCGATCAGCTCAAGGTTGACTTCGTGACGGGGACGCCGAATCCGACCAGTACGGCTGCCGTAACAGCCAATCTGGACTCGCGTCAGGCGCAGCCGGCACAGACTCCATTCGATCCTGCTGATCCGGATACCTATAATAGTTCGACGGCCATGACGGTTTATGACTCGTTAGGGAACCCCCACACGCTGTCCTACTATTTTCTGAAGACGGCGACACCGAATCAGTGGACCATGTACACCCGCATGGATGGAAATGCCCCAACCGTGGCAGAAACGGCCGGTACGGTAACTTTCAACTCGTCCGGCGTCCTGACTTCGAGTGGTTCGATTACCAAAAGCTACGCCGTGACGACTGGCGCCGTAACGCCTCTGACTTTTGATATCGACGTCTCGAACATGACCCAGTTCGGTAGCCCGTTTGCTGTCAATGATCTGACGCAGAACGGTTTTGCTCCGGGTAACCTGGCAGGTGTCAGCGTTTCCAAGGACGGCATCGTTCAAGCCCGCTACGACAACGGTCAGACACGTGATATTGGTCAGGTAGCTCTGTTCAACTTCCGCAATCCGAACGGCCTTTCCTCGATCGGTAATAACCAGTGGTCGGAAACAGCCGACTCCGGCCAGCCGACGCCAGGCAATCCGAATACCGGCATCTTCGGCGTGCTCCAAGCGTCGGCTATCGAAGAGTCGAACGTCGACCTGACGGCTGAACTGGTCAATCTGATTGTGCAGCAACGCAATTACCAGGCGAGTGCGCAGTCGATCAAGACGCAGGACCAGATTCTGCAGACGCTGGTCAATATCCGCTAATTTCGATTTTTGATCTTTTTCCGAGTCGACCGTGGATCGCCTGATTTATACCGCCATGACCGGTGCCAAGCATGTCTTCATGCAGCAGGCCGGTACAGCCAACAACCTCGCCAACGCCAGCACCGTCGGCTTCAAGGCGCAGGAACACCGCTTCCGGGCGGTACCGATCCTGAGCGATGCCATGCCGACCCGAGCCTTCGTGGTCGACGCCTCGGTCAGCGACGTGCTCAGCGAAGGCCCGGTGATGTTTACCGGTCGCAACCTTGATGTTTCGGTTCAGGGGCGTGGCTGGCTGGCCGTGCAGTTGCCGGATGGCAGTGAGGCCTACACGCGCGCCGGGGCGCTGGATGTCGATGTGACGGGGCTGCTGCAGACCAAGAGCGGCTATCCCGTGGTCGGCGATGGTGGGCCGATCAACGTGCCGCCCGACAACAATATTGAAATAGCGCAGGATGGGACGATTTCAGTCATTCCCGCCTTTGGCACGCCAAACAACGCCAACGCGATCGGGCGCCTGAAGCTGGTGAATCCCCCTGAGGCCGATCTCGTGCGCGGCGCCGATGGCCTTTTTCGCCTGCGCAGCGGACAGCCTGCGGAAGTTGACGCAACGGTTCGCGTCGCTCCGGGTTCTCTGGAGGGGAGCAATGTCAACGTGACCGATGCCATGGTCAATTTGATCAGTCTCTCTCGTCAGTTCGAGATGCAGATCAAGATGCTGCAAACCGCCGACCTGTGGATAGCCCGAACCGGCCTCGATGCCCAGCAAACCCAGCTCGACGTCATCGCCAACAATCTGGCCAATGTCGGAACGAACGGTTACAAGCGTTCCCGTGCGGTTTTCGAGGATCTGCTTTACCAAAACCTGCGTCAGCCTGGCGCTCAGTCCTCGCAGCAGTCGCAGATTCCGACCGGACTGCAGCTAGGGGCCGGGGCTCGTCCGGTGGCGACGGCTCGCCTGTACACCCAGGGCAATCTCCAGAAAACCGACAACACACTTGATGTCGCCGTCCAGGGCGAGGGATTTTTCCAGATACTGCTGCCGGACGGCACGACTGGCTACACGCGAGATGGCTCGTTCCAGAGGGACAATCAGGGGCAGATCGTGACTGCCGACGGTTACCCGGTGCAGCCCAACATCACGATTCCCGCCAATGCACTTTCGGTGTCGATCGGTACCGATGGTACCGTGACCGTGACGCAGGCCGGAACGGCGGCTGCCACGCAGATCGGCTCGATCCAGCTGGCAACATTCGTCAACAACGGCGGTCTGCAGGCGATCGGCCAAAATCTTTTCCTGGAAACGGCAGCGAGCGGAACGCCGACGCCCAATACGCCGGGAACCAATGGCGCCGGGGTGACCAATCAAGGCTATGTTGAAACCTCCAATGTCAATGTGGCCGAGGAGCTTGTCACGATGATTCAGACCCAGCGCGCCTACGAATTGAATTCGAAGGTGGTTTCAACCTCCGATGCGATGCTCGGGCGCCTGACCCAGTTGTGAGGTGAAATCATGAAACGTCTGGCCTTGCTGGCAGTGGTGTTGACGAGTGCTTGTGCGACAACACCGCCGACCAATGTGCATCAGCCGATGTCGGCCCGCCCCGTGGCGCGCCTTGAGCCGGTCAGCGGCAACGGTGCGATCTATCAGGCCGGCTACAGCCGCCCACTGTTCGAGGACCGCCGGGCACGTTACGTCGGCGATACGATCACGATCAAGATTTCTGAAAGTACGACGGCGTCTGCCGCCAACGCCAACAAGCTGGATAAATCAAATTCGCAAAAGGCCTCGGTCAGTACTCTTTCGGGCTTGCCTGGCAAAGGTTTGCTCGGCCTCAATTTGGGGGCGACCAGCTCGACCGCGTTCAGCGGCAAGGGGTCGGCGGCCAATAACAACGTTTTTAACGGCAATATCACAGTCACGGTCATCGACGTCATGCCGAACGGCAACTTGCTGGTTTCCGGTGAAAAGCAACTGGCGATTGGCGAGGAGCAGGAGTTCATCCGCATTTCCGGTGTGATCAATCCGAGCTTTGTCGATTTCTCCAATACGGTCGAGTCTTCCAAGGTGGCCGATGCCCGCATCGAGTACAAATCGGCCGGCCAGATCAGCGAAGGCCAAGTCATGGGCTGGATGGCACGATTCTTCCTTAATGTTCTGCCATTCTAGGGAATATCCAGGCGGAGACCGAACATGAAGACATTTCGCGGCAATTGGTTCCGGCAGGCGGCAATCTTGGCCGCTTGCCTTCTGCCGCTTTGCGGCCAGCCGGCTTTTGCAGAACGTCTCAAGGACATTGCCTCGATTCAAGGGGTGCGCAACAACCAGTTGATTGGCTATGGCCTGGTGGTCGGTCTAGACAATACCGGTGACCAGACGACGCAGACGCCATTCACGACACAGGCCATGGGCAACATGTTGTCGCAACTCGGCATCAATTTGACGACCGAGCAGGCGACGAAACTCCAGTTGAAGAACGTCGCAGCCGTCATGGTGACTGCCGTCATGCCGCCGTTTTCAAAGCCGGGTCAGACAATTGACATTACCGTGTCGTCGATGGGTAACGCCAAAAGCCTGCGCGGCGGCACGCTGCTCATGACCCAGTTGAAAGGCGGCGACGGGCAGATTTATGCCATCGCCCAGGGCAATATTCTGGTCGGTGGCGTTGGTGCCTCGTCAGGCGGGTCCAAGATCGCTGTCAACCATCTTTCGGCGGGCAGAGTCCCGGCCGGGGCGACAATCGAGCGCGACGTGCCGACGGCCGTCGGCCAGGGTGGCTTTATTTACTACGAACTGGATAGCACCGACTTCGGGACTGCCCTCAACGTGGTCGAGGCGATCAACCGGGCAACCGAGCCGGGGACGGCACGCGCCGTCGATGGCCGTCGGATTGCCGTGCGTGCGCCGGATGAAATGGATGCGCGGGTAGCCTTCCTCGGTCGGCTGGAGAGCCTGGAAGTCAAGTCTGTGGTCGGGACCGCACTGGTCGTCATCAACCCGCGGACCGGTTCGGTCGTCATGAACCAAAAGGTCACGCTTGATCCCTGCGCCGTGGCGCATGGCAGCCTCTCGGTTGTCGTCGATGCTGCGAATCCTGCAACAGGAAAGCAGGCGGATATCCAGGTTTCCCAAGGCAATGGCAGTCTGATGAACGTCAAGGCCGGGGCCAATCTGGCCGACGTGGTCAGGGCGCTCAATGCGCTGGGCGCCAATCCCCTCGATCTGCTGGCCATCCTCCAGGCCATGAAGGCCGCAGGTGCGTTGCGCGCAGAACTTGAAGTCATCTGAGCGCCGAAGATTCCAATGAAAATTCAGGATACGCCGAACCGCGCGGCCTTCGATGTTCAGGGCTCGCAGGACATCCGTGCCCAGTTTCAAAAAGACCCAAAACAAGGCCTGAAAGCCGCTGCCCAGCAGTTCGAGGCGCTTTTTCTGCAGATGGTCATGAAGAGCATGCGCGACGCGACGCCGCAGGACGGGCTGCTCAACAGCGACCAGTCACGTTTCTACACCGGCATGCTGGATCAGCAAATGGCGCAGAACATGGCATCCAGCCGTGGTGGCATCGGGTTTGCCCGCCTTATTGAACAGCAATTGGGGCAGCATCTGGATTCCCCCAAAGGGCAGACGGATTTGCTGGCACCGGCAACTGCTGCCGCCAAGGATTTGCCGCTTGCCGTTTCCGATATCAGTCATCTGCAGCACCGACCGGTACTGGGCAATTTGCCAACCTCGGCATCGTATGGCGCCAATGCGTCCGTGCCTACGGTGGTAAGCCAGGAGCCTCCTGCCTCATCGCGCGAGTTCGTCAATCGCGTCTGGCCGCATGCGGTCGAAGCCTCACGGTCAACCGGAATTCCACCCGTATTTCTGATTGGCCATTCGGCGCTTGAGAGTGGCTGGGGGCAGGGTGAAATCCGCAAGGCAGACGGGACGAACAGCTTCAACCTGTTTGGTATCAAGGCCGGAAAGAACTGGACAGGCGATACCGTCGAGGCGACTACCACCGAGTATGTCAATGGCCAGCCGATCCGGACGGTTGAACGTTTCCGTGCCTATGCTTCCTACGAAGAAGGCTTTCGCGACTACGCCAATTTGCTGCGCAATAGCCCGCGTTACACCGACGTGATCGGCTCGCAGGATGGCGCAGAGTTTGCTAGACGTTTACAGCAGGCAGGTTATGCCACCGATCCGATGTACGCCGACAAGCTCTCGCGCATCATCAACGGTCCGACCCTGCGCCAGGCACTTATCGGTTGATTCGTACTCAATTTTTTGGGTTCCCGGCCGTTAATGAGGCTGTAGAGTAAAGGAATTGCTATGAGCAGTGGAATGCTTTCAATCGGGATCACCGGGATCCATGCGGCACAGCTGGGGCTTGAAGCGACCCAGCACAATATCGCCAACGCCAATACCCCAGGCTACAGCCGTCAGTATATCCAGCAGTCGGCCGGCATCCCCCGGCTGACCGGCTCCGGTTACTTCGGTAGCGGCACCACGGTCGATACAGTTCGCCGCGCCTACGATAAATATCTGACAGCCCAAACCTTTGCGGCTCAGGCTACGGCTTCCGAATCGGCTGCGCAGCTGTCCAAGCTGAGCCAGATTGACAACATGCTGGGCGATCCGAGTTCGGGCTTGGCTCCCGCCATGCAGGATTTCTTTACCGGGGTGCAGCAGGTTGCTGCCAGCCCGTCCCTCGTTTCAGCCCGCCAAAGCATGCTGTCCTCGGCCGAAGCTCTGGCCGGTCGCTTCGCGGCAATGTCAAGCCGTCTGGGCGAGATGTACGATAGCGTAAATGGCGAAATCGCCGGGGAAATCGAGCTGATCAATGTCTATGCCCAGCAACTGGCTGAGGTTAACGGCCAGATTACGCGTGCTGAAGCGGCTACCAGCCAGCCACCCAACGATTTGCTCGATTTACGCGATCAGCTGGTTGCGGATCTGAACAAGCATGTGCGGGTGACGACTGTAGAAGACTCGATTGGCAATTTCAATGTTTTTGTCGGCAATGGGCAGCAGTTGGTCGTCGGCTCGGTCGTCAACAAACTGGTTCCGATTACCTCAAGCTCCGATCCTGAACGGATTGTGGTTGGCTTGCGCGGACAATCCGGGGCAGTTCAGGAGCTGTCTGAGTCGCTGATTGAAGGCGGAGCCCTCGGTGGCCTGATGAAGTTCCGTGCTAATTCGCTCGACGACGCCTCAAATACGCTGGGGCAGATTGCCGCTTCGCTGGCTTTGACCTTTAATGCCCAGCACGCGCTGGGGCAGGATTTGGAAGGGTTGAACCAGACTTCTGCGACGGCGGGATTTCAGGCAGATTTCTTCGAAATTTCGCAGCCGAAAGTGCTCGCTAGCAGCGCCACGGCCAACGTCGTGACGGCTAGTTTTCTGGCACCCACCGGTGATCCGGCAACAGGAAATTTCCAGACGAGTTTGACGGGCAGCGACTATCTCTTGCTCGATGATGGAACCAATCTGACGCTGACACGCCAGACAGACGGAAAGACGTGGAGCACGCTTAGCGGGGCTGGGGCGGTTGCGACATTGAATGGCCTGATTACCGGCGAAGGCTTCAGCATCAACGGCGCCGCGCCAACAGCCAACGTCAATTACCTCATCGAGCCAACGCGGGATGCGGCACGCAATTTTCAAGTCAATCCGTCGGTGGCGGCTGATGTGAAGCGGATCGCTGCCGCCGCACCGAGCATCACCACATTGGGGTTGGCAAACACGGGTTCTTTGGCGGTTAGTCAGGGAACTGTCACGACGGGTTACTCCTTGGCCAATGTGCCTAAGGTGTTTTCTTATAGTCAGGCCGGTGACGCATTTACCTTCGGTTTTCCTGCCTCGGGAACGGTCACCGCGACATATGCGGATGGAACGACGTTAGCCATTGCCGCCAGTCCGATCAATCGTACAAATGCGGGGTCGGAACTGACCCGCATTACCTACAATGGAATTGCTGTTGATGTTTCCGGGACACCGGCCAATGGCGACACCTTCACCATCGACAGAAATTTCTCGGGAGTTTCTGATAGTCGCAACGCAGTCAAGCTGGCAGCATTGCAGACACAAAATACGATGGAGGGTGGCAAGGCTAGCTATCAGGGGAGTTATGCCAGTCTGGTCAGTGGCGTTGGTTCGGTAACCCGCCAGATCAAGGTCAGTGGCGAGGCTCAACAAGCGCTTCTCAAGCAGAATGAGTTGGCGCGTTCGGCAGTTTCGGGCGTTAATCTTGATGAGGAGGCGGCCAACCTTATCCGCTATCAGCAGGCCTACCAGGCATCGGCAAAGTCGCTCGATATCGCTTCGAAGCTGTTTGATACGCTTCTCTCCATCACCAATTAAGGAATGACATCATGCGCATAAGTACCTCGATGATGTTCGATACCGCCACGCAGAACATGCTGCAGTTGCAGACCAATGTGTACAAACTGCAAAACCAGATGTCGACCGGACGCCGCATTCTCACACCGTCCGACGATCCGGTTGCTGCCGCGCAAGCGCTGGAAATTAGTCAGCGGCAGTCAATGAATACCCAGTTTCTTGATAATCAGGGAAATGCGGCGAGTCAGTTGTCGGAACTGGAAAGCAACTTGAGGACGGTTAGCGATCTGATTTCAAACGTGATGGCCCGGGCGGCTGAAGCAGATAATCCGAATATCAGTGACACGTCGCGTCAGGCAATCTCTTTTGAAGTCAATGAGAATTTTGCCCAATTGCTGGGGTTGGCGAACGGTAGCGACGCACTGGGGCAGCATATTTTTGCCGGGCTCAGGGGGGCGACGACTCCCTTCGCTGTTACGGGCTCGCCGGGTAACCGTACCACGAGCTATCACGGCGATGACGGCCGCCGCCAGTTGCAGGTGGAGACGGGGCGGACGATGGGGGTATCGGAGTCGGGCAGCGATATATTCATGCGTATTCCGCAAGGCAATGGATCGTTTCAGTTTTCAGCCGGTGCCGGCAATACCGGGACGGGCGTTATCGGTACTTCGTCGGTCATTTCAGGATACGACGACACCACATACCAGCTTGCCTTTACCGCACCCGGTGTTTACGACGTCTATCTCAATGGCTCGGCCACGCCCTCTCTGACCGGTCAGACTTACACCGATGGATCGGATATCGTCTTGGGCCCGGCGGCACAGCAGATCAAGATAAAAATTTCCGGAACCCCCGCTGCCGGTGACACTTTTACGGTACAGCCGGCAAGCAATCAGGATCTCTTCACGACCATCGACAGCATGATCAAGGCGCTCAGCGCCAACGTGACCAGCACACCGGCGACACAGGCAGCGTTCAAAAATCAGATAACTTCGATTCGCCAGAATCTGGACCAGGCTTATCTCCATCTGATCACTGCGCAGACTTCAGTCGGGGCGCGGCGGCTTGAGTTGGAGAATCTGAGCATTGCTGGCGCAGATCGCGACCTACAGTATCAGACAGACCTTGGCAGACTTCAGGATCTTGATTACACCAAGGCGGTTTCCGACATGGCGAATCAGAAAGTGGTCCTTGAGGCGGCTCAGCTCACCTTCAAGCAAGTCAGCCAGATGTCCCTCTTCAATTACCTATGAAAAAGCTTGGTGCCTCGCTGATCGCAGTTGTTTGGCTGGCTGGCTGCGGGACTTCTCCCCTGATTCCGAACGAGACTATCCAGCTTACGGCGAAAACCGGGGTCAGCCTGTCGTCTCTGGCGACGGTTGCCGTGGTCGGTGCGGCGATTTATCTGGTTTACGATCCGCTGGCGCCGAACTGGGAGATCGAGGAATCCAGGCTATCGCCGGACGTCTATCGGTTTTCAATGAAGATGAAGCGTTACCATACCGGCGGAGCCGGGGAGTCGGTCCAGATCCTGAAGCGGCGGGCCAGCCAACTGCAGTACGAAAATGGCTTTGCCAGCTATCAGATACTGGAATACACAGAAGGCATCGACTCGCAGACGCTTGGCGCCCGGCGCGTGGCAGAGGGGACGATACGCCTGGTTCAGCGTCAGGATGCCGATTCGTACAAACTGAATGAGCGCTACTGAGCGGCGGGTACGGCAAACCCCAGTATTGCGCTGAGCGCATATTCGTAGAGTCCCTGCAACGGGGTGGCCAGGTAATTCATGCTGATAGCCAGCGCGATAAAGCCGCCGATCATCGTGAGCGGGAATCCCAGGGCGAAAATATTCAATTGAGGGGCCGCCCGGGTGAGGACGGCCAGTGCGATGTTGGTGATCATCAGCGCGACAACCACGGGGAGCGAGAGCAGCACGCCGACCGAAAACATTTTTGATCCGAGTTCGACAATATTCAGCCAGCTGACGCTGGCCAGGGGGGTTGGGCCGACCGGTATGGCGTAAAAGCTTTGCGCCAGCGTCGCAACATACATCAGATGGCCATTCAGCGAGAGAAATAGCAGGAAGCTGATGAGCCCAATGAATTCGCCGATGACGGGTGTTTGTGAGGAACTCAAAGGGTCATAGGCGGTGGCGAAGCCCAGCCCCATTTGCGCTCCGATGAATTCACCGGCTACGTCGACGGCGGCGAAGACCACTCGGGCCGCGAAGCCCATGCCGATGCCGATCAACATCTGCTGCGCCATGATCCAGAGGCCGGCCAGAGAGCCGGGGGCAACCGTCGGCATTGGCGGCAGGGCCGGGACGATGGCGATGGCGATGCCGATGCCGAGAATGAGGCGGGTGCGACGCGGGATGCCGGCCGAACCCCAGAGCGGCGAGGTGGCAATGAAGGCCAGAATCCGGGTCAGCGGATAGGCGAAGGCGACAATCCAGGCATCGAGTTGTGCCGTCGTTATGCTGAGCATGTCAGCCGATCAATTGCGGAATGCTCTCGAACAGGCGCTGGATGTAGTCGATCATGTA
>PHCF01000051.1 GCA_002842145.1 Betaproteobacteria bacterium HGW-Betaproteobacteria-6 | reverse complement strand
GAGCAAACGAGGGGAAAGTATGGAACGCGATCAGGCAATGAAATTCATGCACGATCTTTTGCGTCTGATGTCGCAAAAGAAAGGCTCCGACCTCTTCATCACCGCCGGATTTCCGCCGGCGATAAAGATTGACGGCAAGATCACGCCGGTCTCGAACCAGGTTCTGACTTCACAGCACACGGCCGAACTGGCGCGCTCGATCATGAACGACCGCCAGGCCGCCGAGTTCGAGGCGACCAAGGAGTGCAATTTCGCCATTTCGCCATCCGGCATCGGGCGTTTCCGGGTCAATGCGCTGGTTCAGCAGGGGCGTGTCGGCGTCGTCTGCCGGACCATCAACATGACAATTCCGACCCTCGACGAATTGCTGTTGCCGCCTGTCCTCAAGGATCTGGCGATGACCAAGCGGGGCCTGATCATCTTCGTCGGCGGCACCGGTACCGGCAAGACGACCTCGCTGGCGGCGCTGGTCGATTACCGCAATGAAAATTCCTACGGTCATATCATCACGATCGAGGACCCGATCGAGTATGTGCACGAGCACAAGAACTGCATCGTCACTCAGCGTGAAGTCGGCGTCGATACCGACGACTGGGGTCCGGCCCTCAAGAACACGCTGCGTCAGGCACCGGACGTCATCCTGATGGGCGAAATCCGTGACCGCAACACCATGGACTACGCCATCGCCTTCGCCGAAACCGGCCACCTGGCGTTGGCCACGCTGCACGCCAACAGCGCCAACCAGGCCATCGACCGGATCATCAACTTCTTCCCGGAAGAGCGGCGCCAGCAACTGCTCATGGACCTGTCGCTGAATCTGCGTGCCATGGTTTCGCAGCGCCTGATTCCGAAAAAGGATGGTCGCGGGCGGTTGGCGGCCATCGAGGTCATGCTCAACTCGCCACTCATTTCCGACCTGATCTTCAAGGGCGAGGTGCACGAGATCAAGGAAGTCATGAAGAAATCCCGCGAACTCGGCATGCAGACCTTCGACCAGGCCCTGTTCGACCTCTACGAGGCCGGCAAGATTACCTACGAAGATGCCCTGCGCAACGCTGACTCGCTCAACGACCTGCGCCTGCAGATCAAGTTGCATGGCAAGGAGTCCAAGGACCGCGATCTATCGACCGGCATCGGTCACCTCGACATCGTTTGACCTTTCGGGAGAACACCATGCGCGGCTTGAAACATTCCGTTTTTGCCCTTTTTTTCGGGTTGACCGTGGGAGTCGCTCAGGCCGGGGCGCTCGATGCCATTTCCAGCGGCGACGCCAGCGCCGGCGTCAAGGCAGCCTTGGCCAAGGGTGCCGACTATGCCGTTGCCTCGCTCGGCAAGAATGGCGGCTTTCTCGGCAATGAGAAGGTCAAGATCAGGCTGCCGGGCTATCTAGAGCAGGCCGATTCGGCACTGCGCATGTTCGGCATGGGCAAGCAGGCCGACCAGTTGATCGAAACCATGAACCACGCGGCTGAAAACGCCGTGGCCGAAGCCAAACCGATCCTGACCCAGTCGATCAAGAAGATGAGCGTCAAGGACGCCAAGGACATCCTGACCGGCGGCGAAGACAGCGTGACGCAGTATTTCAAGCGGACCTCGACCGATCAGTTGGCTGCCAGGTTCATGCCCATCGTCAAGAAGGAAACCAAAAAGCTCAAGCTGGCCGACCAGTACAACAACTTTGCCGGCAAGGCAGCGAGCGCCGGCCTGATCGACAAGCAGAACGCCGACGTAGACAGCTACGTCACGCAGAAGGCCATGGATGGCCTGTTCCTGATGATCGCCGAAGAAGAAAAGAAGCTGCGCGCCAATCCACTGGGGGCCGGTAGCGAGTTGCTGAAAAACGTCTTTGGCGCACTCAATTAAAGCAAACCGCTTTAAATGCCGTAATGGGGGGCAAGGAGTCCCCCATGAAACTCACCCGTTTGTCGAGCACCACGCAACGCCCCTCTCGTTATTCGAGTGAGCGCGTGCGGCCGGTCGATAACGAACCGGTTCGGCGGGTCGAGGTCATGGATGGCATCGAAGGCGATCGCCAGCGTAGCCTGCAACAGGAAATCGCCGAGGTCGATCCTGCCGCCATCGGTGACTTTCACGGTCAGGAACGGGTGCGGCAAGGTGCGCGCGACGTCGCTGCGCAACTGCTCGAAATGGACTTCGGTACCGACAGCCTGATCAAGCCCGGGGTGTCTCTGGATCGTCTGATCGGCATCGACGACACCGTTTGATGCGGCTTCCACGGTCAACCGGGAAAAAGGCCGATTTTCAGCATTGAGTCGGTGGGTTAAAATCAAGGCAACCTTTCCAGCGCGCCCCGCCTCGTCGGGGCGCCGTCATTTGCAGAGTCATGTCCGGCCTCAATCAACCGCAACGCGAAGCGATCCACTACCTCGACGGCCCCCTGCTGGTGCTGGCGGGCGCCGGTTCGGGCAAAACGCGGGTGATCACGCAGAAAATCGCCTACTTGGTGCAGAGTTGCGGCTTCAATCCGCGCAATATCGCCGCCATCACCTTCACCAACAAGGCGGCGAAGGAAATGCAGGAGCGCATCGGCAAGCTTCTTTCCAAGCAGCAGGCCGACGAGTTGCAGATTTCGACCTTTCACTCGCTGGGCGTCCGCATCCTGCGCGAAGAAGCCAAGGCGCTCGGCTACAAGCCGCGCTTCTCGATATTCGATTCGGCCGATTGCGCCGGCATCATCAGCGAAACGGCCGGCACCGTCGACAAGGCGACGTTGCGCATCGTCCAGTCGACCATTTCGAACTGGAAAAACGGGCTGGTCACGCCCGAAGCGGCACGCCATCTGGCCACTGACGAGCATCAAAAACTGGCCGCCCACGCCTTCCTGTCCTACGAAGCGACGCTCAAGGCCTATCAGGCGGTCGATTTCGACGACTTGATCGGCCTGCCGGTCAAGCTGTTCACAGAGCATCCGGAAATTGCCGACAAGTGGCAGAACCGCCTGCGCTACCTGCTGGTCGATGAATATCAGGACACCAATGCCTGCCAATACCAGCTCCTCAAACTGCTGACCGGCGTCCGCGCCCAGTTTACGGCGGTGGGTGACGACGATCAGGCGATCTACGGCTGGCGTGGCGCTGATATCGAGAATCTCAAGAAACTGCCGACCGAGTTTCCCGCCCTCAAGGTCATCAAACTTGAGCAAAATTACCGGTCGACCGTAAGAATCCTCAAGGCCGCCAACAACGTCATCTCGCACAACGAAAAACTGTTCGACAAGAAGCTGTGGTCCGACCTCGGCCATGGCGAACAGATTTCCGTCACCGCCTGTCGCGACAACGATGCTGAGGCCGAAGGCGTGGTCATGAAACTGCAGGCGCACAAGTTTGAGCATCGCGCCAAGTTCAAGGATTACGCCATCCTCTACCGCTCCAACCACCAGGCGCGGATTTTCGAGGAATACCTGCGCGACCACCGCATTCCCTACCTGCTCTCGGGCGGCAAATCCTTCTTCGACAAGGCCGAAATCAAGGACATCACCGCTTATCTGCGCCTGCTCGCCAACGAAGACGACGACCCGGCCTTCATCCGCGCCGCCACCACGCCCAAGCGCGGCATCGGCGCGGCAACGCTGCAGGTGCTCGGCATCTATGCCGGCGAGCGCCATGTCTCGCTTTTTGAGGCCGCCTTTGAAGAAGGCTTCGCGCAACGCGTTCAGGCTCGTCAGCTCGATCCCCTGCTCGAGTTCTGCAACTTCATCAACCGCACCCAGTCGCGGGCCAGCAAGGAGCCGGCGCACCAGGTCCTGCCCGATTTGCTCAAGGCCATCGACTACGAAACCTTCCTCTACGACCACGAAGAGGAGCGCACGGCGCAAACACGCTGGGCCAACGTCTGCGAGTTCGCCAACTGGCTCAACAAGAAGGGCGAACTCGACGGCAAAACGCTGGTTGATCTGACCCAGAGCATCGCCCTGATCAACATGCTCGACAAGCAGAACGACGACGATTACGACGCCGTTCAGTTGTCGACCCTGCACGCAGCCAAGGGTCTGGAGTACAAGAATGTCTTCCTGGTCGGGGTCGAAGAGGGCATCCTGCCGCACCGCGAATCGGTTGATCCAGTCAAGCTCGAAGAAGAGCGTCGCCTGATGTACGTCGGTATCACCCGCGCCCAGCACACCCTGAACATTTCCTACTGCGAACGCCGCAAGCAGGCGCGCGAATTCGTGCCCTGCGAGCCCTCGCGCTTCATCGATGAAATGGGCAAGGAAGACGTCCGTTTCTCCGGCGGCAAGCAGGAAGCTCCGCCCGACAAGGCCACCGGCAGCGCCCGGCTCGATGCCATGAAAGCCATGTTGGCCGGGCACAAGCGTTAAACGCTAGCTCGCTTCGACTGGCAACGGCTTACGCTGCCAGTCTGGCGAAGATGTCCATTTTGCTTCCACAAAAATTGCGTCCACGAAAAAGGGAGGCCGCAGCCTCCCTTGATGTGGGCGATGAGGTCTTATTTCGCCTTGTTCATGACGTATTCGACAACGCCCTTGATCTCTTCCTCGGACAGCGTGGCGCCGCCCTTCGGTGGCATGGCGTTCTTGCCGTTGGTGACGCTCTTGATCAGTGCATCCTTGCCTTGGGCAAGGCGAGGTGCCCAGGCACCCTTGTCGTCAATCTTCGGAGCGCCGGCGGCACCGGTGTTGTGGCAAGCGCCGCAGACCGTGTTGTAAATCGTTGCGCCATCGCGGGGGCCGCTGGCGGCGGGGGCTTCAGCCTTGGCCAGTTCGAACCGGGCAACCGGCTGAATGCGGATATCAGCTTCGTCGGCAGCGTTGCTGGTGTTTGTCGCAGAGCCATCCTTGTAGGCGGTCAGCGGGTAGATGATGGCAATCAGGACTGCAGCGACGGCGATCGTCGCCCACATGATGCGCTTGGAAGAGTGTTGCTCGGCCATGCTAAAAACCCCAGTGCGATGAATAGAAAGCGTAATTATAACGGTGAGGCACTATGGCTGAGCAAAAAAAACCCCGCCAGTGGCGGGGTTGAAAATTCTCGAAAGGGGGAGTTTCGAGAGGAGGGGTTCAATGCACAAACGCAGTGTAGATTTCCGCGTCCTCTCTGTCTGTCGTACTTTCGTAGTCTTGTGTAACAAAATGTTGTTTGCATGTGCGTTGTGCGTTGCACAAATGATGCCGTCGGGCGAAAAAAAGCACGGCCCAGCCTTTGCGGGCCTTCCGTGCCATTGGCTTGAGGCCAAGCCTGCCGTCTGCTCAGCTTTCGATGCGGCAGATCTGGACGGCGCTTTTCGGAACCTGATAATCCGTTGCCAGCTGGTGCGTAGCGGTGTCTTCCACGGCTTCGCCTTCGCTCACGACGAAATGACGGGCACCCGTGTAGTCCTGCGGAATGCCGGCGCGGTCCTGAGTGATGCGATAGTGAATCTTGACGTTCATGGCTGCTCTCGATTTATGGATTTTTCTACCTGCACAACGAGTATAGCTCGAATATGCTGCGCTGCAATGTCGGTTTTCCACAGGTTTTAGGTTTGCTCACCCAGTCAAAAACGCCGATACATTGGATTGATGGTGCCAATGGCGCCGTAGCCAGTTTGGACTTCGCCCGCGTGCTAGGATTGAGCGTATGAACGATTTGGAAATACTCGCAGAACATCTTGGATGTCAGCTTGTCGAGCGCGGCGAATGGTTGGCGGCTGCCGAATCCTGTACCGGCGGTTGGTTCGCCCAGTCGGTGACGGCAATTGCCGGCAGTTCGACGTGGTTCGACCGTGGTTTCGTGACCTACTCGAACGCCGCGAAGGTCGACATGCTCAGTGTTCCCGAAAGCGTGCTGGCGCGCCACGGAGCTGTTTCGGAAGCGGTGGCGCGGGCGATGGCGCAAGGTGCTCTGGCCCATAGCCGGGCTGACTGGTCGGTGGCAATTACCGGTGTCGCCGGGCCGGGGGGTGGTTCGCCGGAAAAGCCGGTGGGGACTGTTTGCTTTGCCTGGGCGCGCCTGGACGGTGGTTGTGAGGCGCAAACCTGTCTGTTCAGCGGTGACCGGGCGTCGGTTCGCGAACAGTCGGTGCGTCATGCGCTCAAGGGGTTGATCGAGCGAGTGGGGGCGGCTACTTATAGCGCTTGAGGCGTCCAGGGTTTTCCGGGATACTCGGAAACAACATAAAGCAAAAAAATGCCATGCATAGCCAGCCGGTGAAATCGATGCGTTACGTTGAATTGAATCGTGAATCCATCGAACAGGCGTTGAATGAATGGTCCCCGAGGCTGGCCGGGGCGGGTGTTGTTGCCCTGTTGCCGGAAGCGGAAAAGGATGGGGTGCCCGTCCTGCAGGCAATTTGCCGGGAACGCGGCCTGGCTCTGGCCGGCGGGATATTCCCCGCCCTTGTCGGCGAACAACGCTTTCTTACGCATGGCGCTTGGTTGCTCTGTTTCGATCAGATGCCGCCATATTTTCTTTTGCCAGCAGTCAATACGGCCGGTGATGCTGCCGGGCAGATTGTTGCGGCGGCTGGTGAGGGTCTGAAATCCTGTCCGGCAGGGGCACCAAAGCCAACTTTATTCATGATTTTCGATGGCATGGTCCCGAACGTGGCCAGCATACTCGACGGCATCTACCTGACCCTCTCGAACCGTGTCGAATACGGCGGCATCAACGCCGGCAGCGAGACATTCCAACCCATGCCGTGCCTGTTCGATGGCTCCCAACTGGTTGGCGATGGGGTTCTCGGCCTCCTGCTCCCGGGCTCCATGGCGCCGATGCTCGAGCATGGCTTTGCGCAACCGGAGCGGGCGATGAGTGCGACCTCGACCGAGGGAAACCGCATCGCCATGATCGACTGGCGGCCCGCCTTCGATGTCTATCAGGAAATTATCCGGGCGCAATACGGGATCGATCTGACGCGCGACAATTTTTACGAATACGCGGTGCACTTTCCCTTCGGTATCCTGCGCGCCAACGGTGACGTCGTAGTGCGCATTCCCGTGGCCTTGACTGACGACGGTTCGCTGTACTGCGTCGGCGAAATTCCCGAAAACGCCATGCTGGTGTTGCTGCGTGCGCCTGCGGCCGGTGCGGATGGGTGCATTGCCCGGCTGGCGGATCATCTGCGCGGTGCGCATGGTGCTTTGCAGGGAACGCAATTGCTGACGTTTTACTGCGCTGGTCGGCGTATGCATCTGGGTGATGATGCCGAGAAAGAGTTGGCCGAACTGCAGGCGGAAAGCGGCGTGAGCGAAATGGCGGGGGCCTTGTCGCTGGGTGAAATCGGCAGCACGGTACGCTGGGGCTATCCGATGTTCCACAACGCGACGCTGGTTTGTTCCCCCTGGCCGGCAACATGATTCGTGAGCAGGTTCTCAGCGTTCTGTATGACCTCTCGCTGACCATAGGTGGTGAGCTCGGACTCAACAGCCTGTTCATCAAAACGCTGCAGCGTCTGCTTTTTCATACCTCTTTTCCGACTGGTGTCGTGCTGGCCGGAGCGAAGCTTACGGAGTTCGGCGGGGCGGCCACGCTCGAAACGTCAATTGGCGATTACTTGCTCGCCGAGCGCCATGGCACGGTTTTCAACCTGCCGGCCGGCCTGTGTTCCGGCAAGGTGGCGTTGCTCGATGACGCCGACTTGCTGCGCGCCTTTTCGCTCGACGAGCAGTATGTTTACTGTCTTCGTCTGCCCGTGGACGAGCAGTACACCATCCTGCTGTTATCCCCCGGCGCACCGGCATCCGAGCTGCCGCTGACGCAAATATTCCAGCCGGTGCTGGCCAATCTGGCCAAGGCGGTCATTCTTTGCCGCAATAATGAACGATTGACACAGGCACTGGCCAATGACCGGGACGATGCGCGGGCCGAACTGGCGGTGGCGCTGGCCCAGAGCGAGCGCGAGCGGGCTTTTCTCGATTCGCTCTATGCCGCGATTCCCGATCTGGCCTGGGTCAAGGATCCGAATGGCGTTTATCTGTCGTGTAATCCGACCTTTTCGCGCCTTTACAACGCGAGTGAATACGACATTATCGGGCGCACCGACGACGATTTCGTCAGCCACGAACTGGCCGAGTTTTTCCGCGCCAACGACCGGGCTGCGGCGGCGGCCGGCGGTCCGACGGTGAATGAGGAGTGGCTGACTTTCGCCGATAACGGCTATCGCGGGTTGTTCGAGACGATCAAGACGCCGATGCGCGACAAGGATGGGCATTTGATCGGCGTCCTCGGCGTGGCACGGGAAATTACCGAGCGCCGGCGCGTCGAGGAAGCGTTGCGCAATAGCGAGGCGGAGCTGGAAAAGCATCGGCGCCATCTTGAAGCGATGGTAGGTGAGCGCACGCGCGACCTGGCGCAGGCCAATGCCCGGCTGGAGCAGACCCAGTTTGCAATGGACCGGGTGGGGCTGGGCATCCATTGGGTCGATACGGAGGGGCGCTTCGTCTACGTCAATCACGTTGCGGCAGAGATCCTCGGCTATTCGGTGGACGAGCTGCTCCGCCTGACCGTGCCGGATATTGACCCGGGGTTCCCGCAGGGAGGGTTTGTCGAGGCGACGGCAGAAATACGACAGACAGGCCGCGCCAGCCTGGATTCCTGGAACCGCCACCGCGACGGCCACTTGATCCCGGTCCACCTCAATATTTATTTCCGGCCGGAGACGGTCGCCGAGCCGGCGTGTTTCATCACTTTCGTCAGCGACATCAGCGAACGCAAGCGGGTTGAGCAGGAGTTGCGCGAAGCGAAGGATCTGGCCGAGTCGGCGACCAAGGCGAAGAGCACTTTCCTGGCCAACATGAGCCACGAGATACGGACGCCGATGAATGCCATTCTCGGTTCGGTTTACCTGATGCGCCGCGGTGGCGTGGCTGATGCTCTGAAGGTGCCGCTGAGTCGTATTGAGGCTTCTGGCCAGCATCTGCTGGCGATCATTGATGACATTCTCGATCTATCCAAGATCGAGGCGGGCAAATTGGTGCTTGAGGAGGCACCGCTCATGCTGCCGCGCCTGATGAATGAAGTCGCCGAAATACTGGCCGGGCCGGCGCGCGACAAAAACCTCGCCCTGCGCGTCGAGTCGGCTGTACTGCCGGGCTGCTTGCTGGGCGATGCGACGCGGCTGCGTCAGGCGCTGCTCAACTACGCCAACAACGCCATCAAGTTCACCGAGAGCGGCACCATTGGCTTGCATGGCAAGGTGCTTGAGGACAGCGCGGAGAGCGTGCTGATCCGGCTTGAGGTCTCGGACACCGGCATCGGCATCGAGCCGGAAGCGTTGGCCCGGTTGTTTTTACCGTTCGAGCAGGCGGATGTCTCGACCACCCGCCGGTACGGCGGTACCGGCCTCGGGCTGGCAATAACCCGGCATCTGGCGGCGTTGATGGGCGGCGAGGCGGGGGCCGAAAGCACGCCGGGCAAGGGCAGCATGTTCTGGATTACGGCGCGCCTGAAAAAACCGCAGCCGGATAGCATGAAAGCGGTCGTGCCGGATCAGGGCGGCGATGTCGAGGCCATGCTGCGCAGCCAGTTTGGCGGCCGACAGATCCTCCTGGTCGAGGACGAACCGATCAACCGCGAAGTGGCGAAAATGCTGCTCGAAGACGTTGGTCTGGCCATCGATATCGCCGCGGATGGCGTTGAGGCAGTCGACAAGGTTAGCAAGAATGATTACGGCCTGGTCCTCATGGACATGCAGATGCCGCGCATGGACGGGCTGGAAGCGACCCGGCGCATCCGTCAGATGGCCGACCGTCGAAACGTGCCTATCCTGGCCATGACCGCCAATGCCTTTGCCGAGGATCGCCAGCAGTGCCTGCAGGCCGGGATGAACGATTTTGTCTCCAAGCCGGTTAGTCCGGACCTGCTTTATTCGGCCCTGTTTCACTGGCTGGGCGGCGACAACCGCGCCTGAGCTGCTGGCCGGATTGCTACGGTCAACCGGAAAAACAGCCCAAAATCAAAATGCCGCCTCGGCCGAAATGTCATTGAGCAAGGGGGCGACCAGCGCGGCTGCCGGGCCTGTCGGCTGGCGATAGGCCACCCAGGTCGTGCCGGTTTCGCCGGGCAGCGAGTAGACCGAAATGGCGAAGGGACAGAGCACAATGTTGTGCGGGTCGAGTTCGAGCATTTTGCGGGAGAGCACGGCCGAGCAGAATCCGATGGTTTCGCCATGCTCGAAAACCCGGCGGGTAGCGCCGAGGGTGGCGCCGGTACGGTCGAGCATGTCGGCGATGTGCGCCGTGTAGCTGACGACCAGTCCGCGGCTCTCGATGGCCGAAACGATGGCATCGCGCGTGTCGGAAAAATTGCTGCCGACCTTTCTTCTGACCACGCCATCGTCGGCCTGAGCGGCCGTGGCGGCCAGGGCGAAGCAGAGCAGAAAGGCGAGCCGACGCATGCGAGTTCCTGAATTAGCAATGACTGATGCGGCTATTTTAGGCGATGCCCGATTGCTACGGTCAACACCGAAAAACGGCCAAAACCGTCAATCGGGCAGCGGTTCGAACAGCGCGGCAAGATCGTCGGTGCCGAACTTGATGTCGACGCGATAGTCGTCGGACAGGATGCCGGCCGCCAGTTCGGCCTTGCGCTCCTGCAGGGCGAGGATCTTTTCCTCGATGCTGCCGCTGACGATCAGTTTGTAGACGAAGACCGGCTTGTCCTGACCGAGGCGGTGGGCGCGGTCGGTGGCCTGGTTTTCGACGGCCGGGTTCCACCACGGATCGTAGTGGATCACGGTGTCGGCGGCAGTCAGGTTGAGACCGACGCCGCCGGCCTTGAGACTGATCAGGAAAATCGGCACTTCGCCGTCCTGGAAGCGGCGGATCGGCACTTCGCGGTCGACCGTATCGCCGGTCAGTGTGACGTAGGCGATGCCGGCCTTGTCCAGTTCGTGCTCGATGAGCGCCAGCATGCTGGTGAACTGCGAGAAGACGAGGACGCGTCGGCCTTCGTCGACGAGTTCGGGCAGCATGGCCATGAGCAGGTCGAGCTTGGCCCGTTCGGGAACCTTGCGGGCCGCGGTGGCCTTGACCAGGCGCGGGTCGCAGCAGACTTGGCGGAGCTTGAGCAGGGCGTCGAGGATGACGATCTGGCTGCGCGCAAAGCCGCGGTTGGCGATTTCGTCGCGGACCTTGGCATCCATCGCGGCGCGCACCGTTTCGTACAGGTCGCGCTGGGCGCCCTCGAGTTCGACGCTGCGCACGATGATGGTTTTCGGCGGCAGTTCCTGGGCGACGTCTTCCTTCTTGCGGCGCAGGATGAAGGGCCGGATACGGCGGGCGAGCAGGGTGCGGCGACGGAGGTCGCCCTGCTTTTCGATCGGCGTCCGCCAGTGGCGGGTGAACTGCTTGCTGGTGCCGAGGAAACCCGGCAGCAGGAAGTCGAACTGGCTCCACAGTTCGCCGAGATGGTTCTCCAGCGGCGTACCGGTCAGGCACAGGCGATGCCGGGCATCGACCTTGCGCACGGCCTCGGCGCTCTGGCTTTGGGCATTCTTGACCGTCTGCGCCTCGTCGAGAATGAGCAGGTGGTAGCTGTGCTGCATCAACTCTTCGGCGTCGCGCCAGAGCAGCGGATAGGTCGTCAGCACCACGTCGTGCTGCATGATCTGCGGAAAGAGAACCTTGCGTTCCGGGCCATGCAGCGACAGCACCTTGAGGGCGGGGGCGAAACGCGCCGCCTCGTTCTTCCAGTTGAAGATCAGTGAGGTCGGCAGAATGATCAGGGCCGGCTTGTCGAGGCGCCCGGCTTCCTTTTCCATGAGCAGATGGGCCAGCGTCTGAGCCGTCTTGCCAAGGCCCATGTCGTCGGCGAGGATGCCCGACAGGTTGTGTTCGCGCAGGAACTGCAGCCAGGCCAGGCCTTCCTTCTGGTAAGGGCGGAGTTCGAGCATGAAACCGGCTGGCGGCTCGACGTCGCCGATGCCCTGCGCCTTGAGCAGGCGTTCGGCCAGGGCCATGATGTCGCTCTGGCCGCGGAACTGCCAGCGGCTGATGTCGGACAGTTCGGCCAGTCGCGGCGCATCGAAGCGCGACAGACGCAGCGTGTTGCCGCCGGTGAATCCATCGAACAGGTCGATCAACGTCGCGGCCAGCGGCTTGAGGCGACCGGCCGGGACGCGCAGGCGTTTGCCGCGGCTGGTGTAGAGATCGATGCCCTCGTTGTCGGGAACCCGCTCGAGCTCGGCCGCTTCCAGCCAGCGCGGGTCGGTGCGGAACAGATTGGCGAGCAGGGGGGCCAGCGGCAGGCGCTCGCCTTCGACCATGACGCCCATGTCGAGGTTGAACCAGCCATTGTCGGCTTCGTAAAGTTCCGCTTCCCAGCCGTCGACCTCGATGACGTGGTGACGGAAATCCTCGGGAAACTCGACCTGCCAGCCGGCTTCCTTGAGGCGCAGCGTGCCGTCCTGCATGAAGGGCACCCAGCTCGCCTCTTCGGCCAGGCCGTAAATGCCTTCCGGCGGGCTGCCGAAAGTGTGCAGGGTGTGCCCGGGAATCTTCTGCAGGCCGCAGCCCTCGAGGGCCTGCAGGGCCTTCGCCTCATCCTCGGGGCGACGTTTCAGGCGGATGGTTTCGCCTTCCGGCAGGGTGATGAACTCGCTCTTCTCTTCCGGCCGGACGTCGGCATCGCCATAGCGGAAAACGATCTTGGCAACGTCGAAGGGGCCGCCGCCAAAATTCTGCGGATAGCCGCGCCAGGCGCGGTGGCCGTGCGTGTGCAGGGTTTCCAGCTGGAGGATCGGAATCAGCGGCGCGTCGACCAAACGCAAGCGGGCGCCGGCATCCGAGCCGGGCAACGGCAGGTCGGGCGCCAGTTCGGACAGCGCCTCGGCGACCAGCGCCGCTTCGTTGGCCGATAGCGGCGGCAACGAGAACAGGCGGTTGATCACATCCGGATTGCCGGTCACTTCCAGCGGCCCTGCTTCGCCCTCGGCGAGATCGATGTACCAGGGCGGATCGACGGCGACAATCATCTCGGCCGACGGCTCCGGCTTCAGGTGCGGTCGCTGGAATCCCATGCCGTCAACCAGCCAGCCGATGCTGGCCGGCCGGGTCGGTCCGGCGTTGAGCGGCAGGCCGAGATCATCCTCGGGATAAAGCCGGTGGCTGGCCGCCATGCGTTGCAGGATTTCGGCGCCGTTCTTGGGACCCAGGCCAAAGGCCCGCAAACCGGTTTCGTGGCCACGGTCCGCCCAGATCAGGCGCAGGATGCCGAGATCTTCTTCATTGACGAACTGCGGCGGGGTAATCAGCGCGCGGTCCACCTTCCACCATTCCTCGGCGCTCTCCGGGTACTTGCCCTTGCGAATTTCAATGCCGAACTGGCGCTTGTCGGCCGTCCATTTCAGGATGTAGAAAAGCTGCTGGCGGGCGCTGGCTGGTCGGGCTTTTTTCTTGGCGACGGCAACCGAGACGCGACGCAGGTCTTCGAGCCAGGACAGGGCGCTGCTGCTGACTCGCTCCTTCGGATTGCGCTCTTCGATGGCCTTGAGCAGCATGGCGGCAACGTGCTTGCAATGCTTGCCGGCAGTGCAGGTGCAGCGGCTGATTACCGCCATCTCGCCGCTCTGGGTCTGGCTCAGGTAAGCCTGTGCGACGTATGGCTCGGCCGACGAACCCGGTACAAGCGCCCGCATCTGGCTGCCCTCGATATTCAGGTCGCGCACCAGGTCGACGTAAGGCCGTGCCTTGTTGATGTCGCGTGTGGCGAACCACTCGGCGACGTTTTCTTCAGTGAAGGTGGTGAGGTTGACGACGGCCATCGGCGATCAGTAAACCAGGGCGCCGACGAGTAGGGCGAGGAGCAGGGCGATGATGGCCAGCCAGCGGTTTTGCTGTTGCTGGGCGGCGATCAGGCGATCGATCTGCGGTTGCAGGTCAGCCCTGGCCGGCTGGGCCAGCGCCTGATGGACCAGGCGTGGCAACTGCGGAAGGGTACGCGCCAGATAAGGGGCTTCCTGTTTGAATCCGCGGATCAGTCCGCGCCAGCCGATCTGCTCGCTCATCCAGCGTTCGAGGAAAGGTTTGGCGGTGGTCCACAGGTCGAGTTCGGGGTCGAGCTGGCGACCGAGGCCTTCGATGTTGAGCAGCGTCTTCTGCAGCATGACCAGTTGCGGCTGGATCTCGACGTTGAAGCGGCGCGAGGTCTGGAACAGGCGGAGCAGCACCTTGCCGAAGGAAATGTCCTTGAGCGGCCGGTCGAAGATCGGTTCGCAGACGGCGCGGATGGCCGCCTCGAATTCGTCGACCCGGGTGTCTTTGGGTGCCCAGCCGGATTCGATGTGAGCCTCGGCGACGCGCTTGTAATCACGGCGGAAGAAGGCGAGGAAGTTCTGGGCCAGGTAATTCTTGTCGGAATCGGTCAGGGTGCCGACGATGCCGAAGTCGAGCGCGATGTAGCGGCCATCGGGGGCGACGAAGATATTGCCGGGGTGCATGTCGGCGTGGAAGAAGCCGTCGCGGAACACCTGGGTGAAGAAAATTTCGACGCCGGCCGCGGACAGCTTGGAGAGGTTGATGCCTTCGGCGCGCAGCTTGTCGGTCTGCGAGATTGGCGTGCCCTTCATGCGCTCCATGACCATGACGGTCGACGTGCAGAAATCCCAATAAATCTCGGGGACGATGAGCAGGGTGGAGTCGGTGAAATTGCGCCGGAGTTGCGAAGCGTTGGCCGCCTCGCGCATGAGGTCGAGTTCGTCGCGCAGATATTTGGCGAATTCGGCGACCACTTCGCGTGGTTTCAGGCGTTTGCCGTCGGCCCACAGCTTTTCGAGCAGCATGGCCAGGTTGTCCATGAGCGCCAGATCGTGCTCGATGACCGACAGCATGTTGGGGCGCAATACCTTGACGGCGACTTCATGACCGCCGTCTTCGGCGCGCAGCTTGGCGAAATGAACCTGGGCGATTGATGCGGAGGCGATCGGCGTTGGATCGAATTCGGCGAAAACCTCGCTGGCTGGCCGGCCATACGCCTTTTCGATTTCGGCCAGGGCGAGGTCGGAGGCGAATGGCGGGACGCGATCCTGCAGTTTGGCGAGCTCGTCGGCAATGTCCATCGGCATGAGGTCTCGCCGGGTCGATAGCACCTGGCCGAACTTGACGAAAATGGGGCCGAGCGATTCGAGGGCGAGGCGTCTTGAGCAAACGAAGGAGACGCATGTGTACGGTAAACGCCGGCCGGGCCGGGCAAAATCGCTAAACGAGCATGTTAACACGCCAACGGCGCTTGCACCCCGTGATTTGCGACTGTTTGAGTCTGTTGGGTTGGGGCTTAACAATCTTGCAAGAAGCTTCGGGCAATGGGATAAACTTGCCCATCAAGCCTGTTGGTGTTGTGCCCAGCCACCCGAAGTTACCTGAAGCCTCGATGAGCGAACCGAAACACCCCTCCGAAATTGCCCGTGAAGCGCTCAAGCGACTGGCGATGCGTCAGTTGGCGCCGACGCCGGCCAATTACCAGGCCTGCTATAACGAAATCGCCGAGATTCCGAACATGGCACCGTTTCCCGACGGGCCGTTGCGGGAATTGCTGGTCGAACTGCCGGCCCGGAACGAGGCGCAGGAAAAGCAGATCGACCGGCTTTCGGCGGCGATAGCCAAGCGGAGCTGGCAGGGGGTCAGGGAGTCGTTGAGCGCCTATGCCCAGGCCGGTGAGTCGCGCACGCTGGCGGAGGCGATGCCCATCGTCCCGGCCGCGCTGCCAGGCGAATTTGCCGGCAAACTGGCGCGTTTCGTTGAATCGGTGCTGCCTGCGCTCGGTGACGACGATTCGCGGATTGTCGGTGTGGCCCGCGAACTGGTCGAGGCGCTCAAGCAGCCGATGGTTGAGGTCGCCTTCGTTCAGGGTCTCCTGGGCAGTCTGACCCATCAGGCCGCATTCGCGGCGGAAGAGCAGCTTGAAATCAAGAGCCTGTTGCTCAAGCTGTTGCATCTGATCATTCAGAACATTGGTGAATTGAGCTCCGACGACAGCTGGCTCAAGGGCCAGATCGATGGCCTGCTGGCCAGTGTGGCACCGCCCCTGACCTTGCGTCATCTCGATGAGATGGAGCGGCGGCTACGCGATGTCATGGAGAAGCAGGGGCGCGCCAAGTCGCGCGCTGTCGAGGCGCAGGAGGAAATGCGCGTGATGCTGGCCGAGTTTGTCGAACGTCTGGGAACGATGAATCAGTCGAGTACCGCGTTTGAAATGCATATAGAGGAAAGCGCCCGTCAGATTGAGCAGGTTTCCAGGCTGGAAGACCTCAAACCGCTGCTCGACGATGTGATCCTGGCAACGCATGCCATGGCCGAGGAAACGGCGTGCTCGCGCGAGCAGCTGAAGAGTCTGCAGGCAAAAGTGTTGGTCACCGAGAGCGAACTCATGCATCTGCACCAGGAACTGGATAACGCCAGTGCCCTGGCCCGCCACGATCCGCTGACTGATGCGCTCAACCGCAAGGGGCTGGACGAGGCGCTGGAGCGTGAGGTGTCGAGCGTGCGGCGCAGGGAAACGCCGCTCTCTCTCAGTCTGCTCGACATCGATAATTTCAAGAAACTGAACGACAGCTTTGGCCATGAGGCCGGCGATCGCGCCCTTGTCCATCTGGCCGACGTGGCCCGGCGCAATATGCGCCCATCCGACACGCTGGCCCGTTACGGCGGCGAAGAGTTCGTCGTGCTCATGCCCGATACGACGCTTGATCAGGGTATTGAGGCGATGACTCGCCTGCAGCGCGAGTTGACCAAGGCCATCTACATGGCCGGCAAAGAGAAAGTCCTCATTACCTTCAGCGCGGGTGTTGCCCAACTGGCTCCCGACGAGTCGGGCACCGAGGCTATCCGGCGAGCCGACCAGGCCATGTATCTGGCCAAGCGCGCGGGCAAGAACCGCGTGATGGGCGACTGATCTCCTTTCGATGTCCCTGAGTCACGGCTTTCCGCCGGTTGCCGATCGGTCGGCTCGGGTGCTTGTCCTGGGCAGTCTGCCGGGTAAGGCGTCGCTTGCTGCGCAGGCGTATTACGCCAATCGGCAGAATGTTTTCTGGCGCATCATGGGCGATCTGGTCGGTGCCGGGCCGGAGCTGCCTTACGGGCAGCGCCTGGAAAAGCTGCAGGCCGCCGGCATCGCGCTTTGGGATGTGATCGCGGCAGGCGAGCGCCCGGGTAGTCTGGATTCGGCCATCGTCAGGGCCTCGGTTTGCGTCAATGATTTTTCGGCCTTTTTTGCCGTTCACCGTGGGATCGGTCGGGTTTTCTTCAATGGCGCGGCGGCCCAGGCGACTTTTCGCCGCCATGTCCTGCCCGGGTTGTCGGGTGAAACGCCGGAATTGATCCGCCTGCCGTCAACCAGTCCGGCCCATGCGGCAAGCCGTTACGCCGACAAGCTCGCGGCGTGGTCGGCGATTGTTGCGCCGGTCAATAAGTAGGCAGCGGCAGCGTATAATCGACGTTTTGCAATTTTGCCCCACGAATCAATGTCCCTAGACGTCAAAAACCAGCTTACTGCCCTTCTGCAGCAGGCGCTCGCCAGCGTTGCGCCGAGCGCAACCGATACCCCCATTCAACTCGAGCGCCCGCGCGATCCATCGCACGGCGACTTCGCGACCAACCTGGCCATGCAGTTGGCCAAGGCACTCAAGAAGAATCCGCGCGAAATTGCACAGCAACTGGTGAACGAATTGCCGGTGTCGACGCTGGTTACCCAGGCTGAAGTGGCCGGGGCCGGCTTCATCAATTTCAAGCTCGAGGCCGGGGCCAAGACCGGCGTCGTCAAGGCTGTGCTGGCCGAGGGTGAAAATTTCGGTCGATCGACACTCGGCGGCTGGCAGAAGGTACAAGTCGAGTTCGTTTCGGCCAACCCGACCGGGCCTTTGCACGTCGGCCACGGTCGCGGTGCAGCCTACGGCGCCTCGCTGTCCAATCTGCTGACTTTCGCCGGCTGGGATGTGACGCGCGAGTATTACGTCAATGACGCCGGGCGGCAGATGGATATTCTGGCTGTGTCGACCTGGCTGCGTTACCTCGATCTGCATGGCGTTGACCTGCCTTTCCCTCCCAATGGTTACCAAGGGGGGTATGTGCGGGAGATGGCGGAGCAGCTCAAGCATGCCCATGGCGACAAATATGTCCGTCCCGCCGCTGCCGTGCTGGCCGGTACCCCGGGTTTTCCGGCGGCCGAGCGGAGCGACGACGAAGCCAAGCAGCAACGCGAGCAGCAGCTCGATGCGCTGATCGCCCGCGCCAAGGAACTGCTTGGCCCGGACTGGGCCTACGTTCATCAGCACGCGCTGTCCGAACAACTGGCCGATTGCCGCGATGATCTGGAGCAGTTCGGCGTTCATTTCGACGTCTGGTTCTCGGAAAAGGCGTTGTTCGATACCGAGCTGGTTGCCCGTTGCGTTGATCTGCTTGAAAAGAATGGCCACCTGTACGTTCAGAACGGTGCCCGCTGGTTCAAGTCGACCGCCTTTGGCGACGAGAAGGATCGCGTCGTCCAGCGCGAGAATGGCCTCTACACCTATTTCGCTTCCGACATCGCTTACCACCTCAACAAGTTCGAGCGTGGTTTCGACAAGGTCATCAATATCTGGGGTGCCGATCACCACGGCTACATCGCCCGTGTGAACGGCGCCATTACCGCGCTCGGGCTGGATGCCAAAAAACTGCAGGTGGCGCTGGTCCAGTTTGCCGTGCTCTACCGCAACGGCCAGAAGGCCTCGATGTCGACGCGCTCAGGCGAGTTCGTCACCCTGCGCGAACTGCGTGGCGAAGTCGGCAACGACGCGTGCCGCTTCTTCTACGCCCTGCGCAAGTCTGACCAGCATCTCGATTTCGACCTCGATCTGGCGAAGAGCCAGACCAACGAGAATCCGGTCTATTACATCCAGTACGCCCACGCCCGCATCTGTTCCGTGGTCGGCCAGTGGGCCGGTGCGACCGGTGGTGATTTGGCGGTGCTGGCCGATGCCGATCTGGCCTTGCTGAGCAATGCGCGCGAGCTGACCATTGCCAGCAAGCTGACCGAGTTCCGCGACCTCATCGATAACGCCGCGCGCGAACTGGCGCCACACCTGATCGCCTTCTACCTCAAGGATCTGGCTGGTGAATTCCATGGCTGGTATAACGCCGAGCGCATGCTGGTCGACGATGCCGCCTTGCGCGATGCCCGCGTCGCCCTGGCGGTTGCCGTGCGCCAGACGATCCGCAACGGCCTGACCATTCTCGGCGTCAGCTGTCCGGAATCCATGTAAGGAACTGCCATGAGTCGCGATATGAAGCCCCGCAGAAACCAGCCGGCAAAAAAGAAAGCCGCCGGCGGTACGCTGATCGGCATGTTCATCGGCCTGGTCATCGGTGTCGCCCTGGCGGCCGGTGTCGTCTGGTACATCAACAAGTCGCCGCTGCCTTTCGTCGAGCGGGTGCAGCCGCCCGCCGCCAATGGCAAGAATGGCCAGCCGAGCCAGCCGCTGGCCTTGCCCGGCAAGCCGGGTGATCCGATTCCCGAAAAGCGTTTCCAGTTCTACGACATCCTGCCCGGCAAGGCCGACGCCGTGCCCGACAAGGCGCCCAGGCCCGAGGCCCGGAAAGATGAGCCGAAGAAAGGGGAGAAGAGCGAGTCGAAGGAATCGAAGACCCCGCTCTTCCTGCAGGCCGGTTCATTCAGCACGGCGCAGGACGCCGACAACCAAAAGGCCAAGCTGGCGTTTATGGGTATTGAGGCGGTTGTCCAGCAGGTGATGATCCAGGACCGGACACTCTATCGAGTCCGCGTCGGTCCCTACATGAAGATCGATGAATTGAACAAAGTTCGTGCCGAGCTTGCCAAATCGGGTGTTGAAGCTCAACTAGCCAAATAGGAGTAACGAATGAAGGATGCACGTCGTAGTTTCGTCGGTTCCGTTTTTGCCCTTTTTTTCGGGTTGACCGTAGCAACGCCGTCTTTTGCACAGGGCGCCGCATTCACGCCGGTCAGTCCGGCCCAGCCGACTGAGAATCCGGCCAAGATCGAGGTACTCGAGTTTTTCAGCTACGGCTGCCCGCACTGCGCCGACTTCAACCCGCTGCTCACGGCCTGGGCCGCCAAGCAGCCGGCCGACGTGGTCGTCAGGAAGGTGCCGATCACCTTCGGCCGCGCCGCCTGGGCCAACATCGCCAAGCTTTATTACACCCTGGAAATCACCGGCGACCTGCATCGTCTCGAGGCTGACGTTTTCCGTGCGATTCATGGTGAGCGCGTCAATCTGTTCGATGAAAGAACGCTCACCGAATGGGTCGTCAAGAAGGGCGTCGATGCGAAGAAGTTTGGCGAAACCTTCAATTCCTTCGGGGTCATGAGCAAGGTCAAGCGTGGCGATCAGCTGGCGCAGGCCTACCGGATCCAAGGCGTGCCGGCACTGGGCGTCGAAGGCAAGTACCTGATCGGCGACATGGGCTTCAACGAGAAGCTGGCCGTCGCCGACAAGCTGATTGCCAAGGCACGCAGCGAGAAATCCGGCAAGAAATAATTGTCTCGGAAGGTCTTCATCACGGGCGCCTCGTCGGGAATCGGCGAGGCGCTTGCCGTTTACTACGCGGCACAGGGCGCGACGCTTGGCCTGGTGGCGCGCCGGGCCGAGTTTCTTGAGGCGCTGAACCAGCGTCTGGGCGGTGGGCACGCCTGTTACGCGCTCGATGTGACCGACGCTCCGGCCCTCCACGCCGCCGCCACCGATTTCATCGCACGCTTCGGTGCGCCGGATATCATCATCGCCAACGCCGGCGTGTCGGCGGGCACGCTGACCGAGTTCGAAGAAGACCTCGACATCTTTCGGCGGGTCATGGACACCAACGTTTTCGGCCTGGCAGCGACCTTCGCGCCGTTCATCCCGGCGATGAAAGCGGCCGGCGGGGAGAAAAGGCTGGTTGGCATCGCGTCCGTCGCCGGTATACGCGGCCTGCCGGGAGCCGAGGCCTATTCGGCCTCTAAGGCCGCAGCGATCACCTATCTCGAAAGCCTGCGCCTGGAAATGCGGCCTTATGGCATCCAGGTCGTGACCATTGCCCCGGGCTATATCGAAACACCGATGACGGCAGTCAATCCCTACAAAATGCCCTTCCTGCTGCCGGTCGACGAGGCGGCAAGACGTTTCGCCGCAGCCATCGCACGCGGCACGAGTTACACCGTCATTCCCTGGCCGATGGGTCTGGTTGCCAAGCTTCTCCGGGCCTTGCCCAACTGGCTGTACGACCGTCTGTTTGCCAGCGCGCCGAGAAAGCCACGCGGCTTGTTGTAAGCACGCTCCGGTTGTTTTCCATGGGAGTAATATCCCAAGGAATGCAACCCGCAGATCGGTCGCTTGCTGGATATCGGAGACGAGTAATCCATGAGAAAGTTGAACGCATCGCTCGTCACGCTCGGCGTGGTCTTCGTTACCGGCGCATTGCCTGCCTATGCAGCCCCGGACTGGGACAAGATACCGAAGCGGGAAGTACATGTGTTTTTCCCGGGCGTGACACCGATCGAATGGTTGATGAACAAGGCCGAGCACAGTGGCCGTTCCGGCATCAGCAAGGGTGAAAGCTGCGCCGGTTGTCACGAAGAGAAAGGCATGCTCAGCCTGGATCTCAAGCGCCTCGGCAGCACCGAGCTGGAGCCGGTCGGGGCGCCCAAAACGATGAGCTTTCCGGTGGGCGTTCAGGCCGCTTATGACAAGGAAAACCTCTACGTTCGCCTGACCTTGAAAGCGCCGGGCGATGCTGCCGCCAAGGCGGACAAGGAGGACAAGGCGCCGATATACGAGGTCAAGGTGGCGATCATGCTGGCCGGGCCAAAAGTGGCGAAGGCAGCCCAGATCGGCTGCTGGGCGACCTGCCACAGCGATGTCCGCTCAATGCCGGGGGCCGACCCGAAAAAGAAAAAATACGTTGCCAATGCCAGTCTGGCCGATGGCAATTATTACGACTACTTCCAGTGGAAGAGTGGTGAAGGCGGCAGCGGCGCCACCCAGGTCGACGGTCATGTCGCCGAGGCGCGGGTCAACAAGGGCGGCACCTATACCGTCACCTTTACCCGCAAGCTGAGTGGCGGCGAAGGCGATCTGGCCCTGGCGGAAGGCCAGGTCATTCCGTTCGGCGTGGCGATTCATGCCGACAAGACGGTCCACCGTTTCCACCATGTGTCGCTCGGCTACACGCTGGGGCTGGGGGCCACCGCGGACATCAGGGCCGTCAAGTAAGCGCTGCTGCAGAAGGCCGACGGAGCAGCCACGCATCCGCGTTAGCCGCTAAAATAGCGGGATGCTGAATCTCACTATCAACGGCGAACCTCGGCAGTTCGCCGACGCGCTGACCGTAGCCGGGCTGATCGAACTGCTTGGCTACGTCGGCAAGCGTATCGCCGTTGAACGCAACGGCGAAATTGTCCCGAAAGGCCAGCACGCGACGACGCCGCTGGTCTCGGGCGACCAACTTGAAATTGTCGTCGCCGTCGGCGGCGGTTAAGGAGCCTACTCCATGCATCAACTGACCATCGCCGGCAAGGCGTACCGTTCCCGTTTGCTGGTCGGCACCGGCAAGTACAAAGATTTCGCTGAAACGCGGGCGGCCATCGACACCTCGGGGGCGGAGATCGTCACCGTGGCGATCCGCCGCATGAACATCGGCCAGGATCCGAGCCAGCCCAATTTGCTTGACGTCCTGCCGCCCGCGCAATTCACCATCCTGCCCAATACGGCCGGCTGCTACACGGCTGACGATGCCGTACGCACCCTGCGTCTGGCGCGCGAACTGCTCGACGGCCATCCGTTGTGCAAGCTCGAAGTTCTTGGCGACCCGACCAACCTCTTCCCGAACATGCCGGAAACCCTGAAAGCCGCCGAAACGCTGGTCAAGGATGGCTTTCACGTCATGGTCTACTGCTCTGACGACCCGATCCAGGCCAAGATGCTCGAAGAAATCGGCTGCGTCGCGGTCATGCCGCTGGCTTCGCTGATCGGCTCCGGCATGGGTATCGTCAATCCCTGGAACCTGCGCCTGATCATCGATAACGCCAAGGTCCCGGTCATCGTCGATGCCGGCGTCGGCACGGCGTCTGATGCCGCGATTGCCATGGAACTTGGCTGTGACGGCGTTTTGATGAACACCGCCATCGCCCACGCCAAAGACCCCGTGCTCATGGCCAGCGCCATGAAGAAGGGGGTCGAAGCCGGCCGCGAGGCTTACCTGGCCGGCCGCATGGCCCGCAAATACTATTCGGCCGACCCGTCGTCGCCGACCTCTGGATTGATCGGCTCATGAGCGACACCCCCCTGATTCAACCGGCCACCGTCGGCGAAGGCGTCTACGAAGAAGGCCGCGAGGGCTACGGCCACATCAAGAGCTACGTCCGCCGGGCCGGCCGGATGTCGTCGGCACAGGAAAACTACTACGCCGAGATGATGCCGAAGATCGGCGTCGTCTATGCCCCGCAGCCCATCGACCTTGCTACGGTCTACGGCCGAAATGCCCCGAAAATCCTCGAAATCGGCACCGGCATGGGTGAAACCACGGCCAAGATCGCCGATGCCAATCGCGACAACGATTATCTCGGCGTCGAAGTGCACGTACCGGGCGTCGGTGCCCTGTGCAAGCAGATCGCCGAACGTGAGCTGACCAACCTGCGGATCTGCCAGCACGACGCCGTCGAAGTCGTCCGCGACATGCTGCCCGAAGCGTCGCTCGACGGCGTTCACGTCTTTTTCCCCGACCCGTGGCACAAGGCACGTCACAACAAGCGCCGGCTGATCCAGTCGCCGTTCGTTGCGCTGCTTGCCTCCCGCCTCAAGCCGGGCGGCTATTTTCATTGCGCCACCGACTGGGAGGAATACGCCCACCAGATGCTGGAAGTGCTCTCGGCGGAAGCGACTTTGCTCAACACGGCCGACGGTTTTGCGCCGCGTCCGGATTACCGTCCGCTGACCAAATTCGAGAACCGCGGAATCCGCCTTGGTCACGGCGTTTGGGACGTGATTTTCCGGAAAAAATAGCTGTCAGATTGACGCCTCCTGAGTAGAATGAGAGTCGGGATTTGTCAAAAAAATGAGGAAATCATGAAAAAAATGAAAATGACCACCGGCCGTTTTTTGCTCGCATTCTCCGCCGTTGCGCTGTCCGTTGCGCCGGCGCTCGCCGCCGATCGTTCCGGCAAGGAAGTGGTCGACACGGTCTGTGCCGCCTGCCATACGACCGGCAAGGATGGCGCCCCGAAAATCGGCGATCAAGCTGCCTGGGCGCAGCGTGCCGCCAAGGGTCTGGACAAATTGACGGTGAATGCCATCACCGGCGTCCGCAACATGCCGGCCCATGGTGGTCAGGCCGCGCTGACCGATCTCGAAATGACCCGGGCTGTCGGTTACATGGTCAGCGGCGGCAAGGCCGCCGATGCCAAGAAGGCTGTGAAATCCGCCAAGCAACGTAGCGGCCAGCAAGTGGTCGAGGAGCGCTGCCAGGAATGCCACGCCACCGGCAAGCAGGGCGCCCCGAAACTGGGCGACATGAACGACTGGAAGCCGCGTCTCAAGAACGGCGTCGATCCGCTGATCAAGTCGGCTATCAACGGTCACAACTCGATGCCGGCCCGCGGTGGACTGGCCAATCTGAGCGACGCCGAAATGAAGGCGGCTGTCGAGTTCATGGTCAGCAAGACGGGCGGCGCTGCCGCCAGCAAGTAAGTAAGTAAGCCAGGGCGGCCTGCGGGGCCGTCAAATCGGCGAGATGCCGGCATCCATCGATGCCGGCATTTTTATTTTTGTCCGGGCAAGACGGCCACCTGTTCAGGGCTTTGGCGGTGCCTGCCAGGAATGCAGTAGTCGGGTCGTCATGCGCCAACGTTGGCGGGCTGTTAAACTCTCGCGCCTCAATGACTGCAAACCGGGAATGATTCATGTGGTTCCGTAATCTCCAGCTTTACCGCCTGCCGACGCCGTGGGCCGTCGATCTCGCCAAATTCGAAGAGCAACTGACCCGTGGCCCGTTCGTGAAGTGCCCGAGCAACCAGCCGATGAGCCGCGGCTGGGTGTCGCCGCGCCGGGATGGCGCGTTGGTCTATTCGCTCGGCCAGCAGTGGATGATCGCCCTGAGCGTCGAGCAGCGCCTGCTGCCGTCGTCGGTGGTCAATGAGGAGGTCAAGGAGCGCGCCGAGCTGATCGAAGCCCAACAGGGTTATGCGCCGGGCCGCAAGCAGTTGAAAGAGTTGCGCGAGCGCGTTACCGAAGAGCTGATGCCGCGCGCCTTCACCCGCCGTCGCACGACCTACGTCTGGCTCGATCCGAAAAATGGCTGGTTCTGCGTCGATGCCGGCAGCCCGGCCAAGGCCGAAGAGGTCATCGAGCATCTGCGCCATTGCCTCGACGACTTCCCGCTGACCCTACTGCACACCCAGGTTTCGCCGCAGGCGGCGATGGCCGACTGGCTGGCCGGAGGCGACGCCCCGGCCGGCTTCACCATCGACCGCGATTGCGAACTGAAGGCGGCCGGCGAGGAAAAGGCGGCGGTCCGTTACGTCCGTCACCCGCTCGACGGCGACGAGATCAGCGGCGAGATCAAGGCCCACCTGGCGGCCGGCAAGATGCCGACCAAGCTGGCCCTGACCTGGGACGACCGCATCTCTTTCGTCCTCGGCGAAAAGCTCGAAATCAAGCGCCTCGCGTTCCTTGATTTGCTCAAGGAAGAAGCCGAGAAATCGGCCGAACATGCTGACGAGCAATTCGATGCCGATTTCGCGCTGATGACCGGCGAGCTGTCGCGTTTCTTGCCGCAACTGCTCGAGGCGCTCGGTGGCGAGGTCGTCGAAGCGCCATGAAAGTCAGTGACGCCTGCCCCTGTGGCAGCGGCAGGCGTTATGCCGAATGCTGCGGTCAACTGCATTTTTCGGCCAAAAATGAAATGACGCCCGAGGCGCTCATGCGTTCGCGCTACAGCGCCTATGTCCTGAAGCTGGCCGATTACCTGCTGGCCAGCTGGCATCCGTCGACCCGGCCGGCCAGCATGGACCTGGCCGAGGACGACGGCACCAAATGGCTCGGGCTGGAGATCAAACGCTGCCAGCAGCAGGACGAGAATCACGCCACCGTCGAATTCGTCGCTCGCTACCGCATTGACGGGCGCGGCCATCGCCTGCATGAACTGAGCCGCTTCGTCCGCGAAGACGGCCGCTGGTTCTATGTCGATGGCGACATTGATCCAGGCACCATCACCGCTTGACCGGGCGCCCGCGCCCACCCTCTGAAGAAAACGAATACCCCATGATCATCCTCAAGAACGTCACCCTGCGCCGCAGCTCGAAAGTGCTGCTCGACAAGGCCTCCGTCACCATCAATCCCGGTGAGAAGGTCGGTCTGGTCGGCCGCAACGGGGCCGGCAAATCGACCCTGTTCGCGCTGCTCAACGGGACGCTGCATGAGGATGGTGGCGATTATTCGATCCCCAAGCAATGGCAGATGGGGCAGGTGGCGCAGGACATGCCGGAAACCGAGCAATCGGCCACCGACTTCGTCATCGACGGCGACACCAAACTGCTCGCTGCCCGCAATGAAGTGCACGATGCCGAAGCCAGCGATGACGGCATGCGCATGGCCGAGGCCTACATGGCGCTCAACGACGCCGGTGAGCATGACGCCGAAGCGCGCGCCCAGTCGCTGATCCTCGGCCTCGGCTTCAAGGTGTCCGAGCTGCATAACCCGGTCAACAGCTTCTCCGGCGGCTGGCGCATGCGCCTGCAACTGGCCCGCGCCCTGATGTGCCCGTCCGACATTTTGCTCCTCGACGAACCGACCAACCACTTGGACCTCGATGCCCTCGTTTGGCTGGAAGCCTGGCTCAAGCGTTACCAGGGCACGCTGGTCATGATCAGCCATGACCGCGAATTCCTCGACGCCATCACCGGCGTCACGCTGCACATCGACAACGCCAAGCTCGTCCGCTACGGCGGCAACTACAGCAAGTTCGAAGACATGCGCGCCGAGCAGATGCTGCTCCAGCAGGCGACGATGGCCAAGCAGGCCGAGAAGATCGCCCACCTGCAATCCTTCATCAACCGCTTCAAGGCCAAGGCCAGCAAGGCCAAGCAGGCGCAGAGCCGGGTCAAGGCACTCGACCGCATGGAGAAGATCGCGCCGGTGCTGGCCGATGCCGAATTCACCTTCGAGTTCCAGGAGCCGCAGAACCTGCCCAACCCGATGCTGTCGATGATGGATGTCACCATCGGCTACCCGCCGGCCGAAGAAGCGCCGGCCGGCACGCCGCCGACCGTCATCGTGCGCGGCATCAACCGCTCGGTGATGGCCGGCCAGCGCATCGGCATCCTCGGCGCCAACGGCCAGGGCAAGTCCACCCTGGTCAAGACCATTGCCTGCGAACTGGCGGCGATCAGCGGTGACCTGACCGAAGGCAAGGGCCTCAACATCGGCTACTTCGCACAGCAGGAACTCGACGTGCTGCGCCCGCAGGACACGCCGCTCGAACACATGGTCCGCCTGGCCAAGGAGGCGATTGCCAACGGTCGCAGCAACGTGCCGGGCCGCGAGCAGGAACTGCGCAATTTCCTCGGCACCTTCAATTTTGGTGGCGAGATGGTCAAGCAGGCCGTCGGCACCATGAGCGGCGGCGAAAAGGCGCGCCTCGTGCTGTGCATGATCGTCTGGCAACGCCCCAACCTGCTGCTCCTCGACGAGCCGACCAACCACCTCGACCTCAACACCCGTGAGGCACTGGCTGTCGCTCTCAACGAGTTCGAAGGCACCGTCATGCTGGTCAGCCACGACCGCGCCCTGCTGCGCTCGGTTTGCGACGAGTTCTGGCTGGTCTCCAAGGGCGGCGTCGCGCCGTTCGACGGTGACCTGGAAGACTATCAGCGCTACCTGCTCGACGAAGCCAAGCGCGTCCGCGAAGAGGCGTCGGCGGCGCAGAAGAAGCTGGCCGCCTAGCAAGCGGCTTTTCGCAAATATTCACACTTGGTGTCATGCCGCTGGATTAGGATTGTTCCACTTAACTTTTTTGAGGAGCAATCATGGGGCTACTTGATTCCGTCGTTGGCGCGCTGGCCGGTGGTCAGTCTGGCGGTGACAATCCGTTGCTGAGCATTGTCATGCAACTGATCAACAACCCGCAGACCGGTGGTCTGGGCGGCTTGGTTCAATCTTTCCAGCAGGGCGGTCTGGGCGATATCGTCAATTCGTGGGTTTCCACCGGCCAGAATCTGCCGATCTCGGCTGAACAGATTCAGGCGGTCCTTGGCAGCGGCCAGTTGCAGAACATTGCCGCGCAACTCGGCATGTCGACGGAGCAAGCGTCCGGGGGTCTGGCCGATCTGCTGCCGCAATTGGTCGACAAGCTGACCCCGAACGGCCAGCTTCCCGAAGGCGGCGATCTGCTGGCTCAGGGCATGGATATGCTGAAAAAAGGCGGTCTGTTCAGTTAAGACCGCAGGCCGTTCTATAAAAAGCGTTCGAGCAGAACGTTGAGAAAGCGCCGACCCTTCGCTGTCGGCGCAATTTTTTCCGGGCCAATGTCGAGCAGGCCATCGGCTTCCGCCGCCTTCAGTTCCGACTGGATGCCGATCAATGGCTGCGCCGTGCGTGCTTCGTATAGCGACGGATGAAAGCCGTCGGCCAGACGTAGCGCATTCATCATGAATTCGAAAGGAAGGCTCTTGGCTTCAACCTGGGTTTCTTCCTGGACCGCATTGCCGCTACGGATGTTGTCGAGGTAGGCCTTTGGGTGCTTCCAGCGCATCTGGCGCAGCACGCGGTCGTGCAGCGTGAGCTTGGAGTGGGCGCCGGCACCGATGCCAAGGTAGTCGCCGAAATACCAGTAATTCAGGTTGTGCTTGCACTGCTTGCCGCGCTGGGCGAAGGCCGAGGTCTCATAGTTGGTGAAACCGGCCGCGGCTAGCCGGGCCTCGATGCTCTCCTGCATGTCGGCGCAGATGTCGCCTTCCGGCAACTCGGGCGGGAAGGCGGCGAAGCGGGTATTGGGCTCCAGCGTCAGCTGGTAGCAGGAGAGATGCGAGGGTGAAAAGCTCAGCGCCGTTTCGACGTCGGTGAGCGCTTGCTCATGCGTCTGGCCCGGTAGGCCGTACATCAGGTCGAGATTGAACGAGTCGAAGTGCTCGCCGGCCAGTTGCGCCGCGCGCCTGGCTTCGGCGGCACCGTGGATGCGGCCGAGGGCTTTCAGGTGACCATCGTTGAAGCTCTGGATGCCGAGCGACAGGCGATTGACGCCGGCCGAACGGAAGCCGGCGAATTTTTCCGCCTCGACCGTGCCGGGATTGGCTTCGAGCGTGATCTCGGCATCCGGCGCCAGCATGGCCAGCGCCCGGAAGGCGGCGATCAGTTCGTCGATGGCGGCCGGCGAGAGCAGGCTGGGCGTCCCGCCGCCGAAGAAAACGGTCTGCACCGGCCGCCCCCAGATCAGTGGCAGGGCGGATTGCAGGTCGGCGATCAGGGCGTCGACGTATTCGCGCTCAGGAATTGTCCCGTTGGCCTCGTGCGAGTTGAAATCGCAGTACGGGCACTTCTGTACGCACCACGGCACATGGACGTAGAGCGCCAGCGGCGGCGAAACGCGAAATTCCAGGTTTGCTACGGTCGACCGGGTTTTTTGGCTAAAAATGGGAATCGTGCGGGCCACGGAATTACAGGTTCGGCAGGCGGGCAATCAGTTTTTGCATGGCCTGGCCGCGATGCGACAACTGGTTCTTGATCTCGCCATCGAGTTCGGCTGCCGTCTGGCAATGCGTCGGCACGTAGAACAGCGGGTCGTAGCCGAAACCGTCGGCCCCGCGCTGCGTTTCGAGGATGGTGCCATGCCATTCGCCTTCGGCGATGATCGGTTGCGGATCGTCGGCTGAGCGCACGAGGACCAGCACGCAGGCGAAATGGGCGCGGCGGTCATTCTGGCCGGCGAGGTCGGCGAGCAGTTTTTCGTTGTTGCGGGCATCCGATTTCGGCTCGCCGGCATAGCGCGCCGAATAGACGCCGGGGGCGCCACCCAGTGCCGCGACGCTGAGGCCCGAGTCATCGGCCAGCGCCGGCAGGCCGGAAGCCCGGGCGGCATGGCGGGCCTTGGCCAGCGCGTTTTCAACGAAGGTGCAATGCGGCTCCTCGGCTTCCGGAATGCCCAGTTGGCCTTGCGGAATGACCTCGAAGCCGAGCGGAGCGAGCAGCGCGTTGAGCTCCTTCATTTTCTTGGCGTTGTTGGAGGCGAGGACGAGCTTTTTCATGCCGAAACTCATTCAGCCAGGGCGCTTTGCTGGGCAGCGGCGAGCTGGCGGATACCCATCGTCGCAAGATCGACCAGCACGCTCATCTGCTCGCGAGTGAACGGCTCGCCTTCGGCCGTGCCCTGGATTTCAACGATGCCGCCATTGCCGGTCATCACGACATTCATGTCAGTGTCGCAGTCGGAGTCTTCCGGGTAATCGAGGTCGAGGACCGGGGCGCCCTTGTAGATGCCGACCGAAATGGCCGCGACGTGGTCGCGCACCGGGTTGGCTGGTAGCTTGCCGGCCTTGACCAGCCCTTCGCAGGCTTCGTAAAGAGCGACCCAGGCGCCGGTGATCGATGCGCAGCGGGTGCCGCCGTCGGCCTGCAGGACGTCGCAGTCGAGCGTGATCTGGCGTTCGCCGAGGGCCTTTAGGTCGGTTACGGCGCGCAGGCTGCGGCCGATCAGGCGCTGGATTTCCTGAGTCCGGCCGGTCTGCTTGCCCTTGGCCGCTTCGCGCGAGGAGCGGGTGTGCGTGGCGCGCGGCAGCATGCCGTACTCGGCCGTCACCCAGCCTTGGCCCTTGCCGCGCAGGAAAGGCGGCAGGCTTTCTTCAACGCTGGCCGTGCACAGCACGCGGGTGTCGCCCATTTCGATGAGTACCGAGCCTTCGGCATGGCGCGTGAAATTGCGGGTGATTTTGACGGTGCGGAGCTGGTCTGGCTGGCGTTGGCTGGGGCGCATGGCTTTCCTTATTTTTTCGGGTTGTATTTGTCGATGGCCGAGCGGATCTCTTCGATCGCCTTTTCGATCTCGTCATCGCTCAGATCGCTCTTGTAGGCGGGATTGCGGCCGAATTCGTCAAGACGCGTAGTGACTTCGTCCTGGGTCATGGTCTGGGTCGAAATGGCGCTGCTCGCGGTTTCGACGTAGGCATCCTCCCAGTGCACGGCGACGACGGACAGGTTGTCGCCGTGGGCGCCGCCCTTCAGTTCGGCCTGGTTGAGCAGCATTGGCACGGCTTGCAGCAGGTTGGCACCCTTCAGCGCGACCGCCATCATTTCGCCAGGCATTTCGCCCCACAGGCCATCCGTGGCGAGCAGGATAACGTCGCCATGGTTGAGCGGCGTCTTGCGCGAGAACTCGATTTCCGGCGGGTGCGGGCTGCCCAGGCAGCTGTAGATCTTGTTGCGGTCCGGATGGAACACGGCCTGCGCCTCGGTGATCATGCCTTCCTCGACGAGCAGGCGGATGCGCGAATGATCCTTGGTCTGGGTGATGACCTTGCCTTCGCGGATCAGGTACAGCCGCGAATCGCCGGCGTGCGCCCAGTAGGCGACGTTGTCCTGGACGATGCAGGCAACGCAGGTGGTGCGCGGTGTGTCCTTCAGGCGGTGGCGCGCGGTGTAGTCGAGAATGGCATGGTGGGCGTTGGTCATGCCCTTTTGCAGAAAGCGGAACGGGTCGCCAAGAACCGGCCGCGCTTCGCGCTGAAAGGCGTCGGCCAGCGTCTGAACAGCAATCTGCGCCGCGATTTCACCGTAATGATGGCCGCCCATGCCATCGGCCACGACCATGAGCAGGGCGTCGCGCGAGTAGCAATAAGTCGTCCGGTCCTCGTTGTTGGCGCGGCCGCCCTGACGGCTTTCCTGGTAAATGGTGAATCTCATTGCATCGGTTTCCTGAGAATATCGACGAAACGGTTAATCCAGCTCGGCGACGGTTTCGGGCGGGGTGGGGTGATGGTCTCGACGAGCGCCTTTTGCAGGGCAAAGACGCTTTGCGGCCGGTAAAGGTGATTGAGGTTGAGGCACCAGTCGATGATTTCGAGCAGGCGGTCGGAAAACTGGCCGTCCCAGCGCACCATGGCCGGGGCCAGCGTGTCCTTCTTCATGCGCGCATCAGCCGCCTGCGGCGCGCTGCCGGCGAGGCAGGCGTACATCGAGGCACCGACGCTGTAGATGTCGCTCCACGGCCCGAGATCCTTGCGCGAGCCGTAATGCTCGGGTGAAGCAAAGCCCGGGGTGTACATCGGCTTGAGAATGGGCTGGTCGGTGATCAGCGTCTGGCGGGCAGCCCCGAAGTCGATGAGAACCGGCGTATTGTCGCCGCGCAGGTAGATGTTCGACGGCTTGAGGTCGAGATGCAGCAGCTTGTTCGAATGCACTTCGCGCAGGCCGTTGAGCATGCGGGTGAATACGCCGCGCATGAAACGTTCGGAAATGTGGCCCTGATGTTTCTGGATGAATTCCTGCAGGGTCCGGCCATGCTCATACTCCATGACCATGTAAACGGTGTCGTTGGCGCGAAAAAAATTCAAAACGCGAATTACGTTGGGGTGCGAGAGGCGGGCCAGGGCGCGCCCTTCCTCGAAAAAGCACTTCATACCGTAGCGGAAGGCACCCAGGTGTTCGGCGGAAATGACCGGATTGATTTCGCCGCGCGTGCGCAGGGCCAGACTGTTTGGCAGGTATTCCTTGATGGCAACCTGTCGGCCGGCAGAATCGGTGGCCAGATAGACAATGGAAAGCTCGCGGTTATGATGCAATTTCAGGCATTTTCGGGCGTGTTGTCCGGACTGTAAAGCAAGGGATTCCCGATAATGATTTGTAGTATGACCGGTTATGCAGTTAAAACACGTGATCTGGAGCACGGAACGCTGCAACTCGAGCTAAAAAGCGTCAATTCACGCTATCTCGATTTCCATTTTCGAGTCGCCGAAGATCTTCGAGCGCTGGAAATTCCGCTGCGCGAACTGCTCGCCGCCCGGATCAATCGTGGCAAGGTCGAGTGCCGGCTTTCCTTCAATGCCGCGGCGGCCAAGGCTGATCAGCTCAAAATCAACGGCGACTTGCTGGCTACGCTGAAATCGCTGAACCAGCGCGTGCGTGGCGAAATGCCCGAGGCAACGCCGCTGTCGGTCAACGAAACTTTGCGCTGGCCCGGCATGTTCGGCGAACAGAACGTCGACTTCGCCGCCTTGAGTCCGGAAGTCATGGCCTTGGCGCGCGAGGCCTTGGTCGATTTCACGGCGACCCGTGGCCGCGAAGGCGACAAGTTGGCCGAAACGATCATCGACCGCGTCAACGCCATGCGTGACATCGTTCGCCGCGTCGCGCCGCGTATTCCCGAGGCGCAGGCCATCTACACCGAAAAGCTGCGCCAGCGTCTGACCGAGGCCCTCGGCGGTGCCAGCGACGACCGCGTGCTCCAGGAGGTTGCCGTCTTTGCGACGCGCATCGATGTGGCTGAAGAGCTTGCGCGTTTGAACACTCACCTTGATGAAGTCGAGCGCGTGCTGAAACAAGGCGGCGCCTGTGGCAAGCGCCTCGATTTCCTGATGCAGGAACTCAACCGCGAAGCCAACACGCTCGGCTCAAAATCGGCAATCACCGAGGTGTCGCAGGCTTCGATGGAACTCAAGCTGCTCATCGAGCAGATGCGCGAGCAGATCCAGAACCTGGAGTAAATCGGGCGTGATGCCGTGGCCTGTCGACAGCGCAGGCCGGTGTCGATTTTTGCCGTTTTTCCCGGTTGACCGTAGCAGGCACGATTGAATGTTGTCGTCCCGCACTGGCGGGCGTTTTTCGGAGGGCACCCATGGCGGGAAATCTTTATGTAGTGGCCGCACCGTCCGGTGCCGGCAAGACGACGCTGGTTCGCATGCTTCTCGAGCAGGAAAAGGCGGTCCAGCTCTCCATTTCCTTCACAACTCGCGCGCCGCGCCCGGGTGAGGAAAACGGGCGCGAATATCATTTCGTCGATGCCACCGAATTCCAGGCCATGATCGCCCGCCACGAATTCCTCGAATGGGCCGAAGTGCATGGCAATTTCTACGGCACCTCGAAGAAATGGATCGCCGACCAGCTGGCAGTGGACCGCGACGTTCTGCTCGAGATCGATTGGCAGGGCGCGCAGCAGGTACGGGCACTGTTTCCGCAGGCGATCGGGGTCTTCATCCTGCCGCCATCGATGGAAGAACTGACCCGTCGTCTGACCGGCCGCGGCACCGACAGCGCCGACGTCATTTCCCGCCGTCTGGCCGCGGCGCAGGCCGAAATGCGCCATGTCGGGGAATTCGACTATGTTATCATTAACGACCAGTTGGCTCAGGCGCTGGACGATCTTCGTGCAGTCGTGCGGGCGTCCCGGTTGAGCTTTGGGGCTCAGCGTGCGCGGCACGCCGCCCTGTTTCAAAGAATGATCTGAATTTTGAGGTTCCCATGGCTCGCGTTACCGTTGATGACTGTCTGAAAAAAATCCCCAATCGTTTCATGATGACTCTGGCTGCGGCTCACCGCGCCCGTCAGCTGGCCAATGGTGCAACCCCGCTGGTCGATGGTGAAAAGCACAAGCCGACCGTTGTCGCCCTGAAGGAAATGGGTGCTGGCAAGATCGGTCTGGAAGTGCTGAACCGCGGCCAAGGCTGATGGTTGGGGCGGTGAAGACTGATGGGTTCCGTGCCGTCGCCTCTGCCGCCTGCTGATGAGGAACCCGCTTACCGGGTTTTCCTCGATAGTCTCGATTATCTTTCCCCCGACGAACTAGAGAAAATCAAGGCTGCGTATGCCTACGCAGCCAAGGCGCACGCCAGTCAGCGGCGCATGTCGGGCGAAGCCTACATCACGCATCCGCTGGCTGTGGCCGGCGCCGTGGTTGAGTGGCGGATGGATGTGGACGCGATTGCTGCGGCACTGCTCCACGACGTACTCGAAGATACCGGTACAACCAAGCACGAACTGGCCGAGAAGTTTGGCAAGGAAGTGGCCGAGCTGGTCGATGGCCTGTCCAAGCTCGACAAGATGGAATTTGCCTCCTATCAGGAGGCGCAGGCCGAGAATTTCCGCAAGATGCTGATGGCCATGGCGCGCGATTTGCGCGTCGTGCTCATCAAGCTCGCCGACCGCCAGCATAATCTGGCGACGATGTCGGCCATGCGCGCCGACAAGCGCGCCCGCATCGCCCGCGAAACGCTGGAAATCTACGCTCCGATTGCCTTGCGGCTAGGTCTCAACAAGCTATACCGCGAGTTGCAGGACACCTCGTTCCGGCTCATCCACCCGCATCGCGCCGAGGTGCTGGCCAAGGCAATCAGCGCGGCGCATGGCAACCGGAAGGAATTGTTGACGCGGATTCTTGACGGCATCAACGACAAGCTGACGCATGCCGGCCTGAAGGCTGAGGTGTTTGGTCGCGAGAAGAGCCTGTACTCGATTTTCCGCAAGATGAAGGACAAGCACCTGTCGTTTTCGCAGGTGCTCGACATCTACGGTTTCCGGGTCGTCGTCGACAACGTGCCGACCTGCTATCTGGCGCTTGGCGCGCTGCACAGCCTGTTCAAGCCGGTGCCCGGCAAGTTCAAGGACTACATCGCGATTCCCAAGGCCAACGGCTACCAGTCGCTGCACACGACGCTGATCGGCCCCTACGGCACGCCGGTCGAAGTGCAGATCCGCACGCGCGAAATGCACAATGTCGCGCAGGAAGGCGTCGCCGCCCACTGGCTGTACAAGGACATGGACGAGTCGAGCGCCGATCTGCAGATCAAGACGCACAAATGGCTGCAGTCGCTGCTTGAAATGCAGACCAGCGATTCGGCCGAGTTTTTCGAGAACGTCAAGATCGACCTCTTCCCGGACGAGGTCTACGTGTTCACGCCGAAGGGTAAGATCATGGCCATGCCGCGCGGCGCGACGGTGGTCGACTTCGCCTACGCGGTGCATACCGACGTTGGTCACCACTGCTCGGCGGCCCGGGTCAATCACGAGTTGGCGCCGCTGCGCACCGATCTGCGCAATGGCGACCTGGTCGAAATCATCACCTCGCCGCAGGCCAGCCCGAACCCGGTGTGGCTGACCTATGTCAAGACCGGTCGGGCGCGCAGCAAAATCCGTCATTTCCTGCGCACCATGCAGAACGAGGAGTCGGCCCGCCTTGGCGAGCGCTTGCTGCGCCAGGAATTGTTGTCGCTCGGCGTCGTGCCGATTTCGATTCCGACGGAAGCCTGGGACCAGATGGTCAAGGCCGGCGGCCAGAAGAACATCGAAGAGATTTATACCGAAATCGGTCTTGGCAAGCGTCTGCCTTCAGTCGTCGCCCGTCGCCTGCTGGCCCGCGAGGACATGACGAGTGAGGTGCCGAGCGGCATGGCGCTGGCCATCCACGGCACCGAAGGCATGGCCATCCAGCTAGCGCGCTGCTGCCAGCCGATTCCCGGCGATCCGATCATCGGCTCGATCCGCAAAGGCAGCGGTTTGATCATTCATACCCACGACTGTGCAAGCATCCGCAAGTCGCGTACTTCCGAGCCACAGAAGTGGATCGACGTCGAATGGGAGCCGGAAGAGGGCAAACTGTTCGATATCCGCATCAACGTCGAGGTCAAGAATTCACGCGGGGTGCTGGCGCAGGTGGCGTCGGCGATTGCCGAGGCCGGATCGAACATCGAGCATGTTTCGATGGATGCCGATCCCGAACGCCTGTTTACCTCGCTACGCTTCACCATCCAGGTGGCCCATCGCAACCATCTGGCCGTGCTGGGTGCCGGTGTCGTCGGCACGACAAGCGCGTGGTATCTGGCCCGCGCCGGGCATGAGGTGACGGTCGTCGACCGGCAGCCGCTGGCCGGCAATGAAACGAGTTTTGCCAATGGCGGGCAGATTTCGGTTTCGCACGCCGAGCCGTGGGCAAATCCCCATGTCCTGACCCGGCTGCGCAAATGGCTGGGGCGCGAAGATGCGCCGCTGCTCTGGCGCTGGCGGGCGGACCCGGCGCAACTGGCCTGGGGGATGCGCTTTCTCGGCGAATGCCTGCCCGGCTCGACCCGGCGCAACATGGAGGCCATAGTCGCGCTGGCCCTCTATAGCCGCGGTCGCCTGCAGGCGCTGCGCCAGGAGCTGGATCTCCAATACGATCATCTCGAACATGGCATCCTGCATATTTATACCGACCGCGATGAATTCGCCCAGGCTATCGAGGTGGCGAAAGTCATGCGCGAGTTCGGACTCGATCGTCTCACGGTCGACGCCGAAAAGTGCCTGAAAATCGAACCGGCCCTGGCCGGCGCGCAATCCCTGCTGGTCGGCGGCGACTACACGCGCTCCGATGAATCGGGCGACGCTCACAAATTTACTGGTGCTCTGGCCGAAAAAGCGGCCGCCCGCGGCGTCGAATTCCGTTACGGCGTCGATATCGAGCGGATCGCTGCCGGTGGCGGTCAGATTGCTGGCGTTGTCGCCCGCGGCAAGGGCGGTCGCGAATTATTGACGGCCGACGCGTATGTCGTCGCGCTCGGCAGCTATTCGCCACAGCTAACCAAGCCCCTCGGCATCAAGCTGCCGGTTTATCCGGCCAAGGGTTATTCGGCCACGCTGACGTTGGCCGACGGATGCGTGGCGCCCATGGTCAGCGTGACCGACGACGAATGCAAGCTGGTTTTCTCCCGCCTCGGCAATCGTCTGCGCATCGCCGGTACGGCTGAGTTCAACGGTTACAACCTCGAACTCAACCCGGTGCGCTGCCAGGCATTGATCACGCGCACCCGGCAGCTGTTTCCCGGACTGCAAACGGTCGGCGAACCCGAATTCTGGTGCGGCCTGCGCCCTGCTACGCCATCCAATGTGCCGATCATCGGCCGGACGCGGTACGGCAACCTGTGGCTCAACACCGGTCACGGCACCCTGGGCTGGACGATGGCCTGTGGTTCGGGCGCTTCGCTGGCGGAAATGATGAGCGGTAGCCTGCCTGAACCGGATTTTCCCTTTCTCAAACCCAGTTTCGGTTATTAGATGCTGATCGACACCCACTGCCATCTCGATGCGGCCGAGTTTGATGCCGACCGGGATGCGGTGTATGCCGCGGCGCTGGCGGCCGGGGTGGGGCGCATCATCGTACCGGGTGTTACGGTCAACCGGCTTTTTCGGCCAAAATCGAAAATCGCCGACTATCCTGCCTGCCTTGAGGCCTACGGGATTCACCCGCTGTACGTCGATCAGTCCAGCCTGGACGACCTGTCCAGGTTGCGCGACTGGCTGCAGCAGGCGCCACCGGTTGCGGTTGGCGAGATCGGGCTCGATTTCTACGTCGGCGGTATCGATAGCGATCGGCAGACGCATTTTTTCGTCGAACAATTGAGGCTGGCCCGCGAGTTCGATCTGCCCGTGCTGCTCCATGTTCGCCGCGCGGTCGATCCGGTACTCAAGCAATTGCGGCGGATCGGCGTGCGCGGCGGCATCGCCCATGCCTTCAACGGCAGCCGTCAGCAGGCCGACGAATTCATCAAGCTCGGCTTCGCGCTGGGTTTCGGCGGGGCGATGACTTTCAGCGGCTCAACGCGCATCCGCGAACTGGCGAGAACGCTCCCGCTCGAATCCATCGTCCTTGAAACCGATGCGCCGGACATTCCGCCGGCCTGGCTCAACGGCGGCCGCAATGCGCCGGACGAATTGCCGCGCATTGCAGCGGTGCTGGCCGATTTGCGCGGCCTGACGCCGGCCGAAGTGGCTGCCTCGAGCGCGGCCAATGCCCGGCGCGTACTGCCCGGCATTTGATCATCGTCAACATTCCAGTAATTGATGTAGGGGTATTTCCCCGATTTGATCTGCGCTAAAGAAGCGTCGGTCTATGGGCGTAGATTGCCCGAGCTGACATTACGGAATGGGCGCACGATGGACAAGAAGGTTTCCTCCGGCATCAATATTTCCAGCGCCATTCTCGGCGTCCTGCCAACTGACACGAGCAAGAGATGGCCGGATGATCATTTCCATCGAATCCGGCGACGAAGACAACACCAGCAACATCTTTGAGGCGATACGCCAGATGCCGGGGGTTATCTCGGCCGCGCTGGTCTATCACCAGTACGAAACTGATCCAGATGAGGAGGCCTGAGATGATCGAAGTGAAACTTACCCGGCGTGATTTCATCAAGAGCAACGCAGTCGCGGCGGCCGCAACCGTCGCCGGCATCAGCGTGCCGAGCGCCGTCCTGGCGCAGCAAAAAGGCAAGGATGATGGCGTGCGCTGGGACAAGGGTGCCTGTCGCTATTGCGGCACCGGCTGCGGCGTACTCGTCGGCGTCAAGGACGGGCGCATCGTCGCCACCCAGGGCGATCCCGAAGCGCCAGTCAATCGCGGCCTCAACTGCATCAAGGGTTACTTCCTCTCCAAGATCCAGTACGGCAAGGATCGTCTGACCCAGCCCCTGCTCCGCATGAAGGATGGCAAGTTCGACAAGAACGGCGAATTCCAGCCGATCAGCTGGGAAAAGGCTTTCGACATCATGGAAGAGAAAGCCAAGGCCGCATTGAAGAAGGGCGGCCCGCGCAACATCGCCATGTTCGGCTCCGGGCAGTGGACCATCTGGGAAGGCTATGCCGCGGCCAAACTGTTCAAGGCCGGCTTCCGCTCCAACAACATCGACCCCAATGCCCGTCACTGCATGGCTTCGGCCGTTGCCGGCTTCATGCGCACCTTCGGCATCGACGAGCCGATGGGTTGCTACGACGACATCGAGCATGCCGATGCCTTCGTGCTGTGGGGTTCGAACATGGCCGAAATGCATCCCATCCTCTGGTCGCGTGTCACGGACCGTCGGCTGAGCGCCAAGCACGTCAAGGTCCATGTCCTGTCCACCTTTACCCATCGTTCCTGCGAACTGGCCGACAACCAGCTGATCTTCAACCCGCAGTCCGACTTGGCAATCCTCAATTACATCGCCAACTACATCATCCAGTCCGGTGCGGTTAACAAGGAATTTGTCGCCAAACACGTCAATTTTGCCAAGGGCGTCACCGACATCGGCTACGGCCTGCGCCCGAACCATCCCCTCGAACAGGCGGCCGGCAACAATGGCTACCCCGGTGCCGACGGCAAGCCCAAGGGTAATCCGGGCAAGAATTCGCCGATTACCTTCGACGAATTCGCCGCCTTCGTCGCCGAGTACACGCTCGACAAGGCCCACGAAATTTCCGGCGTGCCGAAAGACCGACTCGAGGCCCTAGCCAAAACCTACGCCGATCCGAAGACCAGGGTCACGTCATTCTGGACCATGGGCTTCAACCAGCATACCCGTGGCACCTGGGTGAACAACATGGTCTACAACGTCCATTTGCTGGTCGGCAAGATTTCCGAACCGGGCAACAGCCCCTTCTCGCTGACCGGCCAGCCTTCG
>PHCF01000050.1 GCA_002842145.1 Betaproteobacteria bacterium HGW-Betaproteobacteria-6 | reverse complement strand
GAAGAACATCATGCTGCAGCCGATGATCTTGATGCCGTTGCTGATCAGCATGACCCGGCCCTTGGGCATCGAGTCGGCGAAGGCGCCGACGAAGGCGGCAAGGACTACATAGGAAACAGTGAAGAAGGTCTTGAGCAGCGGTTCGTATTCAGCCGGCGCCTGCATCTCGCGCAGGGCGGCGATGGCGGCAATGAGCAGGGCGTTGTCGGCCAGCGCGGAAAAAAACTGCGCGGCCATGATGATGTAGAAGCCGAACGGCACGAAATAGTTGTCTCTTATATGACTTTGGGCGAGGTTTATACCACGCTGGCGATTCGGCGCAAGGCTTGCGCGGGCGTGGTAGTTGTGCATGGTTGCCTGCATTTCGGGGTGACTATTCGAGCTTGGATGTCGCTTGTTGCGCTGTGATGACGGTGAATCAACGGCGGCGCGCCGATGCCCACGGTCAACCGGAAATTTCGCCCAAAATCGAATTCGCGCAGGTCTTTCATGCCGTCGCAAAACATCTGAGCTTCACGCGGGCGGCCGACGCCTTGTTCATGACGCAGCCGGCCGTCACCTTCCAGATCAAGCAACTGGAGGAGCAGTACAGCACCCGCCTGTTCGAGCGTCGGCACGGCAGCATTTCGCTGACGCCGGCCGGCGAACTGGTGCTCTCCTACGCCGAAAGAATCCTCGCGCTGTCCGACGAAATGGATACCCGCCTGGCCGAAATGACCGGCGAAATGCGCGGGCCGCTGCTCGTCGGCGCCAGCACGACCATCGCCGAATTCATGTTGCCGCGCGTCCTGGGTGAATTCAACGCGGCCTATCCGCAGGTGCGCGCCCGGCTCATCGTCGCCAATTCCGAAAGCATCGAGAGCCGTGTCGCCGAACACACGCTCGATGTCGGCCTCATCGAAGTGCCGGCCAAGCTGCCCGGACTGACCAGCCAGATTTGTCGCGAAGACGAGTTGCAGGTCACCTGCGCCCCCGATTACCCGCTGGCCGGTATGAAGTCGGTGACGCCCAGGGTGCTGGCCGACCACGAATACATCTCACGCGAGCCGGGCTCGGGAACCCGGGAAATCATCGACGCCTATTTCCTGGAGCACAAAATTCCTCCGGCCAGTCTCAAGACGCAGATGGAGCTGGGCAGCCCTGAGGCCCTGAAAGGCGTTGTGTCGACCGGGCTGGGCTTTGCCATCGTGCCCCGCTCGGTCATCGACAAGGAGATCCAGCTTGGCGAACTGGTTGCCATTCCGCTCAAGCCGCCGCTCAGGCGCAGCCTCTACCTGGTCTTCAAGGAAGATCGCTTCCAGTCCCGGCTGACCGCCACCTTCATCGAATTCACCCGATCCAAATTGAAAGAAATGGTTTCATGACAAGCTCGCGTCCCATTCGTGCGCGTATTACGCCAGCGGCGATTCTCGACAACTACCGGCTGGCCAAACGCCAGGCTCCGCTGGCCAAGGCCTGGGCCGTCGTCAAGGCCAACGCCTATGGCCACGGTCAGGGGCGCGCCGTCGACGCGCTGCGCGGTGAAGCCGATGGCTTTGCCTTGCTTGAAGCCGAAAACGCCGTCGCCTTGCGCGAGGCCGGCGTGACGCAACCGATCCTGCTCCTCGAAGGCGTGTTCAGCGCGCGCGATGTGCGGGCCGTCGTCGAGCATCGGCTGACCTGCGTCGTCCATTGTCTCGAGCAACTCGAGTTGCTCGTGCGCAATGGTCAATTTACGGCGCCCGTTGCGCTTTATCTGAAGCTCAATACCGGCATGAACCGGCTCGGCTTTACGCCGGATACCTTGAGCAAAGCCAGGGCGATCCTGCGGCAACTGCCACAGATAGAAGTCACGCTGATGACCCATTTTGCCGAAGCCGATGGCGAGCGCGGTGTCAGCGAACAGCTTGAACGCTTTCACACCATGGCCGGCGACTGGTCCGGCCCGGTCTGCCTGGCCAATTCGGCAGCGATCCTCGATCACCCGCAAACGCATGGCGACTGGGTGCGGCCGGGCATCATGCTGTACGGCGCCAGCCCGTTTGCCGAGCGGAGTGCCGAGTCGCTCGGGCTGAAACCGGTCATGACGCTGGAGAGCGCCATCATCGGCGTGCAGGATCTGGTGGCTGGCGACCGCGTCGGCTACGGCGGCACCTTCACGGCCGACAAGCCGATGCGCATCGGCGTCGTCGCCTGCGGCTATGCCGACGGCTACCCGCGTCATGCGCCGAGCGGCACACCGATTGCCGTCATGGGGAGGCGGACAAGAACCGTCGGCCGCGTCTCGATGGACATGCTGTCCTGCGACCTGACCGACATCCCCGAGGCCGGCATCGGCGCCCCGGTCACGCTGTGGGGCGAAGGCCGAGCCGGTAGCGTGCCGGCCGACGAGGTGGCCAGCGCCGCCGGCACCATCGCCTACGAACTGTTCTGCGCCCTGGCGCCCCGCGTCCCGGTCAGCCTGGACGAGAATCCTACGGTCAACCGGAAATAATGGCCAAAATCAAAACGATTTATAGCTGCACCGAATGCGGCGCGACCAGCCCGAAATGGCAGGGTCAGTGCCCGGGCTGCAACGAATGGAACACGCTGGTCGAAACCGTCGCCGAAAAGGCGCCGACCAACAGCCGCTTCGAGTCGCTGGCGCCGACCGCCAGGCTGCAAAACCTGTCCGAAATCGAAGCGCGCGAAGTCGAGCGGATCGCCACCGGCATCGGCGAATTCGACCGGGCGCTCGGCGGCGGCCTGGTCAATGGCGCTGTCGTCCTGATCGGTGGCGACCCCGGCATCGGCAAGAGTACCTTGCTGCTGCAGGCGCTGGCCCATTTGTCCGTCGATAACCGCGTGCTCTACGTCAGCGGTGAGGAGTCCGGCGAACAGGTGGCCTTACGTGCCCGTCGCCTTGGCCTCGATACCAAGCGTCTGGAACTGATGGCCGAGATCAACCTCGAACGCATCCTGGCCACGCTGCAGGCGGAAAAGCCGGTCGTCGCGGTCATCGACTCGATCCAGACGCTGTGGTCCGACCAACTCTCCAGTGCCCCCGGCTCAGTCGCCCAGGTCCGCGAATGCGCGGCGCAATTGACCCGGCTGGCCAAGCAGGCCGGCATCACGGTGATCCTGGTCGGCCACGTGACGAAGGAGGGCGCCTTGGCAGGGCCGCGCGTACTCGAACATATCGTCGATACCGTGCTCTATTTTGAAGGCGACACGCATTCCAGTTTCCGCCTGGTGCGTGCTGTCAAAAACCGTTTTGGCGCGGTCAATGAACTCGGCGTCTTTGCCATGACCGAAACCGGCCTCAAGGGCGTCAGCAACCCCTCGGCGCTCTTTCTGTCGCAGCACGGCCAGGATGTGCCCGGCTCCTGCGTGATGGTGACGCAGGAAGGCACGCGACCGCTGCTCGTCGAAATCCAGGCACTGGTCGATAGCGCGCATGGCAACCCCCGCCGCCTCACGGTCGGCCTCGATCCGCAACGGCTGGCCATGCTGCTGGCGGTCTTGCATCGCCATGCCGGCATTGTCTGCTTTGATCAGGACGTTTTCGTCAATGCCGTCGGTGGCGTCAAGATCACCGAACCGGCGGCCGATCTGGCTGTCTTGTTGTCGATAACATCATCTTTAAAAAACAAACCATTGCCGTCGAAACTTATTGTATTTGGTGAAGTTGGACTGGCCGGCGAAATCCGCCCGGCCCCGCGTGGCCAGGAGCGTTTGAAAGAAGCTGCCAAGCTCGGCTTCACCCGTGCCCTGATCCCTGAGGCAAACCGGCCCAAACAGGCCATTGCCGGCATGCAGGTCATCGCTGTCAAACGCGTCGAAGAGGCAGTAGCGCGGATTCGCGAGTTGGAATAAGCTCGCCGCATAAACCATCCGGCCACCATGTTCAATCTTTCGCGCTATTTCTCGACGGTCAGTTTCATCCTCATCGTGCTGGCGGCCGGGGTTCTCGGGCCGCTCTACCAGAAGCTCTCGCTGCAACAGATGCAGGATCTGGCCGAAGGCCGCAATCTCGCCATGGCGCAGGTGGTCCAGAATTCCCTGCGTGATTCCATCGAAGCCCTGATGAGCGACTCGGTCGGTCGGGGTGCCGACTACCTCCGGCAGTCGGACAAGGCAAGCCGCCTTCAGGCTCAGGTGCTCGAACTGATGCAGGATACGGACATCACCCGGGTAAAGATCTATAACCGCCTGGGCAGTACCATTTTTTCGACCGACACAACCCAGATCGGCGAGAGCCGCCTCGACAATCCCGGTTTTCGCTCGGCCATCAGCGGCGCATTGATCAGCAGTCTGACGCACCGGAACAGCGCCAACGGCCACGAGGGGGCGCCCGCCGAGGTCGATGTCCTGGCCAGCTACATCCCCATCCGTGGGCAGGATCAGTCGGTCGAAGGCGTCTTCGAGCTCTACCAGAACGTCACGCCCTTCGTCGCCCAGTTGCAGCGCAACATGTGGTTGGTCACCGGCGGCGTCGCCTTGGTCTTTGCCGCGCTTTATCTCATGCAGTTCCTCGTCGTTCGCCGAGCCCAGGGCATACTCGAAGACCAGGAAGGGCGCATCGCGGCGGCGCGCGATACGCTGGAAATCCAGGTTGCCGCCCGTACCGACGAACTCAGGCGGACCAATACCCAGCTTGAGGGCGAAATCGTCGAACGTCGACAGGCGCAGAGCAAGCTCAACTATCTCGCCTACCACGACCCGCTGACCGGGCTCTCCAACCGCCGCAGCTTCATCGAGCGGCTCGACGAAAGCCTGCGTGAATCGGCCCGGCGCGGTGAGCGGCTGGCCGTATTGTTCATCGATCTCGACCAGTTCAAGCAGGTCAATGACTCGCTCGGCCACGGCGTTGGCGACGAATTGCTGATATCCGTCGCGGCCCGGCTGTCCGAGCATGTCCGCTTGATCGACATGCTGGCGCGGCTGGGCGGCGACGAATTCATCTGCCTCATGGAAGGCGTGCGCACCGAGGAGGATGTCCAGACCCTGGCCCGCGAGATCATCGCCGCCTTCGAGACGCCCTTCGTGCTCGGCGACCACGAGCTCTACCTGAGCGCCTCGGTCGGCATCAGCCTGTCACCCGGCGATGGCGACAGCGTGCTCGACCTCATGCGCAACGCCGATACGGCAATGTATCGGGCCAAGGCGCAGGGGCGTGGCAATTTCCATTTCTATACGCCGGAAATGACACGTGACGCGCAGGAACGCATCCGCATGGAAAACCTGCTGCGCCGAGCCCTCGACAACGGTGAACTCTCCGTGCATCTGCAGCCCCAGGTCGAAACCAGCAGCGGCCGGCTGGTCGGTGCCGAAGCGCTGGTCCGCTGGAACAGCCCGGAGCTTGGCCTGGTCTTGCCGACGCGTTTCATTCCGTTGGCCGAGGATTCGGGACTCATTATCGGACTCGGCAACTGGGTGCTGCGCGAAACCTGCCAGCAGTTCATGCAATGGCACGACAGTGGATTCGACCTGCCGCAAGTCTCGGTCAATCTTTCCGTCAAGCAACTGGAACGCCCCGAGTTCATCGATGTCCTGAGCCAGATACTCGACGATACCGGAATGGATGCCACCAGCCTCAAGCTGGAACTGACCGAATCGGTGGTGATGGCCGTGGCCGATTCATTTACCTTGCTCGAACGCCTGCGCGACCTCGGCATCAGCCTCGCCCTCGACGATTTCGGCACGGGTTACTCGTCGCTGAGCTATCTCAAGATGCTGCCGGTTCAGCAGCTCAAGATCGACAAGTCCTTTGTTGACGGCATCGGCAAGAATTCGGGAGACGAAGCGATCATTTGCACGGTCATGGAACTGGCGCGTCGCCTCGATTTCGAAGTTGTCGCCGAAGGCGTCGAGACCATCGAGCAATCCGAATTCCTGGCTGGCCTGGGTTGCGAGCAACTGCAGGGGCATCTACATGGCAAGGCCGTGCCGGCCCCGGAGTTTCGCGCCCGCTGGTCGCCCCAGCCGTGATCGCCGGGCACGCCTGGCGCACGCTCGGCCGCGAACTGCGTTCCGGCGAATTGCGGCTGCTCTTTGCTGCACTGGCGATTGCCGTGGCCGCCGTAACGGCGGTCGGCTTCTTTGCCGACCGGGTGCGTCTGGGGCTGGAGCGCGAGGCACAACAGATGATGGGCGGCGACCTCATTCTCATCGCCGATCATGCCTTGCCGGCCAGCTACAGCGCCGAGGCCGGCCGCCGTGGTCTCAAGCAGGCCGAAACCCTGGTCTTTCCGAGCATGGTCATCGGTCGCGAACAAGCGCAGCTGGCCGACATCAAGGCAGTCAGCCCAGGCTACCCGCTCCGCGGCCGGGTTGAAATCAGCGCACCGGACGGCCGGGCAAGTCTTCCCGCCGAAGGCGGCCCGGCACCGGGCTCGGTATGGCTCGACGAACGACTTTCATCAGTGCTCCAGGTGGCGCCGGGTGGATCGGTAACGGTCGGCAGCAAAACGCTGCAGGTCGCCGCCATCCTGACCCGCGAGCCGGATCGCGGGATCAATTTTTTCAGTCTGGCGCCCCGTCTCATGATGCATCTCGACGACATTCCGGGTACCGGCCTGATCCAGCCCGGCGCCCGTGTCCGCTACCGCCTGCTGGCGGCGGGCGAGGCGAGGGTGGTGGCCGACTTCCAGGCCTGGCTGGCGCCGCGCCTGGAGCGTGGCGAGCGGCTCGAAGACGCGCGCAATGCCCGCCCGGAAATCCGTGGCGCCCTTGATCGGGCCGAGCGCTTTTTGGGCCTTGCCACGGTGTTGACCGTCGTATTGGCCGCTGTTGCTGCGGCCATGGCGGCGCGCCGCTACATGCAGCGTCACCTCGATGCCTGCGCCGTCATGCGTTGCCTCGGCATGACTCAGGGCGGGCTGCTCCGTCTGCATGGCTGGCTTTTCCTGTGGCTCGCCGGGCTGGCTGCCGTCGTTGGCAGCATCGTCGGGTTTTCTGCCCATTTCGCGCTCATTCACTGGTTGTCCGCCCTGCTTGTACTCGAACTGCCGGCTCCGGGCTGGCTGCCCCTGATCGGCGGACTGGCGGTAGCCGGCGTGCTGCTCTTCGGCTTCGCTTTTCCGCCTCTCATGCAACTGGCCAGCGTGCCAACCCTGCGTGTGCTGCGCCGCGAACTGGGGCCGGCGCGGGCATCGTCGCTCGGTGCCTACGCGCTCGGCCTCGTCCAGCTCGCCGGGTTGATCGTCGGCGTTGCCGGCAATGTCCGGCTCGGCGCTTATGCGGTTGGCGGTTTTGTCGCTGCCCTCGGCGGGTTCTGGGTGATTGCCCGGCTGGTCATTGCGGCGATCGCCCGGCTGCGCGGCGGGGTCGGATTCGGCTGGCGCCAGGGACTGGCCAGCCTGACCCGCCATGCGGCTTCCAGCGCCGTGCAGATTGTCGCGCTGGCCATCGGACTGATGGCCATGCTGTTGCTCACGGTGATCCGGGCCGAGTTGCTCGACGCCTGGCAAAAGTCGGTGCCGGTCGATGCCCCCAACCGTTTCGTTATCAATATCCAGCCTGAGCAGCGTGAGCCGGTGGCCGCCTTGCTGCGCGCCAGCGGCATTGAGGCGGAATTGCTGCCAATGATACGCGGCCGCCTGGTCCGGATTGCCGGCAAGGAGGTCAGCCCGGCCAGCTTTCCCGAGGACGAACGCGCCCAGCGCCTGATCGAACGCGAATTCAATCTGTCGTGGCGGGGCGATCTGCCGGTCGGCAACCGGGTCACGGCCGGTCGCTGGTTCGCACCGGACGAAGCCGGCCAGGGGCTGGCCTCGGTCGAGGAGGGCTTGGCCAACACCTTGGGCATTCGTCTGGGCGACGAACTGGTCTTCATGGTGGCCGGCGTCGAAAAGCGGGTGAAAACGAGCAGCCTGCGCAAGCTGTCCTGGGATTCGATGCGCGTCAATTTCTTCGTGCTGACGCCGCCCGGCGTCATCGAGGATGCCCCGGCCAGCTACATCACGAGCTTCCATCTGCCGGCCGAACGGGCCGAGGCGGCTTCCGAACTGGTCCGGCGCTTTCCCGGGCTGACCATGATTGATGTCGGCGCCATCCTGGGGCAGTTGCAGTCCGTTATCGGCCAGGTGGCCGGGGCTATCCAGTTTGTCTTTGTGTTCGCCTTGCTGGCCGGTGGCATCGTTCTCTACTCGGCGCTGCTGACCAGCTTCGACGAGCGCCGCTACGAACTGGCGGTGATGCGCTCACTTGGCGCCCAGCGGGCACAACTGCGCCTGGCCATGCTGGTCGAGCTGAGCGTCGTCGGCAGCGTCGCCGGCCTCATGGCCGCCATCGGCGCCATGCTGCTCGGCCGCATCGTCGGCCAGCAGGCTTTTCAACTCGATCTGGGCTTCGATCTCTGGTTACCGGTGCTGTCTACACTGGGTGGCGGCTTGCTGGCGGTGACCATTGGTTGGCTGGCGGTTCGCCAGCTGATCGCCACGCCGCCCTTGCTGGCCTTGCGCAACGGCGCCTAAAACCGGATTTCGGTGATGTTTCGCTGGCCGTTCCGCTCGTAGCGGATGGCCTTGCTCATGCCGTGGATGAGATCAAGACCCTGACCGCCGACTTCTACGGTCGACCGGAAATTCTGCCTATTTTCGGAATTGTCGAAAGGCGGTGCGTCGTCTTCGTAGCGCAGGGTCAGGGCGTCGTCCTGGCGGCCAAGGGTGAGGCTGACCCGGCCTTCGCTGTCGCCGCGGTGGCCGTGGGTGATGGTGTTGACGAACAGCTCTTCGACGACCAGTTGCAGACGCAGGGAATCGTCGGCAGCAACGCCCAGGCCAGCCGCCCGTTCACCCACCCTGGCCAGCAACTCGGGAAGCTCGGTATAGCGTGCGCTGACAGAAATGTCCGTAGAATGTGAAGTCATCGAATCGTCAAGGTTGTCGCCATGATTAAAGCACATCAGGTTGCGCTTTGCGCGCTGCTCGCCCTGTCGAGCGGCCCGTCCGCTTTTGCCGCCGAGGCAGCCGGTATGGTCAAGGTCGCCAAGGGGCAGGTCAGCATCGAACGCAATGGCAAGAAACTGCCGGCCATGGTCGGCAGCCTCGTCGAAGTAGACGACCGCGTCCGCACCAGTGCCGATGCGTCGGTTGGCGTAACCCTGCGTGACAACACACTGTTGTCGGCCGGGCCGAATTCGTTGATCGTCATCGAGAAGTTTGCCTTCGACAACACCACGCAGGACGGCAACATGTCGATTCGCGTCCGCCGGGGAACGCTCTCCGTGGCCTCGGGCAAGATCGCCAAACGAACGCCCGAGTCGGTCGACTTCCACACGCCGACCTCGGTGCTCGGAGTGCGCGGCACGGAGTTCGTCATTGAAGTCGAGGGGACTGGCGATGAATAAACTCAAGGTTTCCCTGGCGCTGGCGGCGCTCCTGATGCTCGATGGCTGCGCCAGCGAACGTATCGTTCTCCTCCCTTCGGCCGACGGGCGTCCCAGTTCGGTGGTCGTGCGCGACGCCTCCGGCGAGGTGGTGCTGAGTCAGCCCTATGCTGGCGTCAAACGTAGCCTGAGCACCAACACTCCCTATCAGTCGGCACCGGAAGAGGTGCGGGAACGCTTCGCCCTGGCGCTGTCCGCCCAGCCGCCCCGGCCGAGCACCTATGTGCTGTATTTCGAATCCGGCGGCAATGTCCTGACCGCGGAGTCGCAGGCTGCTCTGGATGTTATCCGCAAGGAAATCGCCGAACGCCCGGCTTCCGAGGTCATGGTCATCGGCCATACCGATCGCGTCGGTAGCGTGGGAGACAATGATCAGCTATCGAAAGTACGGGCCGAAGGCTTGCGTGATCAGTTGATCGAAGCCGGCGTGCAGGCCGATAAAATGGAAGCTGTCGGTCGCGGTGAACGCGATCCGCTGGTGCCGACTGCCGACGAAGTCGACGAGCCGAAAAACCGCCGCGTCGAAATCAGCGTTCGCTGAGCGGGCCGTGCCACTGCATGAGCAGCAAGGTCAGGTCATCCGCCGGCGGATGACCGGCTTCGAACTGGCGCACGGCATCGCGTAGCGCGGTCGACGCCGTTTTCAGCTCGGTCTGCGCCTGGGCCAGAATAGCCGCCTGCAGGCGCGACAGGCCGAACAGTTCCGTCCCGTTGCTGGCCTCGGTCACGCCATCGGTAAACAGATAAAGCCGGTCGCCCGGCTGCAATTGAATCCGCTCCGCAAGGTAGGGAAAGTCGCCAGCCGCGCACAGGGGCGGGCCACCGCGATTGCTCGTGTCGATCTGAGAGAGGTCGCCGTCACGCAGGAGAATCGGAGCATCGTGACCAGCACATACATATTCCAGATCGCCCGACACCAGATCGAGCACGGCGATGAGGGCGGTTACGAAAAGGCACTCGGCATTTTCCCGATTCAATTCCTGCTCGATGTCGCGCACGGCCAGGCCGAGATCGCCCTGTCTTCGCGTCAGCGTCCCGGTCAGTGTTTTCGAGATAGCCATGAACAGGCTGGCCGGCACGCCCTTGCCCGAAACATCGCCAATGGCCAGGCATAGTCGTCGTTCGTCGAGCAGGAAGCAGTCATAGTAGTCGCCGCCAACGGCTTGTGCCGGTTCAAGAAGGGCAGCGATGGAAAACCGCGTTTCATCGGCAAATATTCTGCCCGGATCGGGCAGCAGCCCCATCTGGATGCGCCGGGCGGCATCGAGTTCGCCGGCCATCCGGGCCGCCTCTTCGCGGCTGCGCTGCAACTGGGATTCGGCTTTCCGCCGCCGACTGTCAGCCGCAATCAGCGTATTGCCGAGGAGCAGGATGAATACGGGGGCCAGCAGCAGCACCTGGGAGGCCCCGTCGAACAGCCATTGGCCGGCATAAAAGGCGAGAGCGCCGCCAGCGAGCAGGAGGAGGCTGAGGGCGGTAAAGCTGATCACCGCATACCGCGGCCGGAGCACCGGTATCGTGGCGATGAGGAGCAGGCCGCCGAGCAGCAGGGTCGATTCTTCAGCCAGCGTCATCCAGGCAGGGCGCTGTAGCGCATGGCCGTCGAGCAGGCTTTCGATGACCTGGGCGTGGATGTCGATGCCGGGGAGACTTTCGCCGAGTGGCGTGACGATGCGGTCTTGCAGGCCGGTGCTGTTCAAACCGATGATGATAAAGCGGGCGTTGAAAATTTCAGGCGGATGCACCCCCGCCAGGACATCGGCTGCTGACAGATAGTAGTTGGAACTGGCTCGTCCGAAATGGAGGAGAACTTCCCCGTTGGCCTGGGTGGGCAGCCGATAGTCGCCGATGCGGATCGCCGTCATGCCCTGCGCCCCGCTCTCGGGGACGACTTCACCGCCCCCGAGCGCCAGGCGGACCATTTCGAGTGGCAGCGACAGAAAGGGCAGTTGGTTGATGGTGCCAACGGTCGGTACCCGGCGCAGCACGCCGCGTTCCGAACTGGTTTGCAGTTTTGCCGGGTTGGCGTTGATCAGGCCTTCGCCGGCAGCTGACTTTTCGAGAAGCGGTCGACTGGCGAGCGCGCCGAGGTATCGCGGCAAGTGAGGCTCTAGGTCGTTGGCCAGGCTGAATTCCGGTAGCGGGCGAGCTGGCTGGGTCGAGCCGGGCAGGGGCCGGCTCAGGCCGATGACGGCAAGGGCCGTGGGGTGGCCGTCAAGGGCGCTGGCCAGTTCGTGGTCGGGGTCGGGCAGCGCCGTCAGGGTTTCGGGCGGCAGACCGGGTAAGTGGCTGGCAAGGGCTTCCGGGCTGTAGCGATCACGCTCGGCAAAAACGATGTCGATGCCGAGCGCCAGCGGCTGACCGGCCTGGATCGTGCGCACCAGCCGGGCGACCAGATCGCGCGACCACGGCCACTGGCCGTGCTGGACCAGGCTCTGACTGTCAATGCCGACGACGATAACCGGCTCGCTGGTACGCGTTCTTGGCATCTGCCGCTGATACTGGTCGAACAGGGCTTCGCGGACGTTGAGCAGCGGCGTGCGCTCGATTTCGGATAGCACCAGTAGGCCAACAAGCAGGACCAGCAGGGGGAGCGCCCGCCCGCGCCCGGCACGGATCGCAGCAAGGAACAGGCCGGCAACTGGCCTCACAGTGCGATGGTCAGGCCGTCGTAGGCGGAAATGATCTCGAGCGGCGCCCGGCTGCCGTCGTCATGCACCGGCTCGTGGTGAAACAGCGCCAGCCGCTTGACGGCCGCCGCCTGACAGAGCTCGACGCCGACGATGTTGCTGGAGTGGCCCCAGTCAGCCTTGACCGATACCGCTTCGGCCAACGAATACATGGCGTCGAAGATGACGAGATCGGCCTTGTTGAAGAACTGGCTGAATTCGGCGTGTTCTTCCGGGTTTTCCAGTTTGTGCTCGGAGTCGGTGGAATAGACGACCGTCTTGTCCAGACTTTCGAAGCGATAGCCGTAGGAATCGCCGGCGTGTCGCTGCTTCTTGGGCGTCACGTTGATGCCCGAGATGTACCGCGGCTGGTCGGGAGCCATGACATCGAATTCGATTCTGGCGCCTGCCTGGCTGTAATCGACGGGAAAGCTTGGCGACTGCATCTGCAGGCGGATCGCCCGTTCGAGATCGGCATGGCAGCCATGGACAACAATGCGGTTGCCCGGGATGTACATGGGCGCGAAATACGGGAAGCCCATGAGGTGATCCCAGTGCAGATGGGAGATGAAGATGTGGTAAGTCTGCGGATTGGGCACACCGAAGCGGGCAATCTTAGCCTGACCGAGCGGCCGGGCCCCGCTGCCCATGTCGCAGATGAAATGATCGTTGCCATCGCCGACGATCTCGACGCATGAGGAATTGCCGCCGAAGGTGCCGGCCACGGAAAAGGGTAGTTTGTCGACGAAGTCGTCGAGTGCCGCCCGGGTCCTGAAATTCTTGCCGTTGGCGGCGGTCAGGGCAGCGACGATTCTTTCGCGGATGTCGCTGTGGGTCAGCGAAACCGGCAGCGAACCGCGCGTTCCCCAGAATACGACCTGATTCATGAGCCGAGAACCTTGCAGGCGCTATCGACGCTGGCGTAGCACGGCACGATCAGGTTGAAGCGGCTGATGGCGAATACTTCCTGGACCAGTGGTTGCAGGGCAGCTATCGCGAAGGCGCCTTTTTGCGCCTTGGCGCGACGCGAGGCCATCATGAGGACGCGCAGGCCGGCGCTGCTGATGTAATCAACCCCGCCAAAATCGAGCAGGACCGGGGGATGCCCTTGGGCGCCGCTGACGGAAACGATCAGGACACCGGCCTGTTCGCGGGTGGGAAGATTCATCATCGCGTAGGGGGAGGGCTCTTGGTCAAAGGGCAAGTATGCCATGGCCCCCGGCGCTCTCAGGTAAAATATTGCATGGATTCAAATCAGCAAAACACCCGCCCGCTCTTCGGTTATCGCAAATTCTGGGCACATCGTTTCGGGCCTGCCCCCTTCCTGCCCATGTCGCGTACCGAAATGGATTCGCTGGGCTGGGACTCGTGCGACATCATCCTCGTCACCGGCGACGCCTACATCGACCACCCGAGCTTCGGCATGGCGCTGGTCGGGCGCCTGCTCGAAGCGCAGGGCTTCCGGGTCGGCATCATTTGCCAGCCAGACTGGAATGCTGCGGTCGACTTCAAAAAACTGGGAAAACCGAATTTGTTTTACGGCGTTACGGCCGGCAACATGGACTCGATGGTCAATCGCTACACGGCCGATCGCAAGATTCGCTCCGATGACGCATACACGCCGAACGGCGAGCCGAACAAGCGCCCGGACCATGCCGTTACGGTCTATGCCCAGCGCTGCCGCGAGGCGTTTCCCGGCTGTAACGTGGTGATCGGCTCGATCGAGGCCAGCTTGCGCCGCATCGCGCACTACGACTATTGGTCGGACAAGGTCCGGCGCTCGGTGCTGCCCGACTCGAAGGCCGACCTGCTCGTCTTCGGCAATGCCGAGCGGGCCATTGTCGAGATTGCCCATCGCCTGGCCCGGGGCGAAAAAATCAGCGAAATCCGTGATCTGCGCGGGACGGCCTTCATGGTGCCGCGCGGCTGGTTGCCTTCAGCCGAATGGGAAGCCATGGATTCGTCTTCGGTCGATACGCCGGGACCCCTGGTCAAGCACGCCGACCCATATGCCATGGAAGGCGATTTGAAAAATGGGCAAAATTCCCGGTCGACCGTGGAAGCCAATGCCCACCCGGTCCGCATCGTTTCGCGTACCGAGCGTCTGGCCGCTCGCCAGGACAAGCGTGCCCATACCGCCATTCGCCTGCCGTCTTACGAGCAGGTCAAGGACGACCCGGTGCTTTACGCTCATGCTTCGCGCACCTTCCATCTCGAATCCAACCCCGGCAACGCCCGGGCGCTTATCCAGGGCCATGGCGAACGCGACGTCTGGCTCAACCCGCCGCCCATCCCGCTGAGCACCGAAGAACTCGACGGCGTCTACGAATTGCCCTACGCCCGTCGGCCCCATCCGGCCTACGGCGAAGCGAAAATTCCGGCCTGGGAAATGATCCGTTTCTCGGTCAATATCATGCGCGGTTGTTTCGGCGGCTGTACCTTCTGTTCGATTACCGAACACGAAGGCCGCATTATCCAGAGCCGGTCGGAGGATTCCGTCATTCGCGAAATCGAGGAAATGCGCGACAAGACGCCGGGCTTCACCGGCATCGTCTCCGATCTCGGCGGACCGACCGCCAACATGTTCCACCTGACCTGCAAGGACCCGAAGATCGAGTCGGCCTGCCGCCGGTTGTCCTGCGTCTATCCGGATATCTGCGAGAACATGAACACCGATCACAGCAAGCTCATCTCGCTGTATCGCAAGGCGCGCACGCTCAAAGGCGTCAAGAAGGTGCTGATCGGTTCCGGTTTGCGCTATGACCTGGCGGTTCGCTCGCCGGAATACATCAAGGAACTGGTCACCCATCACGTCGGCGGTTACCTGAAAATTGCCCCGGAACACACCGAAGAGCGCCCGCTTTCCAAGATGATGAAACCGGGCATCGGCAGCTACGATCGCTTCAAGCAGTTGTTCGACCGTTTTTCCCGCGAGGCGGGCAAGGAACAGTACCTGATCCCGTATTTCATCGCCGCCCATCCCGGGACGGAAGACGAAGACATGCTCAATCTGGCGCTGTGGCTCAAAAAGAACAATTTCCGTCTCGACCAGGTGCAGACCTTTATCCCGACGCCGATGGCCATGGCGACGACGATGTATCACAGTGAGCGCAACCCGCTGCGCAAGGTGACGCGCAGCAGCGAGCAGGTGGGGACTGTCCGCAACGGTCGTCAGCGCAAGTTGCACAAAGCCTTCCTGCGCTACCACGACCCCGCCAACTGGCCATTGTTGCGCGAAGCGCTCAAGGATATGGGCCGGGCCGACCTGATCGGCAATGGCAAAAAACAACTGATTCCAGCCTGGCAGCCGGCCGGCACGGGTGGCGTCCCGGCCGTATCCACCGGGAATAACCGGCGGAGCGGGCCGGTCGTTCGGGCCAGCGCTCAGCGCCCGTTGCGGAGTAGGAAAAAATAAGGCGTCTGCATAATTGACGGGTCTGCGGGAACTGGCGATACTCTAAAAAAGAGCCGTAATTTCCGTAGCTTCGAGAGTTTTCGCCCGTTTTGGTTTTTCCCGTGCGTGGTTTTCGATAGACGGTCGGCATAGGGCCGGTGGGCCGGGGGCGACATGCGCAGAAGGCGGGACTACGAGAGGGGGAGTTGTCACGGGCGACGGGTAACCGATCGACGGTCCGGCTTCGCCCGGCGCGTTGACCTTTCCCTGTTTGAAGGCCTGCCGCGTCATCTGTCATGGGAGGATCAAAAAGCCCAATACTGGACACGCCTGCTCTTCTGTGTCCTGGCCCTGATGTACTTCAACTTTGGTGGCGATGCTCAGGTCAGGCCGTGGGCAAGCTTGCCCATCGTCAATCTGGTCTTTACGATCTACGGTCTCGAAATCCTGTTCTTCATGTGGCACGCAATGCGTGTGCCGCATGCGCCATGGCGCCAGCGTCTGACCATGTGGGTCGATATCGCTGCCGCCACTTTCGCCGCACTTGCCGACGCTACACTCAGTTCGCCCGGCTTCCTGGTATTTCTCATGGTCATCCTCGGCAATGGCATGCGCTACGGCCTGGCGCTTTTCGGCGAGGCCGTAGTCGGCAGCTTGGGGGCATCTATCTTCATCGTCTGGCTACGTCTGCCTGACTACCTCGCCATCTTCTCCGTCAGCGCGATCTTTTTCCTGGTCTTTTTTGCCATTGTCGTTCTCTACTCCTATTCGCTGACTGCAAAGATCGAGCGGGCCCGCCAGAAGCTCTCGTATGAGCGAAATGTCGATGCGCTGACCGGGATGCTCAACCGGCGAGCGCTGATTGAGCGCGCTTCCGAATTGTTTCGCTCGCCGGCCACCAATGGCGGCGAAATCGTCGTGCTCTTCGCCGATCTGGACGGTTTCAAGCGGGTAAACGACACGCACGGCCATCACGTGGGCGACAAGGTTCTGGTCGCGGTAGCCGAACGCATTCTCGATAACGTTCGAGATATTGATCTGGTGGCGCGTTATGGTGGTGATGAGTTTTTGCTCGTTCTGCCCAGAACCTCACGTCAGGGCGGCGAAATCGTCGCACAGCGGGTACGTCAGGAAATCAACGACTGGGCGCTACAAAATGGAATCGACTTCAATGTTTCGATTGGTGTCGGCAATTTCCCCGATCATGGGGCCGATCTGGAGTCAGTCATTGCCTCGGTGGACAAGGCCATGTACCGGAGCAAGTCCCAAAATGGCTGGGGGGGAATCCTCCATGCCGAGGAAAAGGCAAGCGCCTGATCTCGCGCTGCTGGCATGCTATCGGCAATCATCGCCGCCTCCGTTACACTTGCCGGCTTTCTCACGTTTCCTGCGACCTGAATCATGACCGATCAAGCCACAACGCCCACGACCTACGAAAAAATCGGCGGCGAAGCCACCATTGCCAGGCTGACCGCCCGTTTCTACGAATTGATGGACACCGTTTCTCATTTTGCCGAACTGCGGGCCATGCATCCGGCCGATCTTTCCGGTTCGCGGGACAAGCTCTTCATGTTTCTTTCCGGCTGGTTCGGCGGCCCCGATCTGTTTGTCGAAAAGTTCGGCCATCCCAAGCTGCGCGCCCGCCATATGCCCTTTGCCATCGGCACGAAAGAACGCGATCAATGGGTCGCCTGCATGGCGCTGGCCATGGAGGACGTCGGCCTGAGCGAGGATGTGCGCAAGGTGTTGCTCAATAATTTCTTCAACACGGCCGACTTCATGCGCAATAAAGAAGGATAAAAGCACGCCCTGGGGATGTTGCGGCGCACCATCAGTGATAGAATCACGCCTTTGATTTTTCAGGCCTTCCCATGTCCGCTCGTCCGATCCGCAACATCGAACCACCCTGGTCGACCAGCTGCTCCGCCAGTCCGGCACCTTCGCTGCTCACCAACAACTGGTCGAGTGCGTCATGGACTCCAACGACCTGGAAAAAGAACGTGGCATCACGATTCTTTCCAAGAACACTGCGGTCGAGTATCAGGGCGTGCACATCAACATCGTCGATACGCCGGGACACGCCGACTTCGGTGGTGAAGTCGAGCGCGTACTGGGCATGGTCGATGGCGTGGTCCTTCTCGTCGATGCCGCCGAAGGCCCGATGCCGCAGACCCGTTTCGTCACCAAGAAGGCACTGGCTCTCGGCCTGCGCCCGATCGTCCTGGTCAACAAGGTTGACCGTGATGGTGCCGATCCTGACCAAGCCGTCAATCTGACCTTCGACCTGTTCGACAAACTCGGCGCGACCGACGAACAGCTGGATTTCCCGATTGTTTACGCTTCCGGCCTCAATGGCTGGGCGGCCATGGAACTCGACCAGCCGCGCGAAAACATGATTCCGCTGTTCGACACGATTCTTCGTCATGTGCCGGCGCCGGACACCGATCTCGATGCACCGCTGCAGTTGCAGATCACCGCCCTTGATTACTCGTCTTATGTCGGTCGTATCGGCGTTGGCAAGATCAATCGCGGCAAGGTCAAGACCGGCCAGAACGTGCTGGTCATGTTCGGTACGGAAGAGGAAGCCGCAGAACACGAGCGCACCCCGATCAAGGCCAAGATTGGTCAGGTGTTCGGCTACAAGGGCCTGAACAAGATCGAACTCGAAGAAGGCCATGCTGGCGACATCGTCCAGATCACCGGTATTGAAGATCTGGTTCTGGGTTGTACCGTGACCGATCCGGAACAACCGGAATCGCTGCCGCTGCTCAAGATCGACGAACCGACGCTGTCCATGCAGTTCATGGTCAATACCAGCCCGCTGGCCGGTACCGAAGGCAAGTTCGTCACCAGCCGTCAGATCCGTGATCGTCTGCACAAAGAACTGCTGACCAACATGGCGCTGCGCGTGCATGACACGGGTAACGGCGATGTGTTTGACGTGGCTGGCCGTGGCGAACTTCACCTCGGCATCCTGCTCGAAAACATGCGTCGCGAAGGCTACGAGCTGGCCGTCGGTCGCCCGCGCGTCGTCAAGAAGACGATCAATGGCGTCGAATGCGAGCCGTACGAACTGCTGACCGTCGACGTTGAAGAAGACACCCAGGGCGGCGTCATGGAAAGCCTCGGCATGCGTCGCGGCGACCTGCAGGACATGGTGCCGGACGGTCGTGGTCGCGTCCGTATCGAATACCGCATCCCGGCCCGTGGCCTGATCGGTTTCCAGGGCGAATTCATGAATCTGACCCGCGGCAACGGCCTGATGAGCCACGTCTTCGACGAATACGCCCCGGTCAAGGATGGCAGCGTTGCCGAACGTCGCAACGGTGTGCTGATTTCCCAGGACAACGGCGAAGCCGTCGCCTACGCACTGTGGAAGCTGCAGGATCGCGGCCGCATGTTCGTCAGCCCGGGCGAGAAGCTGTATGAAGGCATGATCATCGGTATCCACAGCCGTGAAAACGACCTTGTGGTCAATCCGATCAAGGGCAAGCAGCTGACCAACGTCCGTGCCTCCGGTACCGACGAAGCCGTTCGCCTGGTGCCGGCTGTCCAGCTTAGCCTGGAAGCTGCCGTCGAGTTCATCGAGGAAGATGAGCTGGTCGAACTGACCCCGAAGTCGATTCGTCTGCGCAAGCGCTACCTGACCGAAATCGAGCGCAAGCGCGCGGTGCGCGGTCTGTAAGGATGTAGGATGCGTTTTTGCCAACCCTGTCGTTCCTGGGTCGGGCAACACAAAAAGGCGGCCCGTTGGGTCGCCTTTTTACTTTTTCTGTCGTTTTTCTTGACGTTGCTTGGCCAAATGACGACGCCGATCAGCGCCATCGGTTTCTGCATGGTCTATCCGTAAATCCTACGGTCAACCCAAAAAAATGGCCAAAATCGAGTTCAGCCGCCGGTCATCGACATGAAGCGGACGACCTGCGGCGCATCCATTTGCTGCGTAAAGTCGTGGCCATAGGGCTTGATGCCCATGCTGTCGACAATTGCCTGACGCAGCGCAGTGTCGTCGTCGCCGGCGCGTAGCGTCGGTAACAGGTTGGCCGCATCGTTCTGGCCGAGGCATGGATAAAGCTCGCCCTTGGCCGTGATCCGCACTCGGTTGCAGCTGTCGCAGAAATTGTGGCTATGTGGCGAGATGAATCCGACACGTGATTCGCTGCCGGGAATGCGCCAATAACGCGCCGGCCCACCGGAATCCTCGGTGGAGGGAATCAGTTCGAAATGGCGCGACAGCATTTCGCGCGTTTCTTCGGATGAAATGTAAGTGTTGCTGCGCCCGTGAATTTCGCCCAGCGGCATTTCTTCGATGAACGAAATATCCAGTTCGTTTTCGACGGCAAACCTGACCAGATCGACGAACTCGTCATCGTTGGTGCCGCGCATCATCACGGCATTGAGCTTGGTGCGCCGAAACCCCGCCTGATGCGCTGCCTCGATGCCTCGCAGCACTTTGGCCAGATCGCCGATCCGGGTGATTTTTTTGAAGCGCTCCGGGTTCAGGGTGTCCAGGCTGATGTTGATGCGCTTGACGCCTGCAGCCCGTAATGGGGCAGCAAACCGGTCGAGTTGCGAACCGTTGGTGGTCAGCACCAGATTGTCCAGACCGGGCAGGGCGCCCAGGCGCTCGATCAACCACATCGCATCCTTGCGAACCAGCGGCTCGCCGCCGGTTATGCGCAGCTTGGTGACCCCCAGGCCAACGAATACTGTCGCCACACGCAGGCACTCTTCAAGGCTCATGACCTCGTTACGCGGCAGAAAGGTCATTTCCTCCGCCATGCAGTAGGTGCACCGAAAATCGCAGCGGTCGGTAATCGACAGACGAACATAGCTGATCCGCCGACCGTATTTATCGAGCAGCGTCCCTTCGCGATGCGTGCCAGGCGACGCGGCAACCGCCGGTTTGAAATCGGCGAGTCCGGACGGCGTTTGTTCTGGGCTGAGGGTTTCGTTGAGCATGGCTGACTAGTTGGTGGTCAATCCGCAAAGTGCGGGCCTGACATCTGCGGCAGATTATCAGCACCTGAGCACGGCTGAACAAGTAGAGAGATCAAAAAACGAAAAGTTCACTGACAATTGCGTCGGGCCGAATCGGGCTTTTCGCCAAGCGCTACGGTCGACCCTCAATTTGGGCCAAAAACCGCCACGCCGTCGGCGTTAAAGAAGTGGCAGGCGTGGGCCGGAATGCCCACCGAGATACGCTCACCGATACCGGCGCTGGCATTTCCCGTTGACTTGACGACGAGCGGCGTCCCGTGAGCCTGTTCGACGTAAAGATAGCTTTCGCTACCAAGGTTTTCGACGGCCATGATTCGGCCACTCAGGCTGGCAATGCCGTTTCCGTCGACCTGCAGATGTTCCGGGCGCAGGCCCAGTGTCAAGGATTGTCCGATCATGGCGTTCCGTGTATCGGGGACGGCGACCGGCAGGCGCATGCCGTTGGCTAGTTCGACGGTGATTTCGCGGTCGTCGACCGCCGCGATGGTTGCCGGCAGGAAGTTCATCTGCGGCGATCCGATGAAGCCGGCAACGAACAGGTTGGCCGGGTGGTGGTAAAGCGTCAGCGGCGTGCCGCATTGCTCGATGCGCCCGCCGTTGAGCACGACGATGCGGCTGGCCAGAGTCATCGCCTCGACCTGGTCGTGGGTGACGTAGATCATCGTCGCGTCCAGTTCGCGGTGCAGCTTGGCGATCTCGATGCGCATCTGGACGCGCAAGGCGGCATCGAGGTTGGAGAGCGGTTCGTCGAACAGGAAGACCCGCGGCTGGCGGACGATGGCGCGGCCGATGGCGACGCGCTGGCGCTGGCCGCCGGAAAGCGCCTTGGGCTTGCGGTCGAGCAGGTGTTCGATCTGCAAAATGCCGGCCGCCTTGCGCACCCGTTCGTCGATCCCGGCCTTGCCGAGCTTGGCCAGCTTGAGCCCGAAGGCCATGTTCTGATAGACCGTCATGTGCGGGTACAGCGCGTAGGACTGGAAGACCATGGCGATCCCCCTTTCGGCCGGTTTCAGGTCGTTGACCGCAGCACCGTCGAACCGGATCTCGCCACTGTCGAGGTCTTCCAAACCGGCAATCAGGCGCAGGAGGGTCGATTTGCCGCAGCCGGACGGGCCGACGAAGACGATGAATTCCTTGTCGGCGATCTCCAGGTCGATGTCCTTGATGACCTGGGTCTTGCCGAAACGTTTGGCGAGTTGGCGCAGGGTGATGGCGGCCATGGGGTCCTCGGGCTAGCCTTTGACTGCCCCGGCGGTCAGGCCGGAGACGATGCGGCGCTGGAAGATCAGCACCAGGATGATCAGCGGCACGGTGACGATCACCGAGGCCGCCATGATGTTGCCCCACGGCAGTTCGTGGCTGCTCGCCCCGGAAATCAGGGCAATTGCCACCGGCACCGTGCGCTGGCCGGAAGACAGCGTGAAGGTCAGGGCGAACAGGAATTCGTTCCAGGCGGCGATGAAGGCGAGCAGGCCGGTGGTGACCATGGCCGGCCCCATCAGCGGCAAAAAGACCTCAAGCAGAATGGTGAGCGGCCCGGCGCCGTCGACGATGGCCGCTTCTTCCAGCTCGCGCGGCAGTTCGCGCATGAAGGTGGTGAGCACCCAGACAGTGAAAGGCAGGGTGAAGATCAGGTAGGAAAAAACCAGCGACCACAGGTTGTCGTAAAGGCCAAACCCGCGGACCAGCTCGAACATGCCGGAAAGCACCGCGATCTGTGGGAACATCGAAATGCCGAGCACTGCAAACTGCAAGGGCGTCCGCCCGCGAAAGCTGATCTGCCCCAGCGCGAAGGCGGCGGCGAGTGAAAGCGCCAGCGAGAGCAGGACCGTGGCCAGCGCGACGAACAGCGAATTGAGAATGTTGTGGCCGAAGGGCTGCTCGCGAAAAACCGCTGCGTAGTTCGACCAGGCCGGGGCGAGCGGCCAGAAATCGGTCGAGAACAGCGCCGAGCCGGTTTTCAGCGAAGAAACGACAGCCCAGTAGAACGGGAATACCGAATAAACGACGATCGCCGCCAACAACAGGAAGAAGGCGATGCGTCCGAGCCAGCGGCGGAATTTGCGCATACTCATCGCTCCCGCCCGACCTTGGCCACGGTCAGGTAAACGACGGTGAACAGGGCGATCAACAGGAAGAGCAGGGTGGCTGCTGCCGAGCCGTAGCCGACATCCTGGAAATCGACCAGCTGCTGGCGGGCATAGACCGACATCGACATGGTGTCGCGGCTGTTGCCGGTCATCACGTAGACGAGGTCGAAGATGCGCAGCGCATCGAGCAGGCGGAAGATCAGCGCAACGGCCAGCGCTGGCCAGAGCAGGGGCAGGGTGATGCGGAAGAAGACCTTGACCGGATGCACGCCATCGACCGCGGCGCTTTCATAACATTCGCGCGGCAGCATCTGGAGTCCGGCGAGCAGCAGCAAGGCCATGAACGGCGTGGTCTTCCAGACGTCGACGGCAATGATCGCGGCCAGCGCCAGGTCGGGCGAAGCCGTCCAGGCCAGCGGCACATCGATCAGGCTGGAGGCGAGCAGCAGGTGGTTGAAGATGCCGAACACGTCGTTGTACATCCAGCCCCACATCTTGGCCGAGACCACGGTCGGGATCGCCCACGGGACGAGGATCGCGGCGCGCAGCAGGCCGCGGCCGGGAAAGCGGGCGTTAAGGGCGAGTGCCACGATCAGCCCGAGCACAGTTTCGAGGCTGACCGAAATGCCGGCAAAGATCAGCGTATTGCGCACCGCCTGCCACCAGTCCGGGTCGTCGAACAGGGCGCGGTAATTGTCGAGGCCGATGAATTGGGCGCCGGACAACTCGGCGAGGTTGGCGTCGGTCAGGCTGAACCACATGGTGCGCAACAGCGGCCAGCCGGCAACCAGCGCCAGGACCAGCAACATCGGCGCGACGAAGTGCCAGGCGGCGCGAATGCGCTGCAGGCTCAGCGGCGAAAGCGGGGTGGTGTGCGCGCTGTCGCGGCTGGCCGTCACCAGCGCCCACCCCGCGACAGACGATCGAGCCGGCGTTGCAGTCCGGCCAGTGCTTCGCCGGCCTGACGCTGGCCGCTCAGCACGTCGCGCACGGCGTTGTAGAAATCGGCGCTGACCCGGTTGTATTTGGCGCCGGTCTGCCGAGACGGACGGGCGACTGCGTCGGCGAAAGTCGGGTAGAGCTGGCCGAAGAACGGCGCGGCGGCCAGCACGTCGGCATCCTTGTAGAGCGCCGGAATGGTCGGGTTGTACGACCCGGCGATGGCCCGCCGCTTTTGTTCGGCGCGACTGGTCAGATAACGGACCAGATCGGCCGCCAGCTCGGGGTGCGCCGAATAGCGCGAGACTGCGAGGTTCCAGCCGCCGAGCACGCCGCTGTGCTTGCCGCCTTCGCCGCCCCGGGGCAGGGCGATGACGCCGACCTTGCCGCGCACCGGGCTGTCGGTGGCGTTGGCCAGCGCCCAGGCGTAGGGCCAGTTGCGCATGAATACCGCGTTGCCGGACTGGAAGACACCGCGGCTTTCTTCCTCGTCATAGTTGAGTACGCCCTCTGGCGCAATCGTACCGATCCAGCCGGCAGCCATCTTGAGGGCGGCGACCGCCTGCGGGTTGTTGATGCTGGCCTTGCCCCCGGCGCCGACCAGTGTGCCGCCGCCGAAGCTGTCCACCCATTCCAGCGCATCGCAGGTTAGCCCTTCGTAACCCTTGGCCTGAAATACGAAGCCTTGCAGGCGCGGGTTGCCGGCGGCACGCTCGGCATCCTGGATACGTTGCGCGGTGGCGGTCAGTTCGCTCCAGGTTTCCGGCGGCTTGGCGTGGTACTTGTCGAGCAGGTCTTGCCGGTAATAGAGCACGCCGGCATCGGTAAACCATGGCATGGCCACCAGTTTACCCTTGACCGTGTTGTTGGCGACGATGGCCGGGAAATGCTCGCCGATGGTTGCCGCATCGATGTGCGGTGCAAGGTCGATGAAATGGTTGGCCAGAATGCCCGGCCAGATGATGTCGATCTGGAAAACATCAATTTCCGGCGACTGTGCGGCGAGGATTTGTTGGTAAAGGGCCAGCCGCTCGGTTGCCGAGTTGGGTGTCGAAATCACCTTGACCTGATTGCCGGTGTGCTTCGCCCAGGCTTCCGTGCCTTCCTTGCACAATTGCAATTCCTGGCCGACCGCACCGCAGGAAATGGCCAGTGTTTCGGCGTTGACCGCAGCAATCGGTAGGCCGCACAGCAAACCGGCGAGGATCAGTGTCCGTAGCGCCGAAAATCCGCGCTGCTGGTTGCGCTTGCCGGTGAAATTCATGAACCGTCTGTTCATCGTTCGTCTCCCCATGATCATGAGCGCCCCGACCTTGCCAAAGCAGGCAGTCGGGACACGCGCTTCGTTATCAGGTGATGTTCCGGGACCGACCATCGTAGGCGTGGCCTGCAAGCCCCGTGCGGAACGGATGCAACCGGAAAAAATTGCAGATCCGGTCGTCGTCGAATGGGCTGGAGAACCTCGAATTCCAAGGCATCCGACCCAAAGTATCCCAAAGCATGGCGCCGCCCGTCAAATGCCGGGGCCAGATCCGGTTCCTTCAGCCGGTTTGTGCTAGCGGCTTTCGGTGCCGCCTGCCGGCTCCGGGTTGATCATCTCGAAAGCGGTCGAGGCCGTGCGCACCATGGGGACGAAGCGGGTCTGGTGCTCTATGTCGTTGGGGATCTGGCGGCCGAGAATCCAGGCGGCGATGGCCAGTCCGACCTCGCTGATCGCAAACCAGGCGGGCAGGGCTTCAGGGCCGAAGGCGGTCATGCCGACCCCGGCGATCAGCGGCCCGACGATGGCGCCGCAACCGTGCATCAGCAGCAGCCCGGCGCTGCCCGAGACCACGTCCTTGGGGTCAAGCCGGTCCATCATCCGGGCCACGGCCATCGGGTACAGCGAAAATGCGAAGCCGCCGTAGACGAAGCCGGCAATGGCCGCCACCTTGCCGCCATGTTGCCCGGCAAAGAGCAGCAGAATCGCCAGCGCTGCGGCAATCAGCGACACCACGGTGATCACGTGGCCGCGCTCCAGACGGTCGGTCATGAAACCGATCGGCCACTGGAATACCGCGCCGCCGATGATAGTCATGCTCATGAACCAGGCTACGCCCTCGGTGCCGGCGCTGATCTTGTCGGCCCAGACTGCGGCCAGACTCCAGAAGGCGCCTTGGGCGAGACCCGAAATCAGCGAGGCGACGACGGCGACCGGTGCCGTGTTGTAAAGGTGCTTGAGGTGAAGAACTGCAACCTGATGAATGACCGGCTGGGTTAGCCGGGTGGCAGAAACCGGCAGCGCTGCCATGCAAAAACTCAGCGCGGCGATGGCGAAAAGCGTGTGCCCCTCCGGGGTTGCCCAGTTGATGAATTGCTGGGAGACGGCCAGCGAGGCAAGATTGACCGCCATGTACGCGGCAAATATCTGAGTACGCTGGGCACTCGGCGCATAACTGTTCAGCCAGCTCTCGATGGTTGTGTACAGACCGACCATGGCCATGCCGGTTAGCGCCCGCAACAATCCCCAAACCCAGGGAATCGGCAGCAACTCGTGAAGAAGCACTGCACAGGCGATGATGGCGGTGAAGAAGGAAAAAGCCCTGACATGCCCGACTCGCCGGATCATCAGCGGCCCAAGGTAGGTGCCTGCCAGAAAACCGACGAAGTACATTGAACCCAAGATGCCAAGTGCGTGAGAACTGAAGCCTTCGATGCCACCTCGCACTGCGAGCAAGGTGCCGAGCAGGCCATTGCCGAGGAGCAGGAAAGCAACTCCGGCAAGTAATGCCGCCAGTGGGTAGAGGTGCGATATCAACTGATGTTCCTTTTGTTCTGCCGCAACTGCTCCGGCTCGCTCGGTAAAGCGCCGCGGGGTGTCGGGGTGGGCGGATGCCGCTCAACTATACGCGGGTGTAGCGAGCAGATCGAATTGCAGAAGAAAATCTTCGGTCAGTACAAAGCCGTGAAATTAGAAAAGTGCGCGACTTCGGCGGCCCCTCCAAAGCGAATCGTCGGAGATAGTGACCGGAACAGCGTCGGCATCAATTTATGTGTCGAAATCGAAGGAAACGGCATCGCTTTTCCGTCGGCGAAATCGCATGATGAATGCTGCTATCATTCATCAAGAAAACAAGGTTTTCAGCTCGGAGGTATTGAAGCTACGTATGCCCGCTTCAGTAGGATGCGCTACATGGGGGTAGCTTAGGGGAGATTGGCCAGAGTCATTTCTTGGCCGCGCTTCTGCTACGATGACCCTGAAAAGCAAAAAGCCCAACCAATTTGGCTGGGCTAAGTGCTTGGGTCTCTGGCTCCCCGACCTGGGCTCGAACCAGGGACCTACGGATTAACAGTCCGGCGCTCTACCGACTGAGCTATCGAGGAACAGAGGCGCACATTATAGGAGTAGAATCCCCTCGTGTCAAGCGTCTAGTGGTGTTTTAAGAAGAATATACGGGTTTATGGATTCCTATCTGGTTTATGCAAAAACGCCGACTGGCGATGAGGCTGTTCGTCAGAGTACCCGAGTAGTCCAGCGCAATCTGCGCATGGTCTTGGTGCAGGTCGACGGAAAGATGACGGTCGAGGAGTTGACCGAAAAGATCGGTAACCCTCGGCTGGTTCTGTCTGCGTTGCGGGAGTTGGAAGAGGGCGGGTATATCGCACCATCCGTGGATGCCGTGTCGATGCGGGATGTGGGCAAGAAGGCAGAGGCGCAATCGGCAATGCCCGAACCGGCGCCTCCGATGTCACAGTTTTCTACTTTCGGGCCGAAATCACTGGGGGCACGCGAGTCAAGATGGGGTGATGGTGTCGCGAGCAATTTCTCTTCCTTTGGCAAGCCTATTCTTCCGTCGCCATCCATCAATGCTACCGAGGCATCGGTAATTGGCGACAAACGAGAATCAGAACTCCTGCCTGACCGCCAAGGCAAGTCGGCAGGGCGTAGGTTGTTACCAGGGATCTTGGTGCTACTGGCCACACTAGTTGTTGCCGTTATTTTCTATCCCTATGAGCAGTTCAAACCAGGTCTCGAGGCTTCGGCGGCGCGAATGCTCAAAACTCCCGTAAAAATAGATTCTGTCAGTGTCGCTTTATTCCCGAGTCCGGCGCTGAAACTGACAGGAGTTCATCTTGGAGAGTCGGGTAGCGGCAATATTGCTGAGGTGCGCATATTCTCGCCGCTTATGCTGTTGGGCAATGCACCATATCAATTTGGAAAAATTGAAGTCTCCCGCGTTAGATTGCCTGCCAACAGCCTTGTCTCCATGCCAATGTTCATGGGTCAGGAGGCAGGTAATCAGGAGGTGATCGCCAGGAAGCTGGTGATCGAAAACTTGCAACTCACCCTCGGTGACAGTCTTGCTATCGATGATCTTTTTGGCGATATAACAATGACTCAGGATGGTGTGATCGAAAATGCCACCTTCGAGTCAGTAGACCGTAGCGTGCTCGTTAACGCCCAACCGAATAGTCAGGGGCTTGGTTTGATTATCGAAGGTCGGGCGTGGTCGCCGGCAGGAAGCTCGATTTCGTTCGCCTCGCTGCAGGCCAAAGGCATTTTGCAGAAAGACAAGTTGCTAATTCAGGACATCGATACCACCTTCCTTGGGGGGATTTTGCGTGGCAACTGGCTTCTCGACTGGAGCAACGACTTGTCAATGGCGGGTGATGGTACATACAGCCGGCTCGATAGCCGCAAGGTTAGTGACGCTTTCGCCCCCGCGTTAATGCTCGACGGAGATATGAGCGGTTCGGTGCGCTTGCGTTCAAGCGGGCGTGACTGGGACGGCTTGTGGCGTAATCTTGAGGCAGTTTTGGCTATGGAAATCACTCGTGGTGCTTTTCATGGCGTAGATCTTGGCGAGGCGGTTCGCCGTGGTGGCGTGTCCGAGGTGCAGGGAGGGGTGACCAAATTTGATAGCCTGCGCTCGACCATCAATATCAGCCCGAGCCGGGTGGTTGGTCGAGAGATCAGAATGGATGCCGGAATGGTTACTGCGGCAGGGCAATTCAACACGGCGCGCAACGGGGAGGTTGAAGGGGTGATGTCCGTTACGATGCAAACGTCGGTGTCGAGCCAGAATGCGTCAGTTCGTGTTTTTGGCACCTTACCTAATCTCAGTGCGACGACACGGAAATAAAAAAGGGCGGAACTTGGGTTCCGCCCTTTCGTATTTTGGTTGCTGAGCCAATCACCCCTTGGTGACGGCGGCAATAGCCTTGGCTACATAATCCAGGTTCTTGGTGTTCAGTGCGGCCAGGCAGATTCGGCCGGTTGACACGGCGTAGATGCCAAACTCATCACGCATACGATCAACTTGGGCAACGGTCAGGCCGGTGTAGGAGAACATACCGCGCTGCTGGGCAACGAAGGAGAAGTCCTGGGCAACGCCCTGGGCCTTGATGGCATCGACCAAGCCGGTACGCATGGCGCGAATGCGATCACGCATGCCGGCGAGTTCGGTTTCCCAAAGCTGTCGCAGTTCTGCGGAGGCGAGAACACCGGCAACCAGCGCACCGCCATGAGTGGGCGGGTTGGAGTAATTGGTGCGGATCACACGCTTGACTTGCGAAAGAACCCGGGCCGATTCTTCCTTACTCGAGGTGACGATGGACAGGGCACCGACACGCTCGCCATACAGTGAGAAATTCTTGGAGAACGAACTGGAAGCGAAGAATTGCAAACCGGAAGCGGAAAAGGCACGAACGGCCACAGCATCGGCGTCGATGCCATCGGCAAAGCCCTGATAGGCCATGTCCAGGAAGGGTACCAGGCCGCGCTCCTGGCAGATGCCAACGATTTCGCCCCACTGGGCATCTGTCAGGTCGGCGCCTGTCGGGTTGTGGCAGCAGGCATGGAGAAGGATGATGGAGCCGGCGGCCAGACCGTTCAGGCAGGCTGTCAGGCCGGCAAAATTGACACCGCGCGTTTCGGCATCGTAGTACGGATAGCTTTCAACTACGAAACCGGCTGATTCGAATAGGGCGCGGTGATTTTCCCAGGAAGGGTCACTGATATAGACCTTGGCATCCGGCTTCAGGCGCTTCAGATAGTCGGCACCAATTTTCAGTGCGCCGGTGCCACCCAGAGCTTGAGCAGTGATAACCTGACCATTGGCAATCAGGGCAGAATCCTTGCCCAGCAACAGATTTTGAACTGCCTGGTTGTAGGCGGGGGAGCCTTCGATCGGCTGGTAGCCGCGCGGCAAGGCTGCTTTCACGCGAGCGTCTTCTGCGGCCTTGACTGCTGCCAGCAAAGGGATTTTTCCGTTGTCGTCGAAGTACACACCAACGCCGAGGTTGACCTTGGTGGTTCGCGCATCGGCGTTGAAAGCTTCGTTCAGGCCGAGGATAGGATCGCGCGGGGCCATTTCCACCGCTGCGAAGATCGAAGAGGACATAGGAACTCCGTGAAATAATACAAACAATGTCCGCGTAGCCGATTTGCTGCGCGACGAAAAAACCGAAGAATTCTAGCATGAGCGAAACCAACAACATCACTCCGGTTGCCTGCTTTGATGGCAGCCCATTTCGATTGCATCAACCCTTTCCTCCTGCGGGCGATCAGCCCGAGGCGATCAGGCAACTTGTCGAGGGGCTGGAGGATGGTCTTTCATTCCAGACTTTGCTTGGCGTAACCGGCTCGGGGAAGACGTATACGATGGCCAACGTCATTGCCCGTACTGGTCGTCCGGCCTTGGTGCTAGCCCCGAACAAGACGCTAGCGGCGCAGTTGTATTCGGAATTCAAGGAATTTTTTCCGGAAAATGCTGTGGAGTACTTCGTTTCGTACTACGACTACTATCAGCCTGAGGCCTATGTTCCTTCACGCGACTTGTTCATCGAGAAGGACAGCTCCATCAACGAACACATCGAGCAAATGCGTCTGTCGGCGACGAAAAGCCTGATCGAAAGACGGGATGTAGTCATTGTCGCCACGGTTTCCTGCATCTACGGTATCGGTGATCGTGACGAATATCACAACATGATTCTGACCATGCGTGTCGGGGATAGACTGGATCAGCGAGCCATCGTCAAACGCCTCACCGACATGCAGTACGAACGCAACGAGATGGATTTTCATCGAGGCACCTTTCGCGTTCGGGGAGACATTATTGACATTTTTCCTGCTGAGCATGCCGAGCACGCCATTCGTGTTTCCCTGTTCGATGATGAGGTTGAGTCGCTGCAGTTTTTCGATCCGTTAACGGGGCATCTACTACACAAAGCTCTTCGTTTCACCGTGTTTCCAGCATCACATTACGTCACGCCGCGTGGCACCGTGCTACGCGCCATAGAAGCGATAAAGGAAGAGTTGCGTGAACGGATTGACTTTTTTGTCCAGAACAACAAGTTGGTCGAAGCGCAACGCATTGAGCAACGCACCCGGTTTGATCTTGAAATGCTCGACCAGATTGGCTTTTGCAAGGGCATTGAGAATTACTCAAGACATTTTTCCGGGCGCAAGGCCGGAGAGTCGCCACCAACATTGATCGACTATCTGCCGGCAGATGCCTTGATGTTCATCGATGAGTCGCATGTTGGCATCGGACAGGTCGGCGGAATGTACAAGGGTGATCGGTCGCGCAAGGAAAATCTTGTGGATTATGGCTTTCGCCTGCCATCTGCCCTGGATAACCGTCCGTTGAAGTTCGCCGAATTCGAGGCGCATATGCGCCAAACCATCTTTGTCTCGGCTACACCTGCAGACTATGAGCAACAGCATGCCGGCCAAGTGGTTGAGCAGGTGGTTCGCCCTACTGGCTTGATCGATCCTGAGGTCATTGTTCGACCTGCCTCGACCCAGGTCGATAATTTGCTGGCGGAAATCGGCATGCGAGTGGCCGTTGGCGAACGGGTGCTGGTCACCACGCTGACCAAGCGTATGTCAGAGGATCTGACGGACTTTCTTGCAGACAGCAATATCAAGGTTCGCTACCTGCATTCGGACATCGATACCGTGGAACGGGTAGAAATCATTCGTGATCTGCGTATCGGCGAGTTCGATGTTCTTGTCGGTATCAATTTGCTGCGCGAGGGGCTGGATATTCCGGAGGTGTCTCTGGTGGCGATCCTGGATGCCGACAAGGAGGGGTTTCTTCGTTCGGAACGGTCGCTTATTCAGACAATCGGACGTGCCGCTCGCCATATTCATGGCACGGCGATTCTCTACGCTGATACGATAACCAAGTCCATGCAGCAAGCGATTGCTGAGACCGGGCGGCGCCGGGAAAAGCAAATTAGCTTTAATCTGGCGCACGGCATCACGCCACGCGGGGTATCCAAGAAAATCAAGGACATCATCGATGGGGTTTATGATGCGGAATCGGTCCAGACCGAGCGGAGGGCTGCTCAGCAGTTGGCAGTTTACGAGGCCATGGACGAGAAGACAGTGGCCAGGGAAATCAAGCGCCTGGAGAAATCAATGCTGGAGTGCGCGAAGAACCTGGAATTCGAAAAAGCGGCGGCAGCCCGCGACGACCTGTTTCGTTTGAAGGAGCGGGTATTCGGTGTGGCGCGACACGACCCGGATGGAGAGACAAAATGAGCTATCGCGTGCTTCTTGTCTGCATGGGTAATATCTGCAGATCACCGACAGCTGAAGGTGTTTTTAAGTATTTTATAAAAATCAATAATATGGGCGGTAAAGTTGAAGTTGATTCTGCTGGGACACATGGTTACCATGTGGGCGAAGCACCTGACTCGCGGACGCAACGAGCCGCAGCAGCAAGGGGCTACAATCTGTCACAGTTGCGAGCCCGAAAGGTGGCTCGGCAGGATCTCGACTATTTCGATCTGATTTTGGCGATGGACAAGAGCAATCTTGACAATCTGATGCGGATGGCGACGCCTGAGCAGCAAAAGCGCATCGGGCTGTTTATGAGCTATTCAAAAAATTTCGATGATGAAGAAGTTCCTGACCCGTATTACGGCTTGGGTCATGGCTTCGATCTTGTCCTTGACATGGTGGAGGACGCCTCGCAGGGGCTTGTCGAGGCGATAAAAAAGAAATTGGGGAACACCTGATTTCAGCATAAAAGAAGGGGCTCCCACGGGAGCCCCTTCATTGTCTGGGTAGCGAGACTGATTGCCCGATTATTTCCCGGTTTCAACCATGACTAAAGGTTCATTTTCAGCCTGTTCGCTGACTGGTTTCTGCTTGCGCGGACGCCCCAGTTTCACCGGTGGCTCAGCTTGAGCAATGGGGTTCGCAGGCGCTGACGTCTGAACCAGAACAAGTCCGCTTTCAGCCAAGGCGGATTCAATATCCACCGGTTCCTGTGCGACGGGAACTGGCTGCGCTACGGTTTTCGGGGCTTCCTGAACGTCGACCGTAGCGATTTCAGGCAACTCTGCTTCCACCGCGGTCGGTGGGGTAGCCGGGGCCATTTCTTCTATTACAACCGCAACGGGTTCGGCGACCGGTGCCGGGACAGGTGCTTCTGCTTCAGGGGCAGGCGCAACAGGCTCGATGGCCGGAATCATAACGACTACAGGTTCGCTGCTAACCTGTTCGGCAGGTACATTAGCCGGTGCGGCGACTTCGCTAGCCTCTACAACGGCGGCAGCAACGGTTTCTGCCTCGTTGCGACGCTCGCCTCGGCCTCGGCCACCACGACGACCGCGACGGCGATTTCCTTGCTCCTCGCCAGCGGTGTCCTGAGCTTCGTTGCCGGTCAGCGGCGCGATTGATCCGGATTGATCGGCTGCTGCCACCTGTTGCGTAAGTTTGTTCTCGTTGGTCTCAGCTTGCGGTCGCTCAGCACGCGGCTTCCGCTCGCCACGTGGGCGTCGTTCCTGGCGCTCGTTATGGCCAGAAGCAGCCTCGTCGGATGGCGATTTTTCCGCATTGCGCTCATTGCGATTGCCGCGATCCTTATTGCGCTCGCTACGTTCTTCGTCGCGTTTGTTGGCATTGCGTCCACCGCGACGGCCATCGCGATCGCGCCGACCTTCGCCGCGGCCTTCACGGGGCTTCCTGGCGGGTTCTGGGGCAACTACGGGTTCGACCGCTTTGGCTGGTGAACGGAACCACGAGAATATCTTGGAGAACAGGCCGGCTTCCTGTTGAGCGGCGGCAGCCGCAGGAGCGTCCGATTTTTCCGGAAGCATAGGTGCCGGCTGATCCGGGGAGATGCCCTTGATTGCGGCTTCCTGGCGTGGTTTGGCGGCTTCTTGTTGGGTGGCCTGCTTGATGGCTTCCTCGATAGGCATGTCGACCATGCGGTATGAAGGCTTCTGCGGGTCATCATGATTCAGGTCGTCATGGCGCAGGCGGGTAATGGTGTGAGCAGGCGTTTCGAGGTGGATGTTGGGGATGAGCAGGATGGTGACCCTGTGGCGCAACTCGATCGCCTGGATGTCAGGGCGTTTTTCGTTGAGCAGGAAGGTGGCGACATCGACTGGAACCTGAACGTGTACGGCGCCAGTATTCTCCTTCATTGCCTCCTCTTCGAGAATGCGCAGGATGTGTAATGCCGCCGATTCGGCAGAGCGAATGTGGCCGGTGCCGGTACAGCGCGGGCAGGGGATGTAGCTGGTTTCGGCGAGGGCGGGACGCAGACGCTGACGGGACAGTTCCATCAGGCCGAAGCGGCTGATCTTGCCCATCTGAACTCGGGCACGGTCGAAACGCAGGCCGTCGCGCAGGCGATTTTCGACGTCGCGCTGGTTTTTCTGGCTTTCCATGTCGATGAAATCGATGACAATCAGGCCGCCAAGGTCGCGCAGGCGCAATTGGCGGGCCAGTTCGTCGGCCGCTTCCTGATTGGTCTTGAGAGCGGTTTCCTCGATGTCTGAACCCTTGGTCGAGCGACCGGAGTTCACATCGACCGCAACCAGTGCTTCAGTATGGTCGATGACGATGGCGCCTCCGGACGGCAGGTTGACCTGACGGGCAAAGGCGGTCTCGATCTGATGTTCGATCTGGAAACGCGAAAACAACGGCACGTCGTCGCGGTAGCGTTTTACCCTATTGACGTTGCCCGGCATGACCGTGCCCATGAAGGCACGGGCCTGTTCGTAAACTTCGTCGGTATCGATCAGGATTTCGCCAATATCCGGTTGGAAGTAGTCGCGGATGGCACGAATGACCAGGCTGCCTTCGAGATAGATCAGGAAGGCGCCGCTTTGCTGCTGGGCTGCGCCATCGATAGCGGTCCACAGTTGCATCAGGTAGTTCAGGTCCCACTGCAATTCTTCAGCTTGACGGCCGATAGCAGCAGTGCGGGCAATCAGGCTCATGCCGTTGGGCACTTCAAGCTGATCCATGACGTCGCGCAGTTCGGCGCGCTCGTCACCATCAACGCGACGGGAAACGCCGCCGCCGCGCGGGTTGTTCGGCATCAGTACGAGATAACGACCGGCCAGAGAAACGTAGGTGGTGAGGGCGGCGCCCTTGTTGCCGCGTTCGTCCTTGTCGACCTGGACGATGAGTTCCTGACCTTCCTTCAGCGCATCCTGTATTCGGGCGCGGCCGGCTTCGGTGCCCGGCTGAAAGTAGGCGCGGGAGACTTCCTTGAAAGGAAGGAAGCCGTGGCGGTCGGCACCGTAGTCGACGAAGCAGGCTTCGAGCGAAGGTTCGATGCGGGTGATGACACCCTTGTAAATGTTGCTTTTGCGTTGTTCCTTGGCGGCGGATTCAATGTCGAGATCAATCAGTTTCTGACCATCGACAATGGCGACACGGAGTTCTTCCGCCTGTGTC